>CABUNB010000020.1 GCA_902492755.1 uncultured Collinsella sp. | reverse complement strand
GCCGCGCGGCAAGGAGATATATTGCCAGACCGGAGGGGCGCCGGGGGCGGGAATCGCGCACTCCATATTTTGTTCACAAATGAATAGGTCCCTCAGTCGCATCACTGAGGTTAAAACTGAAGCATTGGCTTCTGATATTGGCGATGACCAGCTGGTTTATAGGTGTTAAGGCATCGGTCATCTCTGGAGCGCCACTTTACTCCAAAAGCATCAGCTATTTGTTTCCCGTCGGTAAAAGGCAGGTTTTGTTCGCCAAGCGTTCTTATATATAGAGAAGTTCGGGTTCGAACCCGTGCCGCGGCAACAAAAAAGCGGCCGGCATCCGCCAGTCGCTTTTTTCTATGGTGGGCCGTCAGGGGTTCAGCCTGCTCCGCAGGCGGCCGCTGCGGCGCTTTCGCGCCTTGCGCGCTGCGCTGGCAAACGCTCATGCGTTTACTCGGCTCCGTACCCCGACGGGTTCGAACCCATGTCGCGGCAACAAAAAAGCGGCCGGCATCCGCCAGTCGCTTTTTTAGTCTATGGTGGGCCGTCAGGGGTTCGAACCCTGGACCTTGGGATTAAAAGTCCCCTGCTCTGCCAGCTGAGCTAACGGCCCGCAGGTGGCATTGTACCACGGTCTGGGACTATTCCCAACTCCATTGGCCGTTCTGGAAAATCACAACTTCACGTCCATCAGGCGTAATGCCCGTAATATCGATGTCGTCCGTGCCGATCATAAAATCGACGTGCGTGCTCGAGACGTTAACGCCATGCTCCAGGAGCTCCTCCTTGGACATGTCATACCCACCCTCGATGCATTCGGGGAAACCGACACCCAGCGCGAGATGGCAGCTAGCGTTCTCATCATAGAGCGTGTCATAGAATAGAACGCCACTTTCACGGATCGGCGTGTTCTTGGAGATAAGCGCGACCTCACCCAGATGAGCGGCACCTTCATCGGTGTCAATAATGCTCGCAAGCGTCGCCTTACCCACGTGGGCATCGTAGTCCACTACGCGGCCCGCCTCGAACTTAATCCAAAAATCGTCAACCTTGTTACCGTGGTGAATGAGCGGCATAGCCGAATACACGATACCGTCGGCACGCATACGATCAGGCGAGGTGAAGACTTCCTCGGTGGGAATGTTGGGGAAGAAGGGGTGCCCATCGGGCGTCTTGCCCTTGCCGCCGGCCCACTCGTGACCTTTCGTCATGCCAATCGTCAGATCGGTTCCATTTGCCGAGGTGTAATGCAGGTAGTCGAAACGATTGTCGTTCAGAAAACGCAGGTTCTTTTCGAATGCGGCGTCATGGAGTTCCCAGTCGCTCTCCGGGTCCTGGCCATCGGCGCGAGCGGTGTGCAGAATCGCATTCCACAGCTTATAGATTGCAACCTCATCGGCGTCTCCCGGGAACACCTCGCGCGCCCAGGCAACGACCGGCGCGCCGGCGATGCACCACGGGTTGATGTTGTAGTCCAGTCCGCGGCGGAAGACCTTGCACTGCGTGTTCCTTGCCTTAGAAGCTGCAGCAGGCTTAGCGGGATCGATGCCCTTAAGGGCGGCAGGGTCCGCACCCTCGATAAAGATAAAGCAGGCACCATCCTGGGCCAGGGAATCAAGCTGCAGGCGCTTCCACTCGGGCGTCTGCTCAAAATAGCTTTTCTCGACATGCTCGTACGTGAGCCTCGTCACGGCGTCATCGGCCCAAATAACCGTCACGTGACCGGCACCGGAGGCATAGGCCTCCGCGACCACCACGCGCGCAAACGGCGCGCACTCGACCGGAGACTGAACGACAACCTCCTGGTCGGGCTTGACGTTTACGCCCTTGCGGACAACCAGGCGCGCATAGGTTTTAATCTTGGGCTCTAGGGCCTTCATGCCCTCTAGAGCCTCTTCGACCGTCAGGGCAGCTCGAATCATGTGCCACTCCATCTATCTATAGAACAGTAAAAAGGCGCGCCGCAAAAACGACGCGCCTTATATCTTAGCGATAAGTATGCATGCAAACGCTACTTCTTCTTGGAGTCCTTCTTGTCCTCCTCGGCAGCCGAGCGCTCGATAAGGGCGTTGAGCTTGTTCTCGGACATGCCCTCGGCCTGCGTGCGGTACATGTTGCGCAGGGGACGAATACGAACGAAGTCGTAGATAAAGTCACCCAAAATGACGATGTAAGACAAAACGATGCCGACCATCTGGACAGGGCTGGACACCATGCCAGCGGGAGCGAAGTACAGCGAAGCCCAAATGGCCACGACGAGCACCATGCCGATAGCGAGCACGGCCCACCAGATGCGGCGGCGCTTGGTGTAGTCCTCATCCTGCTTGAGAAGGATATTCGACACCGTGTAGATGCGATCCTCGCGGGCGCGCTGCTTAGCCTTGCGGGCGCGCTTCTCCTCTTTAGAGAGGCCCTCGAGGTTCTCGCCCTTCTCGAGCTCTTTGCGGCGTGCCTTAGACGAAGCCGGCACGACGCGGACAGAGCTCGCTGCCTGACGGGCGGGCTTGGCGGATGCAGCGGACTTGCGCGCAACCCCGGTAACCTCGTGGGATTGCGTGCGCTTGTTCGTGGCGCTACGGGTACTCACTTATGCGTTCTCCTTCATGCTTGTGAACTGGGAGCCCGTGATGATCTGGAAGGCCTCGCGATAGCGCTCGGACGTGCCATCGATGACCTCGGCGGGCAGGTGCGGGGTCTCCCCCGTCATATCCCAGTTGGCTTTGAGCCAATTGCGGACGAATTGCTTGTCGTAGCTGGGCTGAATCTTGCCCTCCTCGTAGCTGGCGGCAGGCCAGAAACGGCTGGAGTCAGGCGTGAGGCACTCGTCGATCAGCGTGACCTTGCCATCGATGACACCAAACTCGAACTTGGTGTCGGCAATGATGATGCCACGGGTCGCTGCATACTCGGCGGCAGCCTTGTAGATCTTGAGGGAAAGGTCGCGAATCTGCGTGGCGATGTCCTCGCCCACGATCTCGCAGCAACGCTCGAACGAGATGTTCTCGTCGTGGTCACCGATCTCGGCCTTCGTGGACGGCGTAAACAGCGGCTCGGGAAGCTTGGAAGCCTCGGTCAGGCCCTCAGGCAGCTGGATGCCGCAGACGGTGCCGTTCTCGTCGTAGGTCTTCTTGCCCGAACCGGTCAGATAGCCGCGGACGATGCACTCGATAGGAATCGTCTGGGCCTTCTTAACCAGCATGGCGCGGCCGGCGAGGTAGTCACGATACTCAGCAAACTCCTCAGGGAAATCCGCCGGGTCGATGGAAACGAGGTGGTTGGGAACGATGTCGGCAAACTTATCGAACCAGAATGCTGAGATGCGGTTGAGCACCTCTCCCTTAAACGGAATCTCGTCGGGAAGAATGAAGTCGAACGCAGAAATGCGGTCGGTGGCGACCATCAGCAGGTTTTCACCGGCATCGTAGATATCACGAACCTTGCCACGGGAATCCGGACGACGCTCCATCGTTGTCACGTGAGTCACTCCTTACCAAAATACGACAGTAATGCGGGTTCTTTCCCGCACGTTTTCGCAAACTCGGAGCGGCAGGGACGAAACCCCTCCTTCACCGAATAGCGAAAAGCTAGTGCTCCATTGTAGTAGATGCCGCGTCCGCCGTGTGCTCGCGAGGCAGATGAATCGTAAAAGTCGTACCCTTTCCAAGCTCCGACTCCACGGATATGTAGCCGTGATGGCGCTCGACGATCTGTTTAGTCACGGCGAGGCCCACGCCCAGACCGCCCGCCTCACGGGCACGGCTGGCATCGGCGCGCCAAAAACGGCCGAAGATGCGCGACAGATCGTCCTTGGCAATACCGATGCCGGTATCAGAAACGGCAATGCTGACGTGCCTGCGGTCACTGAGCACCGACACCACGACCCAACCGCCCTCGGGGGTGTAGCGCATGGCGTTGCTCATGAGGTTGATAACACATTGCGTGATCATGTCGGGATCGGCCTCGACGACATCGTCGTGCCCTTGGGTTTCATCTGCAAAGCGAAGACGAAGGTCACGGTCGGCAAACAGACGCTCCTGGCCGTTCACAATCGATCGCACGAACGGAACCATGTCCACCGGTTCTAGATTGAGCGGAGCCGTGCTGTTTTCCATACGCGATAGGTCGAGCATCTGCTGCACCAGACGAGCCAGGCGACGCGTCTCGGAAGCAACGGTCTCCAAATGCTCATCGTCGGTGGGATACACGCCATCCTGCATGGCCTCGACCGTTGCGAGCATGGCCATAAGCGGCGTGCGAAGCTCGTGTGCAACGTCTGAGGTCAGGCGCTTCTCGTGTTTCATATCCTTCTCGAGCGAGGTGGCCATCTCATCGAAGGTCTCACCCAGCTGATCGATCTCGTCATCACCGCGCAGCCCCGTGCGAGCCGACAGGTCGCCGTCACGGATTTGCTTTGCGGTACTGGTGATGCGATGAATCGGTTTGGTGAGCATGCGCGACACGAGCGATCCGATAACGACCGAAATGCAGATTGCAACAACCGCGGCGAGGGCCATGGCGTTAAAGGTCTTCTCCCTAAACGCAGAGTCCGCCTTGGTGAGCAGAGCGTCGGAGCCGATGGCCCACAGCTTTACCTGTCCGACATGCTCGCCGGAAGACGTTACAATCTCGACGTTAGCAACGCTATCGGAGTCGGTTGGAGCAGACGAGACCGGGCTATGCGATGCCCTCTTGCCGCTCGTGTCGTCGGTCGTAGCCTGGTTTTCGCGTACATCGGCGGTGGCGCTTGCCGAGGGCCAGGAATCGTCATAAACGATCACACCCTTTTTATTGACGACCTGCATGCCCAGATCGTCGGAAACCAAACTCGACGTTGCGACCGTGCGCAGTTCTCCCGCGGTCCAAGAGCCATTTTCCTCATATGAGGTCGCCAACTTCTCGGCAGCGGAATTTGCGATTTCGACGATATTGGAGCGTGTGTAATCCGAAAAGACCGTGCCCCACACAACAGAGACAACGCCCACCAGCACCAATACCGTCATGAGCGATGTCAGAGCAAAAGCAAGTGCCATGCGCGAGGGATAGCTCATCGTTGGCCGTGAATCGGAACGAGGCGTGTTCCAACTAGCCTTGGAACCCGCCTCGCTCTCCTGCTTGTGCTTTTGTCCGATTTCAAAGCGCGCAGGTGTCATATGTGATTTCCCTATTTCTCGTCCGACTTATCGGTCTTGGCCGGAGCCTCGAAGCGATAGCCGACACCATGGACGGTGTAGAGCCACTTGGGCTTCTTGGGATCATCGCCCAGCTTGGCGCGAAGATTCTTCACGTGGCTATCGATGGTGCGCTCATAGCCCTCAAAGTCATACCCGAGCACTTTCTCGACCAGCTCCATGCGGTTATACACACGGCCGGGATGGCGGGCAAGCGTGGTGAGCAGCTTGAACTCGGAAGCCGTCAGATCGACTTCCTTGCCCTCGACCAAGATCTTGTGGCCCGAGATATCGATGACCAGATCGCCGAAGTCGAGTACCTCGACGGCGGGCTCGTCGGCCTGATGGGCACGGCGGAACAGAGCGCGAACGCGGGCGACGAGCTCGCGCGGCGAGAACGGCTTAATCAGATAGTCGTCGGCGCCGAGCTCAAGACCGATAATACGGTCCTCGATCTCGCCCTTAGCCGTCAGCATGATGATGGGGACATCCGAGGTATCGCGAATGGTGCGGCAAACGCGCTCGCCGGGGATCTTGGGGAGCATAAGGTCGAGCACGACCAGGTCGAACTGATGCTTCTCGAACTCCTCGATCGCGGACTGGCCATCGCCGACGCCCACAACCCAGTAGCCTTCGCGCTCGAGATAGGCAGCGACGGCGTCACGGATTGCCTTCTCATCCTCGACCAGCAGAATCTTTTTTGCATCTGAAGCCATAACACGGCCCCCCTGTCTCAATTAGCTAAGAACAAGCCCATTTTAACGCACCTGAGCCCGCCAGATGCCGCTATGACGCGGCAGCTCGGCGGGCGGTACTCACAATTACAACGCGTTTATTCCCCTGTTGGCGCCTTTTTAACCCCTCTAAGCTTAAAGAGAGAATAGGCGTGCAGTGACCGTCTCTGGTATACCCTGGCTGTTGCGCACCGTGGCGTACGTAAGGAATGAGTCCGATTTTCCCGCCGTAGCTGGATAATCGCCATACTCCAAAGCGCGGTCGGGCGACAGCAGCGAGCCATAGGTCTTGGCAGAGGTGTCGATCAGGAAATGCGACGCCTGTACCTTAACAAGGTATTTATTCTTCTTGCCAGCCGCACATGCGAGCGGCTCGCGTGACAGGAAGAGGTACGGCCCTCCCTCATTACCGATATACGTGCCCATATTGCCCAGGCTGCCCACGCCACTATAGGCCGCCTCGATAGAAAACACGAAGGTATCGCCCATATATACGGCCTCGAAAGGCGAAACTGACGAAGGGAGGACCAACTGGGCACGCTTGGTGTTGTTGCCGTCGGTCAGATCGATTGCCGTTATGCCGTAGTAGACGCCCTCGTCGTTGCGGACACGCGGCGAGATGGTCAAAATGCCGTCGCTCGCGCGCGGGGCCGATGCAAAGCGGCCCGTCGATTTCCAAATTACCTCGGCCTTGGATTCATCAAGCGAGCGACGATAGCAAAACGAATCACTACTCGTTTTATTGCCGCCTGCCGAAGGCATTTTATACCAGATGACCGATGACCCGAACGCCGTAAACAGGGGCGGATCATAGTCCTTGCCACCTCGATCGAGCTCAACCACGTCGCCAGAGAGCGAAGCGCCCGACAGATTTTGAGCGTAGAGCTTCCACGATGAATTGGCAAAGTTCATCTCAACCCACGCGAATACGCCGTCGCCGGCACGGACATCGTAGAATGCATATCCCGTGCCCTCGATAGGATCCTCGATTAATGTGGTAAGCGAGCCATCACCCAGGTTGAGCACACCGAGTGTGTTGGCGTGCAGCGCCGATGCGGGCGCCATCATCGCCGCGGCGTAATCGCCGTCGCAGTAGTACAGCAGCGTACCCAGAGGCAGCGTCCACGACGCCGCCGGCTCAAGATCGATGTCGACTGCCTCGTACTCATCCGTAATCGAGATGATCTTGGAATCGTCCTTGATAACCTGCGGCTCGCCGGCGGCATCATCGCTGGTGCCCGTTTTTTTCGAGCATCCGGCAAGCACCGTGGCAGCGCCCGCGGCAGCCCCACCGAGTACAAAGCCGCGACGCGATATTCCGTTCTTGATGTGATCGGCGATACCCATTAGGCGATCTCGGTGCGAGCGGCCTCGATAGCGCGTGTAAGCTGGTCGGCGCAGGAGGTCTTTTTCATACCGCAGGTATTACCGGCGAGAACCTCGATTACGCGATCGGCAGGAGCGCCCTCGACCAGCTTGGAGATAGCCTTGAGATTGCCGTCGCAGCCGCCGGTAAACTCAACGCCCATCACCTTGTTGCCGTCATCGGAAAGATCAAGGTGAATATTGCGAGCACACACGCCCTGAGGCTTGTAATCAAACGAAATCATGCGATCCCCTCTCAGAATGTTATTCGAGACGACTATTATCCCCGTCTTTCCCTAAATGCAACGAGGCGCTTTGCCGGCAACACACATTACCAGCAAAGCGCCCTAAAAAGCTAACGTTATGCCCGAACCTACTCGAAGCTCAGCTGCTCCAGACGATCAAAGACCGTGTCGATACGGGTGAGGAAGTCCCACGGATCAAAGATCTCGTCGAGCTTCTCCTGACTGACGGTGCAGCGCGGGTCGGCCTCGAGACGCTCCTTAAAGGTGGGGCCGGAGACACAATCCTGTACCTCGTGCCAAGTTGCCATGGCGTTCTCCTGCACAATGGCGTACGCGTCCTCGCGGGTGATGCCCGTGTCGACGAGGGCGAGCAGCACCTTGGAGGAGAAGATGAGGCCGCGGGTCTTATTGAGGTTGGCCATCATGCGGGCAGGGTACAGCTGCAGGCCGTCGATAACGCGGATGAGGCACTGGAACATGTGGTCGAGGGCGATGAAGCTATCGGCCTGGGCGACGCGCTCGGCAGAGGAGTGCGAAATGTCACGCTCGTGCCACAGGGCGACGTTATCGAAGGCAACCTGGGCGTTGGACTTCACGACGCGCGACAGACCGCAGACTTTCTCCATGGTGATGGGGTTGCGCTTGTGCGGCATGGCTGAGCTGCCCTTTTGGCCCTTACGGAACGGCTCCTCGGCCTCGAGCGTATCAGTCTTCTGCAGATTGCGGACCTCGGTAGCGATGCGCTCGCAGGTGGCTGCGGTGGTGGCGAGAACGCCGGCGAGATAGGCGTGATGGTCGCGGCTGATAACCTGCGTGGACAGCGGGTCGTGAACCAGGCCCAGGTGCTCGCAGACATACTCCTCGACGAACGGCTCGATGGAGCTGTACGTGCCGACAGCGCCCGAGATGGCACCAAAGGCAACATTCTTGCGGGCGTCCTCAAGACGATCCAGATCGCGCTTGAGCTCCCAGGCCCAAGAGCCAAACTTCATGCCGAAGGTCATCGGCTCGGCGTGGATGCCATGAGTGCGGCCGGCACAGAGCGTGTTGCGCTCCTCAAAGGCGCGACGCTTGCAAATCTCGCCGAGCTTCTTGACGTCCTCGATGATCAGGTCGCAGGCCTGGGTGAGCTGGTAGCACAGGGCCGTGTCGCCCAGATCCGAGCTGGTCATGCCATAGTGAACCCAGCGGCTGGGCTTGGGGTCGCCCTCGGGAACATCGGCATCGATGTATTCCTTCATGTTGGTCAGGAAGGCAATGACGTCGTGGCGCGTGACTTCCTCGATCTCATCGACCTTCGCCTTCTCAAAGTTGGCATGGTCGCGGATCCACTGGGCCTCGTCTTTGGAAATACCGATCTTGCCGAGCTCCGCCTGGGCCTCGCAGGCCAGAACCTCGATCTCCTGCCAAATGGCGTACTTGTTCTCGAGGGAGAAGATGTGTCCCATCTCCGGGCGGGTATAGCGATCGATCATAGCGGCTCCTTTTTGGTTATTGGCACGTTGGTCGTAACCCATCCATTGTACCGTGCGCAGGTGCAAGTATGGGCAGCAGGCATTAACCTAACATTTTGGAATTGGAGCGAGCAACGGGACGTCCGCGTATTTGCTTCGCAAATCCGCACCGGCTTCAGGCGAGCCCCTCAGCTTCACGAAGCCGAAGGGGAAGACTCCGCCGAATTGTCCGTCCCCACGTCTTCCTTTGCTGATGGAGCGGGCAACGGGACGTCCGCGCATTTGCTTCGCAAATCCGCACCGGCTGCGGCCGCCTATCGGCGACCTTGCCTGCTCGCTATAAACGCTTCGCGTTTATTTAACGCTCGCACCCTGTCGGGTTCGAGTCCCGGCACTTTATTGAAAAAGGCACGGTAACGAAACGTTACCGTGCCTGAAATTCGAATGGAGCGGGCAACGGGACTCGAACCCGCGAGTGTCAGCTTGGGAAGCTGATGCCTTACCACTTGGCGATGCCCGCTTGTGTGTTGGCTAGTATAACGCGGTTGTCTTGTTCGATACAAGGGTGGTGGTGCTTGTTTTAGCTGTGGAGATTCGTTTGAAAATCGCGTCAATTGTGGAGACGAGGACCTTTGGCTTCCTGTTCCCCTTATCTTCTACCTGCGCTTTTGCTTGATTGTTGTATTTGAGCTCAATTTGTCAGGAATTGGGCAAGCTTTTGGTCAGGCTCCGGTACTTACCCGCATGAACCTCGGGGGTAGCCTCATCCTACGCGTCGCAGCCTCCCCGTGCGGCGCACGAGGGATAAGGAGCAGCCATGTCCAACGCACCCACGCACTCTGTCCACAGCGCAATCGCAACAGGTCCGCTGCTCCTGCTCCTCTTCCTGCTTTTCGGCTGCCTGGCACCGGGAGCCGCATTTGCCGTCGATGGCTACGACCAGCTCGGCTTCCGCACTATTAGCGATGATTGTGGGCCCTTCTTCATCGGCAAGTATGAAGCTCAAGACACCTCGATTGCCTACTGCATGAACCAGGAGCGCCCCGGCCCCACCAAACCGGGTGGCCCATGGCTCAACTTTGATCAAGGCTGGGTGTGGCTCGACGACGAGTTCGCGGCAATCGTTTGTCACGGATATCCTACCGCCACGTCGTTTGGCGGTTACCATCTTTCACCCGATCGCGCCCGCGCCGCAACCCAGCTTGCCGTATGGATGCTCAACGGCACTACCCATGTCGACGGTACTTACTCTTACACGACCGCTCAGGGCAAAACCAAGAGTGGGCACTTTACCACTGACAATGAAGTCGTGGCGGCGGCGCGGTGGCTCCACGACAGCGCAAAATCAGGAAGCATCAAAGCCGCTCCGCACCGCGCGCGACGCTATCTAGGAGCCGTATCGGGCGGCAGCAAACGTCAAGACATGCTCTATGTACTGCCGGCGGTCTCCGTTTCCTTCAAAAAACAGTCTGCAAACGCCGCCATTACCAGCGGAAACAATACTTATCAGTTTGACGGGGCAACATTCGATATTTTTGAGAGCGCCAGCGGCGCGCATGTCGGCACCATCCAGATGGACAGCAACGGTCGGGCGCAAGCAACACTTCTGCCCAACACGGCATACTACCTAGTTGAAACGAAGGCGCCGGCCGGCTATGTCCCCCGTCGTGATCGCATCGCCTTTACCACGGGGAATGACGGTGGACAGGTCGCCATTGATGAACAGCCCGGCACCATTACCTTGCGCATCGCAAAGCTCGATGCCGCGACGAATGCAGGCCCCCAAGTTGGAGCTTCGCTCGCAGGAGCAAAGTTCACGTGTGTGTCGCAATCAACCCCTGGATGGGCACAAATCCTCACGACCGACGAAAGCGGTCGGGCCCCCCTCGCCGATGTCCCCTTAGGAACCTTTACCATCTACGAATCAAAAGCCCCCGAGGGCTACCTGCCATCCAACGACAGCTGGACCTATACCGTTGGAGCCGACCAACTCGGCGATTCAGGCGTGGTCGAGATCGAATCTCGCGTTTCCGATATCCCCATTGCGTTTAACCTTGAGATTTCCAAATTCAAGGATTACGGCAATAGCGACCAATCCGGCCTGGAGCAGCCGGCGGGTGGTGTTGTCTTTGAGGTTGTCAGCAACAGCTCTCAGCAGGTTGTTGGCACACTGACCACAAACATCTATGGCTTTGCCTCCACCAAAGATCAGCCCGAAGCATGGTTCGGCACAGGCAAGCGACCCGCCGGTGTCCACGGAGCCGTCCCATACGACCGTGCCGGCTACACGGTTCGCGAGGTTCCGGAAACCGTCCCCGAGGGTTTTAAACGTGCAGGGGAATGGACCGTCGGGGCCAATCAGATTTCCGACGGCGCCGAGCTTCAATATATCGTAGACAACCACGCTCTGTCGACGCATCTCCAGATTGTAAAACGCGATGCCCAAACAGGCGCTTCTGTTCCCCTAGCCGGATTCACCTTCCAACTCCTCGACAGCAATCACGAACCTGTCTCACAAACTTGCTGGTATCCAGCACATAACGTAATGGACACCTTTACGACTGACGCGACCGGGACCGTCACACTGCCCGAATCGCTCGTGCCGGGCACCTATTATGTACGCGAAACCTCGGCCAAAGAGCCCTATCTTGTCGGCGAAGAGATCGAGGTAAACATACCCACCGACATGAACCTAACGCCCGTTGCAATCGCCTCGTATTATGACCACGCCGCGATCGGAAACATCAGGATCGTTAAAACCGATGCCGTAGATGGCAGCAGCCTCGCGGGCGCCATCTTTGAGATCCGTGCTTCGGGTGATATCGTGCGCCCCGACGGTAGCATCGCCGCGCTCGACGGTGAGACTGTCGCTACCGTCACGACGGATGAAACTGGAGAAGCACGCGCGGACGACCTCCCGCTGGGATCTGACACCGCGCACTACGAGGTTGTCGAGACTCAAGCGCCGGCTGGCTTCTTACTCGACCGGACGCACCATATCGTCGACCTTACCTATGCCGACCAGAAAACACCCGTTGTGGAAGCACGGCTTAACGTATCCAACGATTACACCAAGGTTGATATCTCCAAGGTCGATGCAAGCGGTGAGCAGGAAGTGGAAGGCGCACAGCTCACCTTATATGGTCCCGATAAAACCGAAATAGACTCCTGGACCTCATCCGACAAGCCACACCGCGTCGAACATCTTGCACCCGGCACCTACTCGTTGCGCGAAATGATGTCTCCGCGGACCTATGACCTTGCCGAGGAGATAACGTTTGAAATAAAGGATACGGGAGAAGTCCAATCCGTCGCGATGAAGGATGCGCCCATCGAGATCAAGGGGCAGGTCGACAAGCGTCAGGAACTTGTCCAACCTATCGAAAAGGACCTGTTGGCTAACGGCGATGGTAAAAACCGTGCCGCGATGCAAACCAATACGGATGGGCTTTTCTCCTATACCATCGACGCTCGAAACGATTCAACTACCTGGGTTGATGAGTTTACAATTACCGATGATCTTGAGTGTGCCGAGGACGATACGGCGAGATTCGTCTCAATCGAAACCCCCGTCGCCATCGGCGACCTCAATGGTCTGTGCAACGTGTGGTATCGCACGACGCCGCTGGACTCGACAGACGTCGATGAGCCGGCAAACGCGACACTTGACGATGGGCACGAAAATCCTTGGCTTGAGTCCGACGAAGTAAGGGAAAGTCTGGGTGAGGATTGCCGCCTCGTCGATTACGACGGCTGGCACCTCTGGAAGGCGGATGTCTCGACCACGGAATCCACCACACTCGAGGCGAAAGAACTCGACCTTGCGTCCAATACCGTCGTAACGGGCATTCGCATTGAATACGGTGCGGTAGCCGCCGACTTTACGACTCGAAGCGATGCGGATTCTTGGACCCGCGATGATCTCAAAGATGAGCACGACGACCTTGACGATGCCAAAGCAATCCTTGGCACAGACGCTCGGGGCGCAATCGTGCACATGCAGGCGACGTCGGCTTATACGCCCCAAACCGCACTCACCAACAGCGCACGCGTCGATCTTTGCCGCAACGGCGGCGGCGATAAACTTGAGTCACATGACGAGGACCGTGTCATTCAACGCTGTACCCTACCGCAGGACCTACCGGCAACAGGATCAGTTCCCATCGCCGCTTGCATCACCGCGCTCCTGACCTCGGGTGCCGCAGCCCTATGGTTCGCTCGCCTTAGGTCGACCCCAAAGAAGCGCTAGCGCGATGAAAAAGCGGGCGAGCCAGTCCCCTGGCTCGCCCGCTTTCAATCATGTAAATCGCCGTATCTACTCTGCAGACGAAGATCCACCATCAACGATTGCCTGCTCGGACTCAGGAATCCCATCGGCACCCGTACTCTGTTCTTGCTCCACCTCTTCGCTGATTGCGGAGGCGGGGGTCGAGCCCTTTGCACCCACGATGTAGGCAGCCCCAAATCCTAACGCAATGGCAATCAAGGTCAAAATCACGTAGACAGGCCAATGGCGCTTAATATACGAAAACACGTTGACTCCTTAGAGCTCCGTCTACGAACGGCGGATAACCTCGGTCACGACCTCGGATACCGTGGCAATGTTCGTCGGGTTGACATTGTGAGGCAGGTCGTCCTCGGTACGAGCGCAAGCCAGACGCGTGCCGTCCACGCCGGCGATGGTGAGGGCTCGGCGGCTCGCCTCGAGCGCGGCATAGGCATCGGTCTTGGCATAGGGCATCTCGAGCGCGCCACAATCGACATGGAACGACTCGCACACCTTGCTGACCAGGTTCATGATGCGGCGATCGCCCTTGAGCAGCTGCTGTTCGCCCTCAACCGTCACCACCGAAAGCCTACCGGCGCCGACGGATTCAAGATTGATAAAGAATACGCCGCGGAGCTTATCGCGATGCGAAGCCAAGAAGGCCTTCATGCCGGCGCCATCACAATCCGAGGCGCCCGTTGCCACAAACCAGATATCGTGACCGAGCAGCTCATCATCGCCCATAGAGGCGACAGCCGAGAGCATATCTTCGGAAGAAGCGCCATCGGAAGACGTAGCGCCACCCTTCCAGCCATCGTTATCGTCCTCGAAGTTATCCCACGAACCGATGCCGCGACCGGACTTCTTGGCATCGTAATCGTCTTCGACGCCCAGCCAGTCACTCATGCTGTCCTGCTCGTTTTTCTTTTTACGACCGAACAGGCCACCCAGGCCGCGCTTGCGAGACTTGGGTGCCGCCGGGGCGGGAGCCGAAATGGTCTCGATCGGCTGCGCGCCCGACGCAACGGGCATAGGAGGCGCAACGGGTGCCGATGTGGGTTCGGGACCCTGGGCAGTAGCAAAGGGGTCGTTGACCTGGGCAGAGGGATCGGGAAGGTCGAACAGCGACGTGCGAGACGCAACGTTTGCCTGCTTCATAGACGGCAGCGACGGATCGGGGACCGAAGCCAGCGGAGACGAGGAAGGTGCAGGCGACGGTGCCGACGCCGGATCGGGAACATTCATCTGCGGACGCGGCGATGCCTGGGAGGAAATCTGGGCCATAAGGGAATCGACCGTTTCGTCCTGGGTGGGAGCGACATTGGCAACCGTGGCACCGGAACCACTCGGGGTCGGCATGGTGAAAATCTGCGTGGAGTAAGGCCTCGACTCATCCGTCTCGGGAGTCTCGGAAACCGCAGGCACTTCCTCCTGCTCGACCTCGGTCGAATCACCTTGATCGGCTGCCGCGTACTGCTCTTCGTCAGAGTTGGCCTCGACGGACTCGTCCTCGGCGGCATCTTGGATTTCGGCAGCATCAATGGGCTCGTCATCGTCTGCCGCGTCGCCCTGCTCATCGGAAGCAGGAAGGGGCTCGGCAATTGCGGTGCCTTGCTTTTCAAACGTTATCGTGGAATCGAACTGCGCGGCATCAAACGACATGGTGCTATCGACGTGCTGCTGAGCCTCGAAAGACGTCGTCGCCTCAACAACATCCGCTGACGTCGGTTGCTGGGACTCAAAGGACGTCGTAGCTTCGGCAGCGTCGACGGGCCCGGACTGCATAGCCTCGTTCTGCTCAAACTCTTGCGCCGCGCGCTCACGTGCCGCCTCGGCTGCCTGCTGCTGAGCGATAGCCTCCTGCTCGGCAGCCTCGCGTGCGGCAGCGCGCTTCTCCTCGAAATCGTCGACAAATTTCCTGCCCTTTGCAAGCGCACCCTTAAAGAAGCTGGAAGCGCTGGCGCCAATCGAAGAGAACGCGGATGCAATATCGGCATGGGGCGTTGCCGCGGGAATCTCGGCAGAGAAATCAGTATCGCTCTCGTAAGACACGCGCCTCGGCTGTTCAACGTAATCGTCGTCAGACTCGTCCGCAACGTCTTGCGCCGGCGCGGCGGGAGCCAAAATGTCCAGTCCTGCCGCGGGATCGATCGCAGACACCGCCTCGGGCTCGGCAACGGCAGCGGTAACCGCGGCAGACTCATCATCCACGGTGACAGCGGGCGCAGGCTCGGGCTCAAACGTCGGCTCCTCGCCCTCCTCGTAATCGAGCGTGCAGGACTCGGGAAGCATTCCGAGCGCACGGATGGCATCCGAACCAAAGCGGATGTTGCCGGCGGCGTTGCGATAGAGCTTGGGCTTGGGCTCGGCCGCGGCAGGCTCCTCCGCCGGCTCAGCAGCGGGAACCTCGTCATTGAACTCTTCGGCCTGGACAGCCTGATTCTGATCCTCGGGCACGATGGCGCCAATCAGCGTCTCGTCGGCAGACGCACCCTCAAAGCCCTCGATCTGCTCGTCAAAAGCCTCGCCCTGTTCGGGCTCGGTTTGAGCGTCGGGAGCAATCGGCTGACCGAACTCGTCCTCGGCGTAGGTAGGCTCTTCGTACTCGATGGTGTTGCCGTAGTCGTTTTGCTGCTGGGCCGCGGCATACTCCGCCGCCGCGCGCGCCATTTCCTCGGCACGACGTTTCTGCTCCCCAAAATAGGTATCGAACGGAACATCGTCGGGAAACTCGTTCTCGCCCTGGAAGGGAGCAACGTTGTCCATAACACCGAGCATAGCGGCGACAGAAGACTTGTTGCACACCGCGCCGGACGTATAGGGAAGAATGTGGCGGTTAGAGATGATGTTTGCCGCGTTGGCAAGTGCAACGAGGGAAGCGAGGATCGCGACAATCCACAGCAGAACCTTGAGCGCGCCGGGGAGCGGCAGGATACGCAGGATGGCAACGGCAGCAGGGGCAACCGTGGCAACGGGCAACAGCTTGGCGATGAGCGCACGATACGAAGCATAGGGCTCGCGGGCGAGCAGCTCAGCACGGGGAGAGTCGTAGTGTGCGACAACGACCACCGGGCGGTTGCGCGGAGACGCGAGCGGGCCCGAGGCCTTGTGGTAGGCGATGACATTTTGGCTCACGCCCGTCTTGCCCAGGCGCGAAACCACGGGGTGGCCCGTGCGCTCGAGCACGTAAAGAACGGCGCCGACAATGGCCAGCAAGGTGCCGACCAAGCCGATACCGCCGCCGATGCCCATCAGCAGGGCGCCGGCAAACGCAAGAATACCGGTAACGGCAAATGCCAATCTACTGGGCGCCGGGGCATTGAACTCCTGAACCTCGGGGTCAAAGCCGTGGTTGCGGAAGATCTGAGCGATATCCTCGGCAGCCAAGCGCTCTTCTTCGCTGCATGCCGGCGTAATGCCGGTGTTCTGCAGCAGGTGGTTAATATAGTTCTGGGTGTTCGCCATGTGCGCTCCACATCCATAATCCGACAAATAGGCCCAATGCATGCACATTAGAACCGTATATAGTCGAAAGTATACCCCGAGCGAGCGCAAACGACCGAATTCGGGCCATCTTAACGCCTCGAGCGGACAAGGATATAGCCTAATCTCCATATCGGACTAAAATCATGGCAGCAAATCACCTTCTCATGCGAGGACTCTATGACGGCAAGCGACGCGACCGCGACAATTAAAAAGGGAAGTTCGGAGCCCAGTTTCGATAAAACGGCTCAGCGCATCCTCAACCTTTTCTTTGTGCTCAACAGCTCCCCCGAACCGCTGACGACCGAGCAGATCGTCTTGGATTCTGACCTGGGATATGGCTCGGGCAACATCGACTCGGATAAGCGCAAGTTTCGGCGCGATCGTGACAAACTGCTCGAGCGTGGCATCTTAATCAAGGAGGTTCGCCCCGCCGGTGCGCAGGAGACCGAGGAAAGCTCGTGGACAATCGACCGCGAGCACACGTTTGCTGCAGGCGGCCTCATCACCGCAGACGACGCCGACATCCTACTCAACGCCATCGACCAGACGCTAGCGGCCGGCTCTTCCACTTTTGCCGCGCCGCTTGCCGATATTCGCTCCAAAATTGCCTACCTCACCGGCATGTCGGCGGTGGACGAAGCACCGATCCGCCGCTCTCCCACCGTCGATGCGGTATGGAGCGCCTTTGCCGAGCGATGCGCGCTGCGATTTTTATATCAGAACGGACGCGGCGAGCAGAAAGAACGTACCGTCTGTGTCTACGGCATGTTCGAACGCGAGGGCGTGGCGTACTTCTGCGGCCTCGACAATGTCACCGACGACATCAGGACATTCCGCTGCGACCGTATCGTTCGCGCTTGGCGTCCTTCGAAGGCCTACGCCATCCCTGCGGACTTCAATCTCAACGACTATCTGTTCTTTGAATTCGATTTCGCCGACCGACCGCCCGTTGCAGCCACGTTCTCGTTCGCCCCTCAGACGCAGATCGATATGATCAACGGCCTCACGCGCGGGCGAGGTGAGCTCGCACACACCGATGCGGGATGGACCTGGAGCGTTGACGTGCGCGACCTTGAAGCCGCCGCCTCATTTTGCATGGCCCACGCCATGGACGGTATGAGGCCCATGGCCCCCAAATCGCTCAAGCAGGCGTGGAACCACCTCATCGAAAGGACGGTGCACGAGCATGCCCGTGCGTAAACTCACCAGCGAGCAGAGACTCTCGCGCGCCATCGACATCATGGAGGCCCTCTACGCCGCCGGCGAGAGCGGCATGACACGAACCGAGATTTGCGGCCGCTTTGACATCACGGGAGTATCGCTCGACGAGATTCTCGAGATCGTCTCGACGCTCGCGGACCGAGAATCGGGTGCGCGCATCATCTGCGAATGCCACGGCGAGCGTGTGGTCCTCACCGGTAACGCCGGACGTGTGCTACCGCTGCGCCTGAGTGCCGCCGAAAGCGCTGTGCTCAACCACGAACTTGAATCGTTGGGGATCGAGCCGCAGACGGCAGCTCGGATTCGACATGCCCTTCTGCCCGAAGAGCTCGGCTATAACCAGCGCGTCTTTGACACCGTCAACCACGGGTCGCACTGGCAGCAGCTGAGCTGCGCCATTCAGGACGGCGTTCGCTGCCGCATCTCGTATCGCTCGATGGACGATGCACGGCCACGCGAGCGTCTGGTCGACCCCTTGCGCATTACGGCAAACGGCGACCAAACATACCTGATTGCCTGGGACATCGCAGTCGATGAGCAGCGCACCTATCGCATGGATAAAATCGAGGGACTCACCTTGACGGAAGACTCCGTCGTGTCTCACGCACCGGACGTCGCATCCCTCCACGATTCCCTTGCCCGGACGCAGCATAGCGCAAAGCTCCTGATGCCATTCGATATGGCGGAGCATCTGGACTGGGCCGGCATCACCCTCATCGAGCGCAGCGGGACAGACACGGCAACGGTAACCGTGCATTACGGCTCCGAGCGTTGGCTACTGAGCCAGGTAATCGCAGCGGGCGGAGCCATCCGCATCTTGGATGACCCCGCCCTGTCAAAGCGTCTGTGCGATATGGCAAAAACCCTCGTCTGTCCGCTTTAGCGCCGCCGCTCGTGGCGTGCGCGCCACAGTTGCAGATAGTGCCCGATCTGCGCCGATTCGATGCGCTGGTAGGAGCTCGTGGGCAGCGACGTTAAGAACTTCTTTCCGTAGCCCTTCGTCACCAGGCGCGGGTCGGCCAGAATCAGCACGCCGCAATCGGTCGACGAGCGGATAAGGCGGCCGGCCGCCTGCTTAACCTCGAGCACCGCCTCAGGCAGCGAATAGCGCGCCCAAGCGCGGTCTTCGCGCAGGTTGCGCTCGCACGAGAGCGGGTCCGTGGGGCTCGAGAACGGCAGCTTGGGAATGATGACGCAACGCAGCGTCTCGCCGCTGGCGTCAAACCCCTCCCAGAAGGCCTTAAGCGCAAAAAGCGACGAGGTCGGCTCGTTGATAAACCGGTCGCGCAGGCGACGAGGAGATGAGTTGCGCTGCTGGCAGTTGAGCTCCAGACCCGCACGGGCCATCTCGGGCTCAACGCGGGCGTACAGGTCTTCCATGTCGCGCCGATTGGTGAACAGTGTGAGCACCGATCCGCCCATGGCAAGATGGGCGTCGACCAGCACGCGCTCGAGCGCCGTAAGATAGCTCTCGCGATCGCGCGGATCGGGGATATCGCCCGCAACGACTACAGCCATGTTCGAATCGAAGTCGTAGCTCGAGTCCAAGTGCAGCGATGAGGATGTTGAAGCACCGATGCGATCGAGGCCGACCGCATGGTTAAAGTGTTCAAAGCTTTTGGACACCGTCATAGTCGCCGAGGCAAAGATAGCCGTGTGAACCTCGGGCAGCCACTCGGTTGCCAAGGCCTCGCCAATGTCGATGCGCTCTGCGGTCATCGACTCTCCGCCGGCACGCAGCCTGCGATTGACCTGCAGCGAATACACGTAGTGTTCATCGGTGCCATCAATGATGAGTTTGAGGTTCTCGACCAGCTCGTGCAGGCGACGCGAGATATCACCCAGGTCGACAACAACCTCGGGCTTGTCGGCGGCGACGGCTTGCACCAGCGCGTCGACGCTCTTGTCAGCCTGTTCCAATGCGTCGATGCCAGTGTAGGCCGACTGTAAGAAATCATGCCAGTAGTCAGATTCGCGCAGCTCGGGGCCAATCCATAGATTGGCATTGTCATAACCCCCACGCGCACGGCGGCCGAGCTCGCGAACGCCATCGAACACGTCGGCGATTGCCATGCTCGCGCGCGCAACCGTCGACGTCGCCTTGGCAGTAAGGCCCAGATAGAGCGTAGAGCCCTCGGAGGTTGCCAAATCACGGGAAACCTGGCTTAGCGCGCCGGTGCTCGAGCCACCCAGGCGCTCAAACAGAACGCGTGATTCGTCCGCCGACACCACGCGCGCCCACTGGCGGCGCGCCTCGCGCTCGATGGAATGGGCCTCGTCGATTACCCAATGACGAATCGGAGGTAAAATCCTGCCCTCGGCCGCGACATTGCGGAACAGCAGGGAATGGTTGGTGACCACCACATCGGCATGCGCCGCACGACGGCGAGCGCCGTGGACCAAACATTTATCAGGGAAAAACGGGCAGAGGCGACGAGCACACTCGCGCGAGGCCGTCGTAAAGTCGGGACGGTTGACGCTGCGCCACCGAATGCCGAGCGAGTCGAGGTCGCCATCGGCTGATTGGCAGACGTACGCCATAATGACCGCGACCGCCGTGAGCGTGTCCGCCGGATCGCGCTTGGTGGTAATCTCGACCTGGCCTCGGCTCATGCGCTCAAGCTTGCGCAGGCACGGATAGTGGTCATAGCCCTTGAGAGCGCAAAATGACAGACCACCGTCCAGTTGCTCGGCAAGTTTTGGCAGCTCATGGTACATGAGCTGGTCGGCAAGATTGTTCGATTTGGTCGCAATACCAACCGTGATGTTGTTACGGCGTGCTGCCTCGGCAAAAGGCACCAGATAGGCCATCGATTTGCCGACGCCCGTGCCCGCCTCAATTACGCGATGTGTGCCCGTGACCAGCGCATCGCGGACCTCGAGCGCCATCGCGATCTGCTCATCACGCGGCTCGTAAGTGGGATACATGCGATTGACCAGGCCACCCGGCGCATAGTCTGCCTCAATCTCCTCACGACTCGGCATCTTGAGGACCGGCAGATCGTCGGCGTCCACCCGATCGTCGGCGCGATCGGCCTTGAGAACGTCAGCACGAGCGGCGCTGAGAGAGAAGATAGAACCAGGGTTCTGCCCCGCCAAGAATGAGAAGATAGGACGATAGGACCAAGGCACATCCGGATGCATGTCGGCTAGGCGCGCCATGAGGCCCTGGGGCAAGTCGGTGAGCGCCACGAGCAACACACGCCATACGCCACACAGGGCGTCGACGTCGGCATTGGCACGGTGTGATACCGAGTCACAGCCAAACAGATCGGCCATAAAAGACAGCTTGTGCGAGGCCAGGCGCGGAAACGCGATGCGCGACAGCGCCAGCGAATCGATCCAGATATCGCTCACGTTGACGCCGCCTTTGACCGACTCGATAAACGAGCGATCGAACGTGGCGTTATGTGCGATCACCGGGCAACCACCGACAAAATCGGCGAGAGCGGCGACGGCCTCAGCGGCCGACGGGGCATCTGCCACATCGGCATTTGTAATGCTCGTGAGCTCGGTAATCTCGGCGGGAATTAGCTGCTTGGGATGCACGAAGGTATCGAAGCGGTCGACGATCTCGCGGCCCGAAAGACGGGCCGCCGAGATCTCGATCAGCTCGTTGTCCTGCACCGAAAGACCTGTGGTCTCGGTATCGAGGACGATCACATCTTCCTCGATAAGGCCGAAGGACTGCGTTTTGGCGCGTTCGGCAAGCGTGGCATAGGAGTCGATGACAAACTGCGGCGTTCCTGACGAAACCGCGTCCTCGATTAGCATGCAATGCCCGCTCGACGAAGGCCCATACGGATCAGGCTGTCACAGACCTGCGGGAACGTCATGTCGTCTGTGTGGCGAATCTCATCCGGATACAGCGACGTATCGGTCATGCCGGGAATGGTGTTGGTCTCGAGGATGACGGGGCCGTCCTCGCTCACGATAAAATCGCTGCGCGAGATGCCCAGGCAACCGAGGGCCTTGTGAGCAGCACAGGCAAGCTCCTGAGCGCGAGCGTAATTCTCGGGTGAAATCTGCGCCGGAATACGATGGATGTCCGTAGGGTCGACATACTTCACGTCCAGATCGTAGAACTCACAGTCCTCGGGCTTGCGAATCTCGACAATCGGCAGGGCGCGCACGTCGTCCTCGCCGTACACGCCGACGGTGATCTCGGTACCCTCGATGCACTTCTCGACCAGCACTTTGTCGCCGTACTCAAACGCCTTGGCAATTGCCGCGGGCAGCTCGGAGGGCTCATGGACCAGGGAAATGCCATAGCTGGAACCGTTGACGGCCGGCTTCACAAAGCAGCGCTCGCCACAAACCTCGACGATATGATCGATATCGACTTCATCGCCCACCTCGAGCGCAAGGCCGGGGGCAATGGGAATGCCCGCCTTGGCGTACAGGAGCTTAGAGACCTCCTTGTCGGCACCGCAGGCGCTGGCAAGCACGCCCGAGGCCGTGTAGGGGATACCCAGGGTCTCCATGGCGCCCTGCATGGCACCATCCTCGCCGCCGGCACCGTGCATCGCGATAAACGCCACGTCAAAGCCGCCGGTTGCCATGGTTACCATAAAGTCATCAGCGGCCGTATCGAGCAGCTCCACCGAGGTGTAGCCGGCTTCCTTCAGTGCCACCACAACGTTCTTTCCCGAATTGAGCGAGATCTCGCGCTCAGCGGAATGACCGCCCGCCAAGACCGCTACGTGCATGTTCTCTAGGCTTTTACCCGGCATGGGCAGACTCCTCCTCTATAATTTCTGCAGCTGATACCATATTGTAGCGATACCCTCTACGTTTCCCCAAAATCGAAAGGCTTCCATGAATCCCAGGACTAAATCTCAGGACATTCGCGACTTGAGCCAAAACGATATTCGCGAGCTCGTGGCCGAACTTGGCCAGCCCGCCTTCCGCGCAAAGCAGCTCATCGAATGGGTCTTCGAGAAGAACGTTTGTTCGTTTGACGACATGACCAACCTTCCCAAGGCTTTCCGCGAGCAGCTTAAAGAGGCTTTTGCCTTTGACACGCCGACTGAACTCACCAAGCAGGTTTCCAAAGATGGCTCGCGCAAGTATCTGCTCGAGTACCACGATGGCATTTCCGTCGAGACTGTCGGCATGCCCCGTCGCAACAAGCTTTCCGTCTGCGTTTCCACCCAGGCAGGCTGTGGCATGGGCTGCGCCTTTTGCGCTACCGGTCTCAACGGCCTCAAGCGTTCTCTGACCGCTCAAGAGATCGTCGACCAGGTACTTCATGTATCCAACGACTTTGGCGAGCGTGCCACGAGCGTTGTTTTCATGGGCCAGGGCGAGCCGTTTGCCAACTTCGACGAGGTTCTCAAGGCCCTGCGAATCCTCAACGACCCCGATGGCATCGGTATCGGCGCTCGTCACCTCACCGTCTCTACCAGCGGCGTTATTCCCGGTATTCGCAAATTTGCCGATATCCCCGAGCAGTTCACGCTTGCCGTTTCCCTGCATTCCGCCATCCAGTCGACGCGCAATAAGCTCATGCCCGGTGTCAAGAAATACACGCTGCTTCGCCTGCACGAGGCGCTTCAGCTCTACACCGAGAAGACTGGCCGCCGCCCGACCTATGAGTATGCCATGATCGAAGGCGTCAACGATACGAATCCCGAGATGCAGGCACTCTGCGACTTCTGCGAGGGAACGCTGTGCCAC
The DNA here is from genome assembly GCA_902492755.1 of uncultured Collinsella sp. Taxonomy (GTDB): domain Bacteria; phylum Actinomycetota; class Coriobacteriia; order Coriobacteriales; family Coriobacteriaceae; genus Collinsella. The sequence continues at coordinate 17,089 of CABUNB010000020.1, read as the reverse complement.
GTTAACCTGATTCAGCTTAACGACATCGAGGGCAGCCCGCTCAAGCCGTCGCCGATTCACAAGGTTGAGGATCTTCAGCGTCGTCTTGAGTCCCGTGGCATAGAGACCACGATTCGTAATTCCCGTGGTAACGATATTGACGCCGCTTGCGGACAGCTTAAGCAGCGCTTCAAAGTTCAGAAGAACGCATAGGGGAGTCGCACCCCAAAACGTTTCATGTGAAACATCGAACGACCCCGGTTGCAGAATATGCAACCGGGGTCGTTTCATTTATTGACCTTAATTTTGAATCAGCTGTTACCTGTCCCATGTTTTACGGCCAAAATAAGGGGTCCTTGTCTCATGAATCAGACAAGGACCCCTCAAAATATGCTGAGTAATTGTTAGGTACCTAATAACCTACATTTTCCCATTGGTTGCTAACCCAACCTTGGTTAATCTTGGGATTCTTTGTTACCTGAGCAGTACGCATGGCAACATCTTCGGTCATAACATCCATTTTCTTCTTGGAAGTATCGACGATATCTTGCGCACCACGAAGCAAACGACCTCGAAGTTCATCGTCTGTCGCGATCTTATAGCCAGCGAAGGCACCAGCCGCGACAGTCGTCGCCAATGCAATCACAGTTAAAATCTTATTCCTCATCTTGGTCTCCTTGATCAAACTGAATCATTTCGCCAAGAATACGAGAGAGTTCTTCCTCGTCTTTAAACTCAATCTCAATCTTGTTCTTTCCGCGCGAACTCTTCACACGTACGTTGGTATTAAATACTTGACGAAGCACACGAGCAGCCTTTTTAAAAGACTGAGGCGTTGCAGGCCTTGGAGTCTTAGGTGTCTCTCCGGCAGAAAACAACGGAGCAAGATTTTCTGTCGCTCTTACGGAAAGGCCCTCTGCAACAACTTTCTCTGCAAGTCGAATACGCGCGTCCTCATAGGGAACTGCAAGAATCGCACGTGCATGACCAGCAGTAAGTTTGCCCTCAAAAATCATCTGCTGAACTATTTCGGGGAGATCGAGAAGACGCAGCGAGTTTGTAATTGCAGAGCGTGACTTGCTTACTGCCTTCGACAATGCCTCCTGTGTCATACCGCTGGCATCGATGAGCTGTCGATAGCCCTTAGCCTCTTCGACGGGATTCAGATCAGAACGCTGAAGGTTTTCGATAAGAGCAAGAGCCAGCATCTCTTCATCATTTACATCTTTAATGATGACAGGCAGTTCTTCAAGACCAGCAAGCTTTGACGCCTGGTAACGACGCTCACCAGCGATGATCTCATAGCCGTTTCCATGTTTGCGAACCAAAAGCGGCTGCAAAACACCATGTTCTTGGATTGACTCGCTCAACTCGCGAAGTTCAGTTTCGTTAAAGTGAATTCTCGGCTGATTAGGGTTGGGAACGATATCCTCAATAGGTAGTTTCGTTTCAGATGCGGCATTTGAAGCCGATGCAGCCGAACCACCGGTCTCATACTCGGCCTCTGAGACCAAAGCATTGAGTCCACGTCCCAATCCGCCACGTTTCTTTACACTAGGCACGCTTGATCACCTCTTTTGCAAGGTTCATATACGCTTTTGCACCCTTATTTTGAGGTGCATAGGTAATTACCGGTTCTCCAAAAGACGGAGCTTCGGAGATTTTAACCGTACGAGGGATTAGCGTCTTAAACGCCTTATCACCAAAGTACGATTGAACCTCCTCAACAACCTGATTCGATAGTGAAGTACGCGAGTCATACATGGTCATAAGCACTCCATAGGTGTCTAAGCCCTTGTTCAGACGTGATTTGACCATCTTCATTGACTCAAGCAGCTTTGTAACGCCCTCGAGCGCGTAATATTCGCACTGGATCGGAATCAAAACGCTGTCTGCTGCGGTCAAGGCGTTGATAGTAAGCAGGCCGAGCGAAGGAGGACAGTCAATGAAAATGAAATCGAACTCGTCCTGAATCGGCTCAAGCAAATCTTTGAGGCGGGTTTCACGAGCAATTGCGCTTACGAGCTCAATTTCTGCGCCTGCAAGCTGAATTGTTGCCGGAATTACAAATACCTTTTTGCAATTTGTATCAAGAACAAGCGATTCTGCCGGCACATCATTCAACAATGCATCATAGATGCAGTGATCAAGGTCTTCTTTTTCAATTCCAAATCCACTGGTGCTGTTTCCCTGTGGATCAAAATCGACAATCAGTGTCTTACGACCCTGCTCACTAAGTGCTGCTGCAAGATTTACAGCTGTCGTTGACTTACCGACGCCGCCTTTTTGATTGATGATTGCAATGATACGCGTGTCTTTTGCGCTCTTAGAACGCTTAACGTCGCGAAATCCCACGGTCCCTCCTGGTGTGTATTAAAGCTGTCAAACGGAGGATGTTTCACGTGAAACATTCCGAATCGATATCAACCGCCATGTTTCACGTGAAACACTGCAAGTTGTTAGTATCCATTATGTTTCACGTGAAACATCTAGGCAAGCGGATTCTTCTTTGCCATGCCATTTGCACGAGGCAATGAAACGGATGCTGGATGACTCTTCTTAAGAACAATGAACTCCCTGTGACCCAAGCCTTCAGGCAAATCAATTGCGTCATTCAGAAGCAAAGTAAAGCCGCAAATCTTAGCTGCTGACATACCGGAAGCAAGCTCCTCATCTGAAGGATTGCCCTTGGTGATAACAAATAGCCCTCCATCCTTCAGGTACGGAGCCGCATACTCAACAAGAATCGGTAGAGGGGCCAGAGCGCGGGCGGTTACAACAGAGAACTGCTTCTTATGGCTTCGAGCATATTCTTCAAGGCGATCATGAACCGCATGAGCATGTTTCAGTCCAAGAGCATGAACAAAAGAATTGACGGCATCAACCTTCTTACCAACAGAGTCAATATAAGTAGCTTTACGATGCGTGGTTATGGTTAACGGAATACCAGGGAAGCCCGCACCTGTCCCCATATCGAGCAAAGCTCCCTCAGGAGCCTTATAGATATAGGGGAGCAGAACAAGTGAGTCGAGGATATGAAGTACTGCAGCATCTTCTACGTTAAGAATACGGGTGAGATTAGTTGTCTTATTTGTTTCCAGAACCAAATCCAAATGCTGAATACATTTCCTCAGCTCAACATCAGATACGCTCAAGGAATACTCTTTGCAATAGGAAGTTAGACGAGTCAACATCTCGTCAGCTTGCTGATCAGTAAGTACAAACAACGAAAGCTCCTTTCTGACAAAAATCAGTGTATCGAGAACTTTTGACAAAAAAAGGGGACGTGGAAACCACGTCCCCTTAGCATAAGCTCGAGTAGATTATCGAGCAACAATCACCACATGGCGATCAGGGTCAGAACCCTCAGAATGAGTATCGACGGCATCATTGCCACGAAGTGCAATGTGAACAAGTCGGCGCTCGTAGGCATTCATGGGCGGAAGCGAAACACTCTTATGAGTGCGGATGGCACGCTCGGCAGCAGACTGAGCCATGGAGGCAACCTTGTCCTGACGGCGGCTCTTGTATCCCTCAACGTCCACTACAACCGGATACCTAAAGCCGAGCTTGCGGCTCACTAGCAAAGAGAACATAACCTGAAGGGCATCAAGGGTGCGACCATGACGGCCAATGAGAACAGCAAGGTCGGGAGCCGTTACATCCAGAATCAGCTCACCCTCGTCGCCCTCATACTCATCGATAGGAGAGTTGGCGGCATCGAAGTGCGAAAGGATGGAACGCAGGATGGAAATCGCGACATCGGCAATGGTGTCGAGCTCCTCGTCGGTCAGCTCTTCACCAGCCTTGTAGCGCTGTGCAATCTCGGGATAATCGCCCGCGACCTGCGGGGCAACCTCCTCAAGCATATCCTCGATGATCTCTTCAGACATAACGTACTCCAAAAGTTAGGTACCTAAATAAGATTGATATCCCACTACTTCTTCTTGTGCGGGCGCGGCTTCTTCTCGCGACGAGTGACCTCAACCTGCAGCGGCGCGTTCTTAAGACGCTCCTCCTCATCGGCCTTCGCCTTGTCGATGACCTTCTGCGTCACAAAAATCTGCTGGATAACCTGCCAAGCAGACGAGACGTCGTAGTACAGCAGAACACCAACGGGAAGGCTCCAGCCCATCCAAAGCATCATGACCGTCATGACAACGGCCATCATACGCATGCTCTGAGCCTGCTGGCCGGTCTGGTTGCGCGACATATAGAGCTGCGGAATCAGGGTCAGGACAGCGAACAGGATCAGGCAGACCAGCGCAGGCAGCGCGACCATAAAGCCATCGGCAAAGGAGGCACTCGGCGTGGTGGTCAGGTCGGGCAGAATATTAAAGAACGAGAACGTGCCGTCGTTAAAGTAGTCCGGCAGGTTACGCAGCAGCGTAAAGAGGGCGAACAGGACAGGCATCTGAATCAACAGCGGCAGACAACCAGCCATCGGGTTGAACTTGTTCTCGCTGTAGAACTTCTGCATCTCCTCGGCCTGACGCTGGGGATCGTCGGCATAGCGCTCCTGGATCTCGAGCATCTTGGGCTGCAGCACCTGCATGCGTGCCGTCGACTTAGTCGACTTGAGCATAAGCGGCGTCAGCAGCAGACGGATGATGACCACCAGGATGATGATGGACAGGCCCCAGTCGACCGCAAAGGTCTGGATGAGCTTGAGCAGCTCGAAAAGGATGTTAACGATCCAATCCCACATGTAAGTTTTCCTCCGATAGCGAGTGCCCGCTAGGGCACAGGGTCATAACCGCCGACGTGCAGGGGATTGCAGCGAGCGATGCGCCTCACGGCAAGCCAGCAGCCTCTCAAAACACCGTACTTCTCAATCGCCTGGACGGCGTATTGCGAGCACGTTGGGTAATAAATGCAGGCGTCAGGCAATAAGGGCGAAATAACCTGTTGATATATGCGAATAGGAGCGATGGCAACACGTCGCAAAACGTGATTGCTCATCGCTCCTCCCCGGCAACGCCGGCGCGTTTCATAAGCGAACGCAATGCATTGTCCATCTCCTGCGGCGAGGAAACCCTCGTCTTGGGAGTTGCGAACAAGATGATGTCATAACCCGCAACGGGAAATCCACAGCTGCGGGCGGCCTCGCGCATCACACGCTTAGAACGGTTGCGCACGACAGCACAACCGAGCCGTTTAGCACCAACGAAGGCGACCCTTCCGGAGTCGCCTTCGCCAACCGATTCACATATGGTCATTCGAATCAGAGGGTGATTGAAACGACGCCCCTGACTGAACACATGCTCGAAATCTTGCCGAGACTTAATAGTCTTCATGCGAGATGTGTGTATCGCTGCTAGACAGTGAGACGCTTGCGGCCCTTGGCGCGACGACGGGCGAGCACGGCACGACCACCCTTAGTGGCCATACGGGCACGGAAGCCATGGGTCTTGGCACGCTTACGCTTATTAGGCTGATACGTACGCTTCATCTTAAGTTCCTCCTGCTGCATTTCGAGTGTCCGCGGGGGCGCGGACGCAGATATAGACACGTGAGCTTGAAGATTGTAGGGAAATCAATGTTCAAATGTCAAGAAATCAAAGGTAAAAGGTTGCGCAGTTCACACGGTTCCCCCATAAGCCGAGCTCGATTTAGCGGTGCATGGCAACTTTTCACGATATTTCATCGAGTTTTCAACAGGTCATGTTGGCAATGTTGAGAACTTTTCGTCCGTTTTCCAAAGTTTTCAACAGGTTTTGAAAAGTTGTCGAAAGATGAGAAACATTGCACGGTGAGCTACTATTTGTTCGAAACCTTTTGAAAGATTGCGAGCGGCATGTCTGACGACTTTTACACCATGGTCGATTCCGGAGACCCGGCACCCGACAACGAGCACATCACCGGCGTGCGCGAAGAGCGTAAGGAAGGCGAGCAGACGACCACGCAGGCGCCGAAAGCCATGTACGCCGCGCGCATCGCCGTCTATGACGACATGCTGTCGACACCGCGTGTGATCGTCATTGATCCGCAAGATGTCCGCACGTATTTGGAAGAGACGACCAACACCGTCTACCAGTGCATGAAAGAACAAGGTGGCCATATCTCGCTCATGGTCATCCGCGAGATTGTCGAAAACTTTATCCACGCGCACTTTGCCGAGCCCATCATCTCGATTCTGGACGGCGGAGACACCATCCGCTTTGCCGATCAGGGGCCCGGCATCGACGACAAGGAGCGCGCTTTCGACTTTGGCGTTACCAGCGCAAACAGCAAGATGAAGCGCTACATCCGTGGAACCGGAGCAGGGTTTCCCATGGTGCAGGAGTATTTGGAAAACGCCGGCGGTGCCGTATCCATCGAGGACAATATGGGCAACGGCACCGTGGTTACGGTAAGCCTGAACCCTAAACGCGTGCAGGAAATCGAACGCGCCGGCGGACGCGGCGCTGCCGTGCGGCCCGAGACGGAGCAGCCCACATACCCCCTGCCGGGAGCTTTTGCGCAGCAGCCCATGGCAACGCAGCAGATGCAGCCCCCCGTGGGACAGATGCAGCAGCCCGGAATGCTTCCCACACAAGAGCCCCAGGCGGCATCGATGTCGATGCCGCCAAACGTGCCAGAGGCCATGCCGCTGGCGGATCAGGATGCAGCAGCAATGCAGCAGGCGACGGGGGCACCGGGCGGCCAGCAAATGGGCTATCAGCCGCACCAACAGGGATATCCATATCAGCAGATGCCACCACTGGGGTATGGCCAGCAGTTCCCGCAGCAGTACCAGCAGGGATATCAGCATCCGTACCAGCAGATGCCGCAGCAGCAGTACAACCCCTGGGCCCAGCAGATGCCTCCGCAGCCTTACCAACAGTGGCCTCAAAGTTTTCAACAGCAAATGCCGCCGATGCAGAGTTCTCAACAACCAGCAGCTCAAATGATGTATCCTAATGCAGCAAATCAGTATGCGCAGCCACAACCGGACGTGTTCGTAAGCGATCGCGGCAACGCCGCGCTGGGCTATCTGGCGCAAAATCAAGCGTGCGGTGCAACCGATCTGGCGAGGGCGTTTGGAAACTCGGCCCCCACTTGGTCACGCACGCTCAATGACTTGGCGCAGGCCGGCTTGGTCATCAAGCATGGCCAGAAATACCATCTGACCGAACTCGGCGCCGCTCGCGTGCGAGCTCAGAGCTAAAGAACGGGAGAGATAGTGGACGAGGAAGCAAGCATCATCCTGGGGGATGCCATCGCCTTTTGCCAGCGCGACGGCCAAGATGCACGCCTCATCAACATGCTGGGGCAATCGCGCGCCATAAGCCTGACCGAAGATACGCTCACGATCGAGGCCCCCTCGCGCTTTGCCATCGCGCAGCTCAAAAAGCATCAGCCGACTATTGAGGCCTATCTGGAAGAAATCGCCTTTGCACCGATCGCGCTCGACATCGTGGCACCGCAAGGCGCAACGGCCGAATCTGCTGCCGCGACGGCGCCCGCCACGGCTCCCGCTGCTTCCCCGGCGGCGCCGGCCTCCGCAGGCGACGTGCCGACAATCGAGCACCAGCACAGCGATGTTTCCCGTGAAACCATGGCACCATTGCCGACCGCGGCGGCGACGTCAACGAACGCACCCGTCACGCACATGCCTATCGCTCACGACGCAGCGGCGGGCGCGGATTCGGGCATTGCAATCAAAAACACGCTCTCGGCCGATGATTTTCGTCGTATGATGAACCAGATGAAGGGCGGAGCGCCGACTAAGTCCACGCAAGCTGCGACCCCCGCTTCACCCATGCCGGCACCGACCGTGCCGGCCGAGCAAAATACGGATGGAGCCCCGCTCGCCGCGAACTCAAAATTTACCTTTGAGAACTTTGTCTACGGCCCCGAGAACAGCCATGCCTATCGCTCGGCACTCAAGTTTGCCGCCCTCGCGGACGAGCGCGGCACGTGCACATCACTGTTCATCTACGGCAAATCGGGCCTGGGCAAGACGCACCTGCTGCTTGCCATCAAAAACGAGCTCGCCGAGAAGTCGCCCGAGATCAAGGTCAAGTATGCCAACTCCCAGGCATATCTGGACGATCTGATGACCGAGTTCGACCGCCAAAAGAAGAGCAACGCCCCTATCATGCAAGCGTACCATGGCGTGGACGTGCTCATCATCGATGACATCCAAAACATCATCGGCAAGCGCGCGAGCGTGGACTACTTTTTCCAGCTCATGGACGAGTTCATCCGCAACAACAAGAAGGTCGTCATCGCGGCAGACCGCGCCCCCAAGGACCTGAGTATGGACGAGCGTCTGACCAGCCGCTTCAACGCCGGCATGCTCTGCCTGGTCGCAGAGCCCAGCTACGAGATGAAATACAAGATCTTGCAGCGCTATTACGAGAACACCATCGTCGCCGCTCCCGAGGCAGGCGACGACTCGCTGCTGGCGGCCTATGGGGGCGACAGCGGGCACCTGACCGACGAGCACTTTAAACACATGGCCGAGGTCTCGGGCACCAACATCCGCGAACTCGAGAGCTTTTGCGAGCGCTGCGCCGGCGAGGCGGGCGACCGCGAGCGCGAGGGCAGAGAGCTCACCTTTGACGATATCGACGCCATCGCCAGTCAGTACTTCGACACATCGGCCAAAAAGATCAACGTCCAGACGGTTCAGTCCGTCATCGAAGAGCAGTACGGCGTGACGCACGAGGAGCTCATCGGCCCGCGTCGCAACGCCAATATCGCCAAAGCACGCCATATTGCCATCTATCTGGCCATCGAGATGTGCGAGATGACGACCACGGCGGTGGGCGCCGAATTTGGCAACCGCAACCACTCGACCGTCAGCACGAGTTACAAAAAGGTCCAGAAGATGATCCAGGAAGACCGCACCGTCACCGAAGACCTCAAGTCGCTGCGCGATAAAATTACACTGCGCTCGTAGGGAAATAGAGACACCTGTTGAAAACTTGTCGAAACCACGGGCATAAGGTGTCTAAAACCCAACCCGCGGTGATGAAAAGTTTTGCGCAGGTTTTGAACGTGGAAAACCACCCCTGTTGCACACAGGTTGCTGTCGATTCTCTTTCTGGGTCTGACCTGCGTCTTTGGGAGTAATCAACAGTTTCGTCAGTGCTATTACTATTATTAAGATATTTATATCTATAGAAAGGTATTAAAAGATGAAGTTCACCGTCAGCCAGAGCTCGCTTACACAAGCCATCGGCGTCGTTATGAAGGGTGTTGCTTCGGCATCCACCCTTCCCATCCTGTCGGGCGTGCTCGTTAAGGCCCAAGACGGCATCTTGGAATTCCAGACCTCTAACTACACCATCTCAATCCGTCATCGCATCGCAGCGCATGTCGAAGAAGAGGGCGAGATGGTTATCCCCTGTAAGATGCTCTCCAATATCACCAAGACCCTCCCCGATGCCCCGGTCACCTTTGAGCTGTCCGAGCGCCAGGTGCTGATTGGTTGCGAGAAGAGCTCTTTTAGGCTGAACACGCTCGATGCCAATGACTTCCCCGAGTTTCCGGCCTATGCCATCGAGAGTGCCGTGGAGCTGCCGACCGATGTCTTGTCCGAAATGGTCGGCCGCGTGTGGCGCGTCACCTCGACCGACAAGGCTCGCCCTATCCTGGGCGGCGTGCACATGAAGGTCGAGAACAACACCGTGCGCCTGGTGGCGACCGATTCCTTCCGCTTGGCCGTGTGCGATACGCAGGTCGAGACCTCGACCCTCGAGGGCTCCTTTGAGCTCAACGTTCCGGCTGACGCCTTTAACGACGCGCTGAACATCATGGCCAGCCAAGCGACCATCATGATCGGGGCTACCGACACCCAGGTCGTCTTCGAGGCCGGCAACACCACCTACGTGTCGCGTCGCATCGAGGGCGTGTACCCCAACTACAAGCAGCTCATCCCCGATTCGTGCGTGACGAGCGTCAAGATCGACGTCGCCGCCTTTAACGCCGCCCTCAAGCGCGTGGCCGTTATCGCGAGCGCCAACCCCGCCGTCAAGTTCGAGATCGATGTCGAGAACGGCCAGATGGGTCTATCCTCCATCTCCAACGACCAGGACCTTGCGCAGGAGACGATCGATGTCGAGGCCGAGGGCGAGTCGGGTACCATCGCCTTCAACTACCACTACATTTTCGGCTGCCTCAATGCCCTGTCCAAGGAGAAGGAGATCACGCTGGAGCTCAAGAGCTACTCGCAGGCGGGCATCTTTAAGTCCTACGATAAGATCAACTACCTGTACCTGGTCATGCCGGTCCGCATCTAGCGCTGCGCCATGACCATGTTCGCCCGCGATCTTTCCGTCGCGCACTACCGCAGCTTCGATAGCTATCGCCTTGCCCTGGACGAGGGCGTGACGATACTTGCGGGACCCAACGCGGCGGGAAAGACCAATCTCATAGAGGCGCTGCAGCTGCTGACGAGCGGCGCCTCGTTTAGGCATCCGACCGCAGCCGAGCTCGTCCATGACGGCGTGGGCTCGTGCAAGATTGAGCTGAGGCTCGAGGGCGACGGCCGCGTGCTTGATATGGGATTGAGCGCGGAGGACGGTAAGCGCTCGTTTAGCCGCAACGGCAAGAGATGCTCTGCTGCCGGTGTGCGCGGGGTTCTGCCGAGCGTGCTGTTTTGCCCCGACCATATGGACATGGTTAAGCGAGGCGCCAGTGTGCGCCGCGCCGCCCTCGATGACTTTGGCATGCAGCTGAGCGCACGCTATGCCGATCTTGCGAGCACCTATGGGCGCTGCGTGACCCAGCGTAACGCCTTGCTCAAGGAGACCTGGTGCTGCCGCGAGATGCTTGGCGCGTGGAACGATTCGATTGCCCGCGCGGGCTCGGCCCTGCTCGTGCACCGGTTGGCCCTGCTCGACCGGCTGGCGGGCCATGTGCACACTGCCTACGGGCAAGTGGCGTCCGGTGAGGACGCCAACGTGGCCTATGCGTCCACACTGGGGGATTTGCCCCAGGTCGAGGATCGCGAAGAGCTGAAGGGTTGGGCGTACGAGCGCATGCTGGCTGCCCTTGATGAGCATGCCGACGAGGAAATTCGCCGCGGCGTGACGTTGGTGGGACCGCATCGCGACGAGATTGAGTTCACCGTGGCGGGTCGCTCCGCCCGTTCATTTGCCAGCCAGGGACAGCAGCGTACGCTGGTACTGTCCTGGAAGGTGGCGGAGGTGGCCGTGGCTCGCGATGTCCTGGGCACCGCCCCACTGCTGCTTTTGGACGACGTGATGAGCGAGCTCGACGGCGAGCGTCGCGGCGCTTTCCTGCGGCTGATCGGCGACGATATCCAGACGGTCATAACCACGACCAACCTGGGGTACTTTACCGATGACCTGCTTGATCGAGCCAAGGTGGTGAGCATGGGTGAGACGTGCTAATTACGAGCGCGAGAGCGAAACGGTCGCCTTCAGCGGGTTTTTGAACGCAGAGCGCCAGCGCATCTTGGCGGCTGCGACCCCCGAGCGCCGTGCGCAGATGGAGGCCGCCGAGGAGTCGCACACGGTCTATCGCGCATGGAACGCTGTGTGCTCGGGCACGCGCGAGGGACGGCATGTGACGGGACTGCGCTACCTGCCCGAGTCCAATGAGCTGCTGGTGTATCTCGACTCGCCCTCGTGGGCGCAGGAAATGACGCTGTTGCGCGAGATCATCCGCGCGCGCATGGAGCGCGCCGGTGCGCATGTGGACGGCCTGGTGTTCAAAACTACCGCGCCCGGTCACACGCCGCCCGCCGCCAGGGAGCGCCTGCGCCCGGCGACGACCGAGCGACCGCCGACCCCGCACGCCGACCTAAGTGAGGCCGAGCGTACCGAGATCGAGCGCCGGGTGGCGCCCATCGAAGACCAAAAACTGCGCGAGGCCCTCGAGAATGCCATGAGAGCCAGTGCTGAGTGGGCCAAGGGCGTGCAAAGCAAAAAAGAGCCTTAAATCGCATCTGGTGGCCTTGTAGAGCCAAATACCCTCGTTCCCGAGGGTATTTTTTTACGATAAACTAGTAAGGCTGTACACATTTTCTTGACTGAAGGAGGACGTGTGGCAAACGAAAACGATTACGATGGCGGCGAGATTAAGATCCTCGAAGGTCTCGAGGCCGTTCGTAAGCGCCCGGGCATGTATATCGGCTCGACGAGCGCCAGCGGTCTGCATCACCTGGTGTGGGAGATCGTTGACAACTCCGTCGACGAGGCCATGGCCGGTTTCTGCACCGAGATCCAGGTGACGGTCCACGCCGACAACTCCATCACGGTCGTCGACAACGGGCGCGGCATCCCCGTCGACGAGCATCCTATCAAAAAGATCCCGACGCTCGAAGTCGTTATGACGATCTTGCATGCCGGCGGTAAGTTCGATAACTCGGCCTATAAGGTCTCGGGCGGCCTGCACGGCGTGGGCATCTCCGTCGTCAACGCACTGTCCAAGCGCGTGGTCGTTCAGGTCCGTCGCGATGGCAACACCTACGAGATGGAGTTCTCGCGCGGCAAGACCGTCAAGAAGATGGAGGTCGTGGCCACCTCGGATTCGACGGGCACCACCGTCACCTTCTGGCCCGACGACGAGATCTTCGAGACCTGCATCTACGATTTCGATACGCTGCACAACCGTCTGCAGGAGACGGCGTTCCTCAATAAGAACCTCAAGATCGTGCTGACCGACGAGCGCGAGGCGACTCCCCACGTGGAGGAGTTTTGCTACGAGGGCGGCATCATCGACTTCGTCAAGTTCCTCAACGAGGGCAAGGACGTCCCCGAGGCCTTTAAGGAGCCCATCTACATCGAGGGCAAATCGGACCCGGACGCGCCTGTGGCCAAGATGGGCGAGGTCGAGGTTTCCCTGCAGTGGAATAGCGGCTACGGCGAGAACGTCATGTCGTTTGCCAACGACATCTACACTCCCGAGGGCGGCATGCACCTTGAGGGCTTCCGCACCGCGCTCACCCGCGTGATCAACGACTACGCGCGCAAACAGAACCTGCTCAAGGAAAAAGACGCCAACCTGACCGGCGACGATGTGCGCGAGGGCCTTTCGGCCGTTATCTCGGTCAAGCTGCCCGATCCGCAGTTTGAGGGCCAGACCAAGGCCAAGCTCGGTAGCTCCTATATGCGCGCGCTCACGCTCAAGATCGTGACCGACGGCCTCGCCGATTACTTGGAGGAGCATCCCAAGCCCGCCCGCGAGATCGTCAAGAAGGCGCAACAGGCCTGCAAGGCGCGAAACGCCGCCCGCAAGGCGCGCGAGGCGACCCGCCGCAAGAGCCTGCTCGAGACGGCGTCCCTGCCCGGTAAGCTCGCTGACTGCTCGGTGCGCGATGCCGAGCTGACCGAGCTCTTCATCGTAGAGGGCGACTCGGCAGGCGGTTCGGCCAAGGACGGCCGTCGCCGAGACATCCAGGCGATTCTGCCCCTGCGCGGCAAGATTCTAAACGTCGAACGCGTTGGTGACCATCGCGCGTTCTCGAGTGACACCATCCAGTCGCTGATTACCGCGATCGGCTGCGGCGTCACGACGAGTGCCGGCGACGGCGGCGACTTCGATATCACCAAGGCGCGCTACCACAAGATCATCATCATGACCGATGCAGACGTCGACGGTGCGCACATCCGCATCCTGCTGCTGACGTTCTTCTACAAGTACATGCGTCCGCTGATCGATGCCGGCTACGTCTATGTTGCCTGTCCGCCCATCTTTGGCATTAAGGTGCGCAACAAGATCCACTACGTGTATCCCAACGGCCGCCAGCCCGAAGACGAGATCCTGCGCGACACCATCCAGAGTCTGGGCCTGAACCCCGACGATAACGACGAAGACAGCAAGGCCAAGGATGGCAAGATCACCAAGAAGCGCAAGGGCTATACCGTCCAGCGCTACAAGGGTCTGGGCGAGATGGACCCCAAGCAGCTCGCCTCGACGACGATGGATCCCAAGACCCGCATCCTGCAGCGCGTGTCGATCGAGGATGCCGTGGTGGCAGACCGCGCCGTGCGCGAGCTGATGGGCTCCGAGGTCGGCTATCGCCGCGAGTACATCGAGAAGCATGCCCATGACGCACGCTTCCTAGACGCCTAACCTGTTCGGCTTTCCCAGCCACCGCACCTTCGCCCTCAATCGTCGGTCGCGTACCCAAGTACGCTTCCCTCCTCTTTCGAGCGAATCTGCGGCACCTGGAAAAGCCGTCTCCGTGGTAGGGAACTAATGGACCACGCAAACCATGAGGAGGTAACGTGGCAGACGATATCAACAATAACGAGGGTATGGGCGAGGCCGGCGATGCCGGCATGCCCGACGATCTGAAGCGCCTGCTTGCCCGTGCTGAGCAGGGCGAGGACGGCGATCCTGACGCCTATAACCCCGATGCCGATGATGACGAGGAAGAGGACGACGACGGTGAGCTCGAGGAGAGCTTTGGCGAAGTCGATCGTGGCGCCTCGGCCGGCGAGGATATAAACGGCGGCCAGCTCCAGATTTCGGAGTTTGGCCGCGAGATGAAGCAGTCATTTATCGAGTATTCGATGTCGGTCATCACGGCGCGCGCCCTGCCGGACGTGCGCGACGGCTTAAAGCCGGTGCACCGCCGCATCCTGTACGCGATGAACGAGAGCGGCATCTACCCCAACCGTCCGCACAAGAAGTCCGCTTGGACGGTCGGCGAAGTTATCGGTAAGTACCATCCGCACGGTGACTCCGCGGTCTACGAGGCCATGGTTCGCCTGGCGCAGTGGTTCTCCATGCGCACGCCGCTCATCGACGGCCACGGCAACTTCGGCAACATCGACGGCGACGGCGCCGCTGCCATGCGTTACACCGAGAGCCGCCTGGCAAAGCCCGCCATGGAGCTGCTGCGTGACCTGCAGAAGGATACCGTCGACTGGCAGCCCAACTACGACGAATCGCTCGCCGAGCCTCAGGCGCTGCCTGCGCGCTTCCCCAACCTGCTGGTCAACGGCAGCCAGGGCATCGCCGTCGGCATGGCCACCAATATCGCCCCGCATAACCTCACCGAGGCGATCGAGGCAACCTGCTACCTGATCGATAATCCCGACGCCACTGTCGACGAGCTCATGCAGATCATGCCCGGTCCGGACTTCCCCACCGGCGCCATCATCATGGGCAGCGCCGGCATTAAGCAAAGCTACGAGACCGGCCGCGGCTCCATTACCGTGCGCGCCAAGGCACATGTGGAGTCCACCAAGACCGGCCGCAACCGCCTGGTCTTTACCGAGATCCCCTACATGGTCAACAAGGGCACCCTGCAGGAGAAGATCGCCCAGCTCGTCAACGACAAGCGCATCGAGGGCATCTCGGACATGCGCGATGAGTCCAACCAGAAGGGCATCCGTCTGGTCATCGAGCTCAAGAAGGGCGTCATTCCGCAGGTCGTGCTCAACAACCTGTATAAGTACACCTCGCTGCAGACGACCTTCGGCGCCAACAACCTGGCGCTCGTCAACGGCGTTCCCAAATGCCTGAGCCTGCGCGAGATGCTGCAACACTACATCGACCACCAGGTCGACGTCGTCACCCGCCGCACCCGCTTCGACCTTAAGAAGGCTCAGGCCCGCGCGCATATCCTCGAGGGCTACCTGATGGCTCTCGACCATATTGACGAGGTCATCAGCATCATCCGCTCCTCGCAGACCGATTCCGAGGCCGGCAGCCGCCTGATCGAGCGCTTTGGCTTTACGCCTGAGCAGACCACGGCCATCCTCGAGATGAAGCTGCGCCGCCTGACCGGCCTGGAGCGCGACAAGATTCAGGAAGAGCTGGACGGCTTGCGCCGCGCCATCGCCTACTACGAGGACCTGCTGGCGCACGAGGAGAAGATTCTGGGCGTCATCAAGGAGGAGATGCGCGAGATCTCCAAGAAGTTCGGCGATAAGCGCCGCACCGAGATCAGCCAGGTCGAGAAGGACCTGGACGTCGAGGACCTCATTGCCGACGAGGACATGGTCGTGACCATCACCCACACCGGCTACGTGAAGCGCATCCCGGTGGCTGCCTACCGCGCCCAGAAACGCGGCGGCAAGGGCGTGTCGGGCGTCAACCTCAAAGAGGACGATGTCATCGACGAGATGTTCATCGCGTCCACGCACGAGTACGTGCTGTTCTTCTCGAGCAAGGGCAAGGTCTATCGCCTGAAGGTGCACGAGCTGCCGGTGGGTACGCGCCAGGCGCGCGGTACCGCGATCGTCAACCTGCTACCCTTCGAGGAGGGCGAGAAGATCGCGAGCGTCATCAGCTGCCGCGAGTTCCCTGCCGACGAGTATCTGATGTTTGCCACCAAGAGCGGCATGGTCAAGAAGACCGTGATGAGCGCATATGACCGCAGCCGCCGCGATGGCCTGATCGCTATCAACCTGCGTGACGACGACGCGCTGCTGAACGTGCGCCGCGTGCGCGAGGGCGACAAGATTATCCTGGCCACCACCGCGGGCAAGGCGATCATGTTCTCCGAGGAGCAGGTGCGCGCCACCGGCCGCGATACTAGCGGCGTTCGCGGTATCGGCATGAAGGACGGCGTGAGCGTTCTGGGCATGGAAGTCACTAACGGCAACGGCGATCTATTCGTCATCACCGAGCGCGGCTACGGCAAGCGCACGCCGGTCGCGGACTACCCGGAGCAGAATCGCGGCGGCCAGGGCGTCTACACCATCCAAATGACCGAGCGTAAGGGCAACCTCGCGGCCATGAAGACGGTGGGCCCGCAGCACGAGCTGTTCATCGTGACGGAGGGCGCGACGGTCATTCGCGTCAAGACCGATGAGATTAGCCAGACTGGCCGCGCCACCCAGGGCGTCAAGATGATGACCGTCGACGACAACGACCGCATCTGTGCCGTAGCCCGCATGACGGCCGCCAAGGAGAAGCCCGAAGGTGAAAGCGCCGAGGCCGCAGCCGACACCGAAGAGGCCCCAGTCGACCTAGGCGACGGCAACGACATGCCAGAGGATCTCCTCGACGAGTAAGAGGCCCTAGCTGGTAAAAATCATCAGACTCCATATAATTGGCGGTCGGCGCACTGCGCGCCGACCGCTTTTTTGACAATCGTGGAACCTGTGTCTGACGGGCGGGCGGGATGGGTTAGGTTTGTCGCGAGTTCCGCACGCAAAGAAGGCCACTTAATGTGGCCTTCGTCTTGCGCAGG
>CABUNB010000019.1 GCA_902492755.1 uncultured Collinsella sp. | reverse complement strand
GCGCAAGGGGCGCTGACGCGGCCCTCCCTCTTACACCACAAAAATGCGCGCCATCAGCGTTGGTTTGATCTATCCAAAATATCGTTCTCTTATCCCCATGGCGTCAATTAGCGAATATTTCGAAGCAGGCAGATGTTCGACGCTCGGTGAAGCTTATAACATCTTCGAAATGGAACGTAAATTAGGAACCATTATCGATAAGCTAGATATTGTCATCGATAAGTTAGACGAGATCAGCTCTCAACAACGACTCGTTTACGAAGCCGTTGAAGCCTCGGACAAAACAATCCAAAATATGAGTCAAGCGGTTAACAGGCTTTCAAATTCCGCCTATTCGATTCAACTAGACGCAGCATATGCCGCATCAAATACTCAGATTATTGCTAGAAACAGCGAGTATCAACGATTCCTAACAATGATTCGATAAGGCAAAGAGCGCGTTAATCCGCCCCAAATACCTTATTAATCACAACGAAATAAATCGACTCAGAACGGGGGCAACTTGCATGTTGTCCCCACCTCTTAACTCAGTTGCAAATAAATAAACAATCGAAATATCAGTAACGCTACACTTTACGCCGCTGCGTATTCACGCGGTAGAGCTCTGCCAGACCGCGGAGGGTGATCGTGTCGTCGGGAACAAGGTCATGGCGTAGCAGACCCGCCATCTCGCGTGCGGCGTCGCCGGTGATCGCAATGGGCACCGGTTCCTCCCCCGCCGACGTCCTCGGCTTTATGCGCGGAGAGGCTTTTGGTTGATGCGATACAGCTCGGCAAGGCCGCGCAGCGTCAGCGCATCGTCGACCGTCAGGCTATGGCCGACCAACGCCGCGAGCGCCTCGGCATCGTCGCCGGTAATGACGATGGGCACGTCGCCCTCCCCCGCGGCCTTGGTCGCGCGCATCTCGGCAAGCACCATGTCGAGCATGCCGTCGATGCGGGCCACCTCGCCCAAGACCACGCCCGAGCGCATCGCCTCGCGCGTGTTACGACCGATGACATGCGTGGGTGCCGAGGGCTCAACCTGGGGTAGGCGCGCCGCAGCGGCCGAGAGCGAGCGGGCGCCAAGCGCCAGACCCGGCGCGATAACGCCGCCCACAAAGGTACCGTGCGCGTCGATGACCTCGATATTGGTCGTCGTACCCAGGTCGATCACGATACAGGGAGAGCCGTAGACGGCGCGTGCCGCCACGGCATCGGCAATGCGGTCGGGGCCGATCTCGGCCGGGTCGTCGTAGTGCACGGGCATGCCGGTCTTGAGGCCCGGCCCCACGGTGAGCACGCGTCCCGTGCAAGTACGGGAAAGCGCCGCCTTCCATGGGCGTTCGAGCGCCGGCACCACGCAGCTCAGCACGGCCGCCGTGGGCACGAGCGCGCCGGGCATGCCCGCATCGGCCGCCAGTGCGGCCATGACCTGCACGAGACGCATGCGCGCCTCGTCTGCTGTGATGCTCGACGGCGTGGTGATCTCGCACGTCGCAAGCGGACATTCCTGCGCCGCGGCCGAATCCTCTGCAAACAGGCCAAAGCGAATGAACGTGTTGCCCACGTCGACCGTCAATATATATGCGCACCCATTAAGCATCGTCGGCGCTCCTTTCGTCTGCCCAGCAGTATATCCCCTACCTAAACCAGTCATCCCAAAATGACTAGCTTGCGGCTATACTGGTGCGCGGTCGTGCGCGAGCTCACGCGGCGGCCCTTGGTAACCCGACTTCCCGCGCCGTATCCGTAGCGGCGCTCCCGGGGGAAGCGGATATACGCAAAGGAGTTCTATATGAGCAATCCCTCGAACCGTGCCTCGATGCGCGGGCAACTCACGCTGCGCGGCGTCGTCATCGGCGTCCTTGGCTGCGTGATTATCACGGCAAGCTCGGCCTACACCGCCCTCAAGATGGGCGCTCTCCCCTGGCCGATCGTCTTCGCTGCCGTCATCTCGCTGTTCTTCCTTAAGCTCATGGGCAACGCCAGCCTCAACGAGGCAAACGTCACCCACACCATCATGTCCGCGGGCGCCATGGTCGCCGGCGGTCTGGCGTTTACCATCCCGGGCGCCTGGATGCTGGGCTATGCCGACCAGATCAGCTGGCTCGACATGTTTATCGTGGCGCTCGCCGGCACCATCCTGGGCCTGCTGGCCACCGCGCTCATCCACCGTCACTTTATCGTGGACGCCGCGCTTGAGTTCCCCACCGGCAACGCCGCAGCTCAGACCTTGCGCGCGACCGAGGCTGGCGGCAAGACCGGCAAGCAGCTCTTTGGCTCCATGGCCATCGCCGGCATCTATAGCGTGCTGCGCGACGCCCTGGGCGTGGTGCCCAGCATGCTATGCACGCTCAACATCCCCGGCGTGACCTTTGGCATCTACAACTCGCCCATGCTGCTCTCCGTCGGCTTCCTCGTGGGCTTCGCCCCGGTCGCCTTCTGGTTTGCCGGCGCCCTGCTGGGCAACTTTGGCATCATCGTGGGCGGTACCGCCGCCGGTCTGTTCGACGTTGTGGCTGCGCAGGGCATCGTCAAGTCCCTGGGCATGGGCCTCATGATGGGCTTTGGCGTCGCCGTCGTCCTCAAGGACATCCTGCCGCAGGTCGCCGGCATCGTCCGCGGTCTTGCCGCCGACAGCTCCACCGACACCGACGAGCAATCGCTCATCTCGGGCTCCCTTAAGCTCGACGCCGGCATCATCGGCCTGGGCGCTGCCGCCATCGCCGTGATCGTCGCCATCGTGCTTGACCTTGGCCCCGTTCCGGCCGTCATCGTGACGCTGTTCACCTTTGTCACCACCATCATGAGCGCGCAGAGCTGCGGCCAGACGGGCATCGACCCCATGGAGATCTTCGGCCTCATCGTCATGCTCATCGTGGCAGCCTTCGCACAGATCGCTCAGGTCAAGCTGTTCTTTATCGCCGGCATCGTAGCCGTGGCGTGCGGCCTTGCGGGCGACGTCATGAACGACTTTAAGGCCGGCGCCGTGCTGGGCACCAACCCGCGGGCGCAGTGGATCGGCCAGGCCATTGGCGGCATCGTGGGCGCCCTGGTCGCCGCAGCCGTCATGGTCGCGCTCGTCACCGCCTATGGTCCGGACGCCTTTGGCCCCGACAAGAGCTTTGTTGCCGCGCAGGCAAGTGTGGTCGCCACCATGGTCTCGGGCATCCCGAGCGTGCCGTGGTTCGCAGGTGGCTTTATCGCCGGCATCGTCATGTACTGGCTCGGCATTCCGGCCATGATGATCGGCCTGGGCGTGTACCTGCCGTTCTACATGTCACTCACGGCATTCCTGGGCTCCTGCGTCAAGCTCGCCTACGACAAGTGGTCCGCCCACCGCGACGCCACCGCTGGTCTTTCTGACGAGGAGAGGGCTGCCAAGGACGCCGCCTTCCAGGAACAGGGCCTGGTTGTCGCCAGCGGCCTGCTCGGCGGCGAGTCCATCGTCGGCGTTATCCTGGCGTTTGTCTCCGTGGGCTTAAGCCTGCTGGGCTAAGCTGAGCAGCTGCTCGACGGCAACCATATTGCCTACGGCTTGCCCGGTCGGTAGCTTTTGTGGCTGCCGACCGGGCTTTTTATACCAACGCAAAGAAAGGCCGGCGCGCTGCGTTTGACAGCGCGCCGGCCTTATCGTTTGGCTAACGAGACGGTCCCGTTATGAATTGAAATTCGTTGCAGAAACTACGCTCGAAACGCTACATCTGCTTGCGACGACGATCGCCGAGCGTCACACCCGCGGCAACGAGCGTAATGCCGCCGATAACGAAGACCTCGCCCGCAAGCGCGGAGTCATCACCGGTCTGGGCGAGCGCGGCAGGCGCAGCCTGTTTCTTGGCAACGGAGACCTTTGCGGCAGCCTGCGCAACCTGAGGCTTGGCCTGCGGCTCAGCCTTGGGATGATACTTGTCGTACTCGGCCTGCGCGGCAGCCAGGGCATCCTTGGCATCGCCAAGCTCGGCAAGCGCGGCGGCATAGGCGTCGTTGGCATCGGACAGCTTGGCATCGGCATCGCTCAGAGCAACCTTGAGACCAGCGGCGGCATCGACGGCAGCCTTATAGCGAGCGTAGGCAGCGTTCAGCTTAACCAGCTTCTCGTTGCCCGTCGTGCCCGCGGCAAGGGATGCCTTATGGTCGACAGCCTCAAGATCGGCCTTGAGTGCCTCATCGCTGGCAAGCTCGGCCTTGGCCTTGACGATCTCGAAGTTCGCATCGACGACGGCTTCGTTGGCGGCCTCGAGCTGCTTCTGGACATCGGCGACACCGGCGACGGCAGCGTCATAGGCGGCCTTGGCGCCGTCGACCGCCTTCTGGGCACCGGCGAAGCGCTCGAAGGCCTTGTTTGCGGTGGCAAGCTCGTCCTCGGCGGCCTTGGCCTTCGCCTGTGCGTCGGACAGGGTCTGCGTCTTGGCGGCAACTGCCTGCTTGGCGCCCGAAAGAGCGGTCGCGGCGTGCACATCTGCGGCCTGTGCCTTGTCAACGCCAGCCTGGGCAGTGTCGTCAGCCTTCTTGGCATCGTTAAGCGTGCCCTGCTTGTTCGCAAGATCCGTCTTGGCGGCATCGCACTTGGCGGCAAGGTCCTTGACCGAAGCGGTAGCGTTGTCATACGCCTCGTTGGCCTGATCGAACTTTGCCTGGGCGGCATCGCGGGCGCTGCGAGCCTTCGCCTTGTGAGCAGCGGCCTCGGCTGCCTTCGTCTTGCTGTCAGCAAGCGTGGCGTTTGCCTTATCGAGAGCTGCCTGGGCAGTAGCGGCCTCGCCCTTGGCGGCATCGAGCTTGGCCTGAGGCGTCTTGACGTCGATGCCCTTCAACTTGGCTTCGGCAGCGTCGTAGGCCGATTTGGCCGCGGCGGTAGCAGACTTAGCCTGCTCGTATTCGCCCTTCGCGGCGTTCATGTCCGTGTTGGCAGCGGCGAGGGCATTCTGCGCAGCGGCTTGCTTGCTTGCAGCGTCTTGATACGAGGCATTGGCAGTGGTGAGAGTCTGCTTTGCCTTGGAAAGCTTATCCTGCAACTGCTTGAGCTGTGCCTTCTGCTCCTGCGTGCCGCCGGCGTTGTAAGCGGAGTCGATGTAGTCGTTCATGAGCTTTTTAAACTCGGAAACCGTGAAATCGGCCTGATCGCTATAGCAACTGTAATCGAAGGCAGTTACCTCGGAATCGGCGCCCTTGCCGCTACCGGTTGCGATACCGATAGCCGTCATGCCGGAGTAGATGATGCTGAGATAGTGCCCGCACTCAGCGTCGACGTCTTCGTAGTTATCGGAGATATAAAAGAGATCATACCGATGACTGTCGAGATCATCGCCGTACTGCTCAACATACTTATCGAATGTCTGCTTCTCTTGGGTGTAGAGACCGGTGTATGGCCATCCAAGCGTGTCCTCGGTCTCGCCTCCGGTGTACGCGCCACCCCCACCTGCAAGGTTCTCGGCGTTATCAAAGTAGCAATGGGAATGCAGCAACCTGTAGTTGTGCTTCTGATATTGGGAGGGATACGATGCGTTGAGGGCCGCTGCTGCCGTCATACGGAGGCTGACGCAAAGCTCTGACTGCCCATTTGCCTTGCGGAGGTTATTCTGGGTATCAAGATAGGTCAAAGCATTGCGCAGCTGCTCAAGAGAGAGTGGGTTGGTATTGCGGGACATGTCCTGATCGACGTAGCTGTCATACCACGGCTCCTTATCGGAAGCGCCCGTGAGCATGGACTGGGCATCCCTTGCATTCGCCTGTTGCTGAGCGCTAAATCCGCTGCCGGTGCTGATATGGGCCATAAAGCCAACGATACCCTGATTGATGACGTTTTGGTCGACGGTCATATTGGCCTTGAGGTCGATAATCTGTTTGTTGAGCTTCTCGACCTCAGCGTTGGCTGCATCATATGCTTTCTCGGCACTCTTAGTTTCGGCCGATGCCGCATCCCACTCGCTACGCTTCTGCTGGCAGACCTCGACGAGTCGGTCGTACTCGGCCTTTTTGTTCGCCTCGGTCTTCTGGGCCTGTTCATATGCGGCCTTGGCGGCATCGCGCTTGCTGGCGGCGTCGTTGTACTCCTTGTTTGCCGCATCGTATGCAGACCGGGCAGATGCCACGGCAGCGTTGGCGGCGTTGGCCTTCTCCTGCGCGGCGGTGGCGGTATTCTGGGCCGCCTGCAGGTTCGCCTGGGCGGTAGCGTCGGCATCCGTCGCGGCATTGAGCTCCACCTGCGCGGTCTTAAGCTCACCAGCGGCGGCCTTCTCGGCGGCCTCAAGCGCACTCAGGTCAACACCCGTACCCGAGACGGCAGCATCGAGCGCGGCCTGCGCCTGGTTGAACTTCTGCTGGGCGTTATCGCGCGCGGTGGTTGCGGCTGCGAGAGCAGCAGCAGTCTCCTGCTTCTTGGCCTGGGCAGTCGTCAAAGCTGCCTCGGTATTCTGCTTTTCCTGCTGGGCACTGGCCTCGGCAGCCTTGGCCTGGTCCAGATTGGCCTGTGCAGTAGTAACGGCCTTATTGGCGTCATCGAGCTTTGCCTGCGCGTCCTCGACGGCCTTCTTGGCGGCCTCGTACTCGTCCATACCCATGGCCTCGAGCTTGGCCTGGGCATCGTCGAGGGCCTTCTTGGCCTCATCCTGCTTTGCCTTGGCGTCCTTTAGCGCCTGGGTCTTATCCTCGACGCTCTTGTTGGCCTGATCGAGCTGATCGTTCAGGTCGCCCAGCTTCTTCTGCTGCTGCTCGGCCTTGTCGACGGCGGCCTTGAGCTCATCGATCTTCTCCTGAAGCGCGGCTGCCTCGGCCTCGTTCTGCTCGGCGGCGTTATCGGTCACGGTCTGCGAGGCCTGATTCTTTTGCTGCAGCGCCTGCTTTTGAGACTGGCCTGCCGCGTCGGCCTTCTTTTGGGCGGCATCGTAGGCGGCCTGAGCGTCCTTGAGCTGCTTTGCCGACTCCTCGGCCAACTGGGCGGCTGTCTTTGCGGTTGCCTGGCTACCGGCGACGACAGCGTTCTCGATAGCGCTGTCGCCCTTCGCGGCAGCACCGTTGTCGGCTGCCGGCGCGGCGATTGCCGCCAGCGGCGACATGAGCGGCTGAGCGATGAGGCCCGCCGTCAAAACAGTTGCGACGGCACGGTTGGCAACGCCTTTGACGTTGACGGCCTTGGCCCGAGGCTCAAAGTGCTGTGGACTATAGTTTGCCATGGCTTTCTCCCTTTGATACGGGTGTATCCATACGTATCAAACGGTAGCTGTCGATTTTTGAATTCTGTTGCGCAACATTGGCGACCAGCAAGTTTTTTGAAATTCATGCTCCTGTGCTTCACAATTTCGTCACATTTGAAGGAGCTGGTGCATCATATTTTCGCGTGATGGAATTGAGCCTGTGATTTGCATTTGCTCCCGCGTCATCCGTCCTATCGGATTCCGCATCGAGCAGGCACCCCGCCCGCCGCGGTGTAGAGTATGGGCGACGGGCGAGATATGCGGCCCGTGCCAGAACGAGGTGAACATGGAACTCGATAGACAACAGCTCAAGCGACTGCGTGAACGCCATCACCGGCGCCATGGCATCCGCCCTGCCCATAGTGAGGCTGCCGAACAGGCTGGTCGCTTTTTAAAGCGCGCATTCAACATTCGCGAGGGACGCGCGCCCTATCACGTGATTCGCAAACGCTTTGTAAACGGGGCGCGCCTGACTGGCTCGCACTTATGCATCCTGATCATTGCTATGTTGATCGCGAGCATCGGCCTCGATATCGACTCGGATATCGCCATTGTAGGTGCCATGCTCATCTGCCCGCTTATGGGATCGGTCCTTGCCATGGCATATGGCATCGCCACGCTCGACCGCGAGATTACCGTCGAAGCCGTCGCGAGCTTGGCTCTACAGATGGCCTTTTGCCTGGTCACGTCCACGTTGTACTTTAAGCTCTCGCCCCTTGGCACCACCACGGCCGCCATCATCGACAATTCGACACCGACTGTGTGGGACCTTGCCGTCGCGCTCGCGGGCGGCTTTGCGGGTGGCCTGGGCAACTCGCGCGATCAGGAACCTGCCACGCTCATCGCCGGCGTGGCCGTGGCGACCGCGCTCATGCCGCCCCTGTGCGCGGCGGGCTATGGCATCGCCATCGCAAGCGGGTCGCTGTTTCTCTCGGCCCTCTACGAGTTTGGCATCAACGTCGTCTTTATCGCGCTGGCAGCCGAAGCCGTGCTGCTTCTTTTGCGCGTGCCGCTCAAGCGTGACCTCAACGGCGACGGCATTGTGACCGCCGAGGAAAACGCCGAGGTCGATGAGCTGTCACACAAGGTGCGCCGCCGCATCATCGTGGGTACGGTGATCTTTGCCATCCCCTGCATCGTTATGACCGCGGGATCCATTGGCTCGGCGCAGGCCGGCGTGCAGGACGGCTATGGCGTCACCGAAACTACGCGCGAGCTTGCCGCGGTACTGCCGGGCTTTAAGGATTACACCGTCGCCGTCGAGACCTCGGCCACCGAAGGCGAGGAGGAGGGCCTCGTCGAGCGCGAGATTGTCGCCCATGTGACAACAAGCGAGGGGCTCGGGGAGCACGACCGCCGCGTTGCCCGCAAGCTCATCGATCTCAATGTGCCCGAACTCGATCGCGTGGAGTTCGATGTGCAGTGATGCCGGCGCGGGATGAGCGCTCGCACGTACGCAAGCTACGACGAGGCGCAGACGAGATGCGGACACGAGCAAATTGCGGGGTGCGGTTCACACCCGCGCCCCGCTCGCCGTTTTATTGCCGTGAATCAACTGGCCGGATCGACATCGCCAGACTCCACCGTAAACGCCGGATCGGTGCTCACAAGATAAAATCGGGTCACCTTAGTATTTCTAATTAGGTAAATCTGCCCCTGATTGCGTCGGCGCGATATATACGCAACGTGAACCGTGCCGAATTCTTCGCCGTTTTCCTTCTTTAATACCAGGATATTGGGATCATCCGTACGCTTAAACTGCCCGTCTGTGCAGATTCCGTCTTTGTCGACCAGCTGCCATCGACAGTTGTCCTCCTCATGAAAAGCCAGGCTTTCCCGACTCGTTATGTCATCCCGATAGAAACCATCAATGGCAAACCCTTCGGAAGCGCATTCCTGCATATAGGACGTTTCTCGGCTTATAGCAAACAGCCCTGTAGCGCCCAAGAGCACAGCTAGGCAAACCACTGCAAGGGTTATTGAGATAGTGCGGCGGCCCATGCTAGCCAGCCCGATACTTGTTTAACGGAGCGCGAAACATACTTGGCACCTCCGATATCAGAGCAAACGTCACCCGCAGCCCGGCGGCAGTCATATGTTTCCAACATCAAACCATATGGCTGCCACTCGCAAGAGGAGTATCGGCGAACGGTGCATTTTTGCGCTCCATTGGTCAAACGTCAACGCGCGCTACAGCTCTTGCCCGATCAATTCAGATTTTGTCGCATACTACCGTAGATCCCCAACGCTTCCACCCCCCCGAATTACTCAGGGCGGCCGCGATGGCGCTCAATCCAGTCCACGGCAAAGTCGACAAGCTCGCGTTGGCGCATAAAGCGGATCATCCCGTTACCGAGAGGCACCGTACGCACCGAGCATTCACGCTCAAAAGCAGCGCCGATTTCATCGAAATCCTCGCCATCGACAAAGAGCGTGCGGTATTCCTTCCACACGCGTCGACCGTTTTCCACAATCGCACTGTGCTCCACACAGTCGTGCTTGCCAGGATATTCCGCACGGGCGTCGGCCAAATGCAGCGATGTACTCTTGTCGTAGCCCACGCCCACAAGCAGCACGTAGCCGTCCAAATCGTACAGGCGCGCGATGGGCGATCCGTCGCCAAAGATGTTGCTCAGGTCGTGGTTTTCCGTCAAGAATTGAGCATGCCGGCCGTTTGCCGCCACCGAGCGCGCCGGATGGGCGCTTCTATACGTACCCGGCCACGTGCGAAACATCTCGGCAACGGCCCCCATCGTATTGGTGGGCGTAATGCGCTTGTCATAGGCGGGCCAGTTATCGCGAATCAGCTGCCACCATTCTTGAGGCTCCTGCCAATGAACGCCGCTCTCGGGGTCCAGGTTTTTCCAGGATTGCGCTGGCATCATGATGGTGCCGGTCTCGCCCACCGTCTGGAGCAGCGCCTCGATCACCGGCTGCGCGCCGCCGCACACATATCCAAGCGAGCTAAGCGAGCAATGGACCATAACCGTCTGCCCCGGGCGCATGCCAACGGCAGAAAGCGCGTCGAGGACATCCTGCTTGAGCACGATTTGTCGATCCATTGCCATTTCCTCGCTATCCCCGCACCCATTTGCTTTTGCGTCATGTGTCGGAATGGCACACGGGCTATGCGGCGTATTTATGCTGCAAATGATACGCTCCCAATGTCCCAAGGGATCTTTTTAGTACTTGAAGAAGCCCTCGCCCGAGCTTTCGCCCAGCTTACCTTCGTCGAGCATTTTCTTGAGGACGGTGGCCATGGCCTTAAAGTTGTAGGGCATCATCATCTTTTTGAGCAGCGGGCTCACCAGGCCCGGGACCTTCTGATACTGCATAACGATGTTGTAGGCCGTCTGGATGCCCACCGTGTCGAATACGCGGAACGGGCCCTTGGGAGCGCCGGTGCCGCGCGTCCATGCGAGGTCGATGCTCTTAGGGTCGCTGACGCCCGAAACGTACAGGTCCAGGCCCGAAAGCAGCCATGGCACCAGCATAGAGTTGAGCAGGTAGCCGTTCTTTTCCTTGTTGACGGGAAGCGCCAGCATGCGAATGTCGTTGGCGAAGTCGACGAGCTCGTCGAAGTAGCGCTTGTCGGTTTGGTCCTGCGCCATGACCTCGGTCATGTTGTTCTTCCAGATGGAGTTGGCAAAGTGCAGCGACAGGTACTTCTCGGGGCGACCAGTGTACTTGGCAAAGGTGCTCGGCAGCAGCGTGGAGGAGTTGGTCACGACGACGGTCTTTTGCGGGAGAACCGGGGCGAGCTTCTTGTAGAAGTCGATCTTTGCCTGGGTGTCCTCGGCCATAGATTCGATGACCAGGTCGGCGTCGGCCACGGCCTTGGCAAGATCGAGCTCCAGCTTGAGTGTGGAGTAGGCACGCTCGACGGCGGCGAGTGCCGCCTCCTTGTCGAAGGGCTGGCCGCTATCGGCAATACCGGCGCACCACTCGCCCGTGCCGTCCGCCATGCCCTCGATAGCAGCGATGTACTCCTCGCGCACATGATCGATCTTGGGCTGGGTGCGGCCGATGCTGCCCTCGCTGCGCAGCCAAATCGTTACATCAAAGCCGCAGTAGGCAGCCTGAAAGGCAATCTGGCTTCCCAACACGCCGCCGCCGGCAACACAAACGGTCTTGTAGCTCATGAAACGGTCCTCTCTTACGTAATTCCATAGATGTGTATTTATTCAACCGTAAGGATGACGCGCGCTGTGGGTGGGTTCTATAAACGGACGGTAATTTGCGGTGAACGGTTACATGTGTTCATTATCTCAGGGTTCCATGTCCAGCAAAAACGGGTGGTAACCGGTACGGCTACCACCCGTTTGTCTCATATCCAGCCCATAGCAGGCAAGCTACTTCTTAATGCCGCGTCCCAGGCGCTCAGCGACCGACGCCACGGCACTCTCGTCAACCGAGCCGCAGCTCACACAGCCGTCGTGGGCACGCATCTGGCCGGTGACCTCGTCCATTGCGAGCGGCGCCACCTTCTCGAGCTTAAAGCCCTTGCCGGCGCGCATGTTCTCCTTCGCCACGCTAATCATAAGCTTAATACGGTTAAGCTGGTTGACCTCGGACGCACCGGGGTCGTAGTCCACCGCAACGATGTTGCTCTCGGGATGTTGACGGCGCAGCTCCTTGATCACGGCCTTGCCCACCACATGGTTGGGCAGGCACGCGAAAGGCTGCGTGCAGATGATGTTAGGCGCGCCGTGGTCGATCAGGTCGAGCATCTCGGCCGTGAGCAGCCAGCCCTCGCCCATGTTGTTGCACACCGAAAGCACCGTACGGGCCTTGTCGGCCATGGTGCCGATGCGCTCGGGCGCCTCAAAGCGGCGGGACTTTTCGAGCATCTCCTCCACCGGCGTACGCATCCAGTCCACGAGCTTGATGAGCGCCTGCATGCCCGCACGCGTTGTAGCAGAGCTACCCAGCTCGTCCTTCTGCAGCTCGGCGTTGCTCATGGAGTACAGGAAGAAGTCGAGCAGGCCCGGCACCACGGCCTCGCAGCCCTCGCGCTCGATGACATCGACCACATGGTTGTTGGCCGTAGGGTGGAACTTGACCAAGATCTCACCGACCACGCCCACGCGCGGCTTGGTACCCTCGCCCACGAGCGGCATAGTGTCGAACGCGCGGATGGCCTCGCGGCACAGCTTGGTGTAGTTGTGGCGGTTGAACTTGGGCGCCAGCTTGCGGGCGCGCGCCATGTACTCCTCGTAGAGTGCGTTGGCGGCACCGGGCGTGGCCTCGTACGGGCGGCAGCGATAGAGCATCTGCATCATCACGTCGCCAAAGAGTACCGCGTAGACTGCCTGCTTAAGCAGCGCCGGCGTAATCTTAAAGCCGGGGTTGTCCTCGCCCAGCGCCACGGCCGAAAGCGAGATCACCGGGATCTCGGAGTGGCCGCTCTCACGCAGGGCCTTGCGGATGAGTGCGATGTAGTTGGTGGCGCGGCAGCCACCGCCGGTCTGGCTGATGACCACAGCTGTCTTGGACAGGTCGTACCGACCGCTCTCGATGGCCTCCATAATCTGGCCCGTCACCAGGATCGACGGATAGCAGATATCGTTGTTCACGTAGCGCAGGCCGGCCTCGACGGCGTCGTGATCGGTCGAGGGCAGCAGCTCCAAGTTGTAGCCGGCACCGCGGAACACCTCTTTGACCAGGTCAAAGTGGATCGGCGCCATCTGCGGGCACAGGATGGTGTAGCCCTCGTCGCGCATCTGCTCGGTAAAGGGCACCTTGGGCCACGCGGTCGAAGCACTCTCACGCTGAGCCTCAAACGTGTACTTGCGGCTCGCGAATGCGGGGGCATCCGTGGAGGGTGCCACCGGCGCGGCATCGCCCTGCTCGTAGGCCTCGCCCGCGGCCGTGGCCTCGGCCAGGCGCTCGGCCTCCTGGTCCTTGAGCGCCGCCATGAGCGAGCGGATGCGGATGCGCGCGGCGCCCAGGTTGGACACCTCGTCGATCTTGAGCACGGTGTAGATCTTGCCGCTGGCTTCCAGGATCTCCTGCACCTGGTCGGTGGTCAGGGCGTCCAAGCCGCAGCCGAAGGAGTTGAGCTGGATCAGGTCCAGGTCGTTGCGCATGGTCACAAAGCGGGCGACGGCGTACAGGCGGCTGTGGTACATCCACTGGTCGACGACGCGGATCGGACGCTCAGGCTTTACCAGATGCGCGAGCGAATCCTCGGTAAAGACCGCAAAGCCAAAGCTCGAGATAAGCTCGGGCAGGGCATGGTTGATCTCGGGGTCGTTATGGTAGGGACGACCGGCGAGCACGATGCCGTGACCGCCGTGGTCCTCGACCCACTTAAGAGCCTCCTCGCCCATGGTCTGGATGTCCTCGTGGAAACGCGCATCGGCCTCAAAGGCAGCGTTGACGGCGGCATCGACCTCGGAGCGCGTGATCTTGGGTCCACGCACGCGACCGCGACCAGCCTCGGCATCGGCCACGCGGTCGACGGCGAGCACCTGGTACAGACGGCGCTTGAGCTCGGTCTTGTCGTGATAGGGCACAAACGGATACAGAAACTCGATGTTCTGCTCGCGAATCTCATCGACGTTGAGCGCTAGCGCCGTGGGGTAGCTCATGACGATGGGACAGTTATAGCAGTTGCCAGCCGTCGGGTCCTCCTTGCGCTCCCAGCGCACGCACGGCATCCAGATAAAGTCGACGTCGCGGTCGATGAGGTTCATCACGTGGCCGTGGCTCATCTTGGCCGGATAGCACACGCTCTCGGACGGCATGGACTCGATGCCCGCCTGGTAGGTCTTTTTGCTCGACTGGTCGGACAGCTGCACGCTAAAGCCCAAGCGCGTAAAGAACGCATGCCAGAAGGGGTAGTTCTCGTACATGTTGAGTGCGCGCGGGATACCCACGGTGCCGCGCGGGGCCTCGTCGGGACTCAGAACCTCGCGGTTAAAGAGCAGCTCGTTTTTCTTTTTGAAGAGGTTGGGGGCCTCGGTCTTTTGCTTTTTGTGGCCGGCGCCCTTCTCGCAGCGGTTGCCGGTAATGAAGCGCCTGCCGCCGCCAAAGTCGTTGACGGTGAGCTGGCAGTTGTTGGAGCAACGGCCGCAGCGGACATGCTTTTGCGTCACGGTGAGGTGCGCGATGTCCTCAGCCGAAAGGATGGTCGAGGTGCCGTCGGCGCCGGCGCGATCGCGGGCGAGCAGGGCCGCACCGTAGGCGCCCATGCAGCCGGCGATGTCGGGACGCACGGCATGAACACCGGTGAGCTGCTCAAACGCGCGCAGCGTGGCGTCGGACATAAAGGTGCCGCCCTGGACGATCACTTGGCTGCCAATCTCCTTGGGGTCGCGCAGCTTAATGACCTTGAACAGGGCGTTCTTGATGACGGAATAGGACAGGCCGGCCGCGATGTCGCCCACCGTGGCACCTTCCTTTTGCGCCTGCTTGACGCGCGAGTTCATAAAGACCGTGCAGCGGCTGCCCAAATCGACCGGGGCCTTGGCATGGATGGCGGCATCGGCGAACGCGCGCACGTCCATGTTCATGGACACGGCGAAGCTCTCGATAAAGCTGCCGCAGCCCGATGAGCAGGCCTCGTTGAGCATGATGTGCTCGATGACGCCGTCCTTCACGCGCAGGCACTTCATGTCCTGGCCGCCGATGTCCAGGATAAACTCGACACCGGGCAGGAATGCCTTGGCGCCGCGCAGGTGCGCGACGGTCTCGATCTCGCCGGAGTCGGCCTTGAGGGCCTCGATGAGCAGCGCCTCGCCGTAGCCCGTGGTGGTCACGTGGCCGATGGTGCAGCCCGCGGGGATGTGGTTGTAGAAATCGGCCATGATGACCTTGGCCGTGCCTAGGATGTCGCCGTTGTTGTTGCCGTACCAGGTGTGCAGCAGCTGACCGTCCTCGCCCACGAGTGCGGCCTTCATGGTGGTGGAACCGGCGTCGATGCCAATGAACACGCGGCCGGTGTAGCCTTCGAGCTTGCCCTTGGGGACGACTTCCTGGTCGTGGCGGTTCTTGAACTCAGCAAAGTCCTCGTCGGTGGCAAAGAGCGGATCCAGGCGCTCGACCTCAGCACCCTGCGTGTCGCCCAAGCTGTCGATGGCCTCGATAAGCTGCGGGAACGTGCTGAGCTTGTTGGACTCGTGCGCCATGGCAGCGCCGCTCGCCACAAACAGGTGGGCGTTTTGGGGCACAATGCGGTGCTCCTCGTCCAGGTTGAGCGTGAGGTAGAAGCGGTGGCGCAACTCGGAGAGATACTGCAGCGGGCCGCCCAGGAAGGCGACGTTACCGCGAATGGGACGGCCGCACGCCAGGCCCGAGATGGTCTGGGTCACGACGGCCTGGAAGATGGAAGCGGCGACGTCCTCGGGGCGGGCGCCCTCGTTGAGGAGCGGCTGCACGTCGGTCTTGGCAAAGACGCCGCAACGGCTGGCGATGGGATAGATGGTGGTGGCGTTGGCCGCGAGCTCGTTGAGGCCGCTCGCGTCGGTGTGCAGCAGAGTGGCCATCTGATCGATGAAGGCGCCCGTGCCGCCGGCGCAGGTGCCGTTCATGCGCTGCTCGATGCCGTTATCGAAGTAGATGATCTTGGCGTCCTCGCCGCCCAACTCGATGGCGACGTCGGTGGCCGGGATGAGGGTCTCGACGGCACGCTTGCTGGCGATGACTTCCTGGACAAACTCCAAGTCGAGCCACTGGGACAGCAGCAGACCGCCCGAGCCGGTGATGGCGCAGGTCATTTGGGCAGCCGGCAGCACGGTCGCAGCGCCCTCGAACAGGTCGCGGGCGCAGGCACGGACGTCGGTGTGGTGGCGCTGGTACTTGGCGTAGACGATCTGGTTGTCGTCATTGAGCACGGCGAGCTTGACGGTGGTGGAGCCCACGTCGATGCCCAGGTGCAGGTTGCCACGAGCGTTCTCGGGGTTGAAGATCGCGCCTTCGGGGGCGTGGGCAGCGATGGCGGTTACGGACTCGGCAACGTTGGGCGTGGCTGCGTCAGCGGTGAGCGTCTCCCCTGCCGCGTTCTTGGCATCGGCAACAGCCTCGGCAACTTTCTCGGCAGCAGCGGTCGCGGCCTTCTGCGCAGCGTCCACCACGGCAGGCGCGGCCTCGCGTGCGGCAGCGACCACACGGTCCTTGATGCCCTCGACGAGTTTGCTCATTGTCTCTCCTCTTAGTTGTTGGACTCGACGGTTGCGACGGTGTCGGCCGCGTCCTCGAGCTGCAAGTTCAATAGCTTCATGCCGTATTCCGGCACGTTGATATCGATGGGTTGGCCATACAGGTCACCAGGGCGCACAAAAGCGAGCACCGTCATAATGCGTGCCATGGCCTCGGGCGATTCGGTGAGCCCACGCTCAAACCAACGCTGAATCATGCCGACCTCGGCGCTCACGACGTAGGTGACGTAGTAGTCAAAGAACGTGCCCAGCGCCAGGCCCAAAATGCCCGTCTGCGCACGCGGCACCACAGCCTCACGCGCGGTGTCGATGATCCTTTTAATGAAGGCCTGGTCGCCGCCCGGACCCAGCAGCGCACCGATTAAGTCGCGGTTGGCCGCAAGATAACGCAGCAGCTCAACCGAACCGGGCGCCGGCTCGAGCTCATCGATGTTGTGATAGAGATCGGGCAGCTGAGCTGCGGTGATGAGCTCAATGCGCTCACGGATCTCGGCCAGCAAGCCGTCCTCGATTTGATTGATAAAGTCGGGGATATCGCGGTAGTGCGAATAGAACGTGCGGCGCGTAAGGCCAGCGCGCTCGGTGAGCGACGCGACATTAATGCGCGAAAGGTCGCCGCTTTCGGCAAGCTCGCTGGCAAGTGCCTGGCGAAGGGCACGCTGCGAGCGAAGGGACCGGCGGTCGCATTTCTCGAGCTGGGACAAGCGTCCTCCTTGTTACTCAGCCTGTGCGCTATTGCACAGTGCGAGTATTATTGCACACCGTGTGTACCAACACGTAAAGGCAATATTTGGAATGTGACGAGGGGGCAGTCCCTTTGTCACAACCCGCCTGGCTTTTGGAGCGGCATTACCGATTGTCCAAAATGTCATTCGTGGGTAGAATAGTGTCGACGGCAGCCCAAGTTGTAGCTGGCTGGGCAGCGCCGTTGTTTGCATTAGGGGGTCAACGCCTTAGCGGCGGCGACCCCTTCTGTTGCGCTTCGAACGCTGCTTGAGTGCCTCGGAAAGGCCGACAAGCGCCGTGAAGAACGAGACCACGGCGGTCAGAAGTCTCACGAAATCAATCAAATCGGTCATGGGCATCACCTCCCATCAAATGGAGGGCGCTGCCCGGCACATGGAACTGCCGTCAACGATACCGATTCTATCAAAGCGCAGTTAGATATGCGAATGTTTGTTCGCATTTCAGAAGATCGGAGCTCGGGTATGGCGAAGGAGCAGTTCCTTTGCCATACCCGAGCTTGTCGCCGAACTGCCAACTACATTTTTCGAGTTATTCGGCCACGCTACTGGTTTTGTATAAATGCACCGCCGGGATTATCTGAGGGTTTTTGTCCTTATTTGAGCGTATACATGCCCATTTGCGCACTTACGTCACCGAATCAAACACCATTAGAGGCATGAATGTTCCCGAGAGGGCATCTCTAGCCATTTAACGACCTCCGACAGGCCGAATAACTCGAAATTTGTTGGTAGCGAAAGTGTGACAGTCCTATACGCCAAAAGCCGGTATCTCCCATGTGACAAAGGCGCAGTCCCTTTGTCACATTATTCGATTATGGTGCGGGAGTTCTGCTTATGCATGGTGGCGAGCATGTGTTTGGGGACGGCGTGGACCATGCAGCTGCCGATGGTCGCACTCGCGGCGGCCTTAGCTGCATCACTGCCGTTTTTGGTCGCATAGCTGTGGCGGAAACGCTTGAGCATGGCGATGTCGTTGCCGCCGTCGCCGTAGACCGCGACCTCGTCCTCGGCAATACCGTAGTAGCCCGCTAGCCAGGCCACACTCTCGCCCTTGTTGCACGCCACGTCCGTGATCTCAAACATCACCGGATCGAACGGCGCGTTGACCACGCGGTCCGAGCGCTCGGCAAGGTACGCCTTAAGGTCGCGCTCAAGCTCGGGCGAGGTCACGCGACAATTGATCTTGCATACATCGTGACGCAGGATGTCACCGATCGACTGGTCGAAATACTGTTCCTCGTGGTACCCGCCACGCGCACGCATGCCGCGCATCACAATACGCTTGACGGGGCTGTCCTTTTTAAAGCCCGCTTGATGCATCTCGAACGAACCGCTCGAGAACATGCCATCGGGCGTGGAGCAATCAAAACAAATGTCCGGGAACGCCTTGAGCAGCTCCTCGGTAACCTGCGGGTCGATGGTCCAGGTCTTGAGCACCTCTCCATGGCTGTCGCGCACGATGGACCCATTGGAGCAGCAGGCATCGAGCGCCAGCCCCGTAAAGCCATGCTCGCCGATCGGCAACGTCGAGCGTCCAGTCGCGGGAACCACGTGCAGGCCAGCCTCAGTCAGCTCGCGAATGGCGCGGCGGATAGTCCCATCTGCCTCGTGCAGGGCGTTCAGCAGCGTTCCGTCTAAGTCACTCGCAAACATCTTGATCATGGGCATGCCTCTCTTTCGTCTGCACGATATTTTAGACGAAAGAGAGGCATGCCCATACAAGGGTGTTCCAACGCGCCTGGACATTCGCTTCCGCAGGGCAACGGTGCCCCAGCGCGTTAAGGCAATCGCCGCAAGCGATTTTTCAGCCGATAAAACAGCGCCGTCGTCAACGTCAGCACCGCCAACATAGCTGCGAATACAATCGCCGGTGTCCATCGATCATATGCAACCCCGTACGCCAATTGGCCGATAGGTGTTGCGCAGGAAAGGACCATGTAAACGACCGAAAGCACTTTTCCGCAGAGCTCAGTCGGCGCTGCCCGCTGAACAAACGCGATGATTTCAACCGACGCAATGCTTGCCCACACCATGACCCATGCCGAACCAACCGCAAACACGGTGAACACGCATGCATCTGCGCCGAACAGTTGCGCGACAATAATCGGTGCGACTCCAAAACAGATCATCGCAACATATCGACATATGCCATTGAAAGAAAAGCGATGCGGCCAAATGCCGACCATGCCACTGCCGGCAAGACCACCCAAGCCCATAGCAACCTCAACTATCCCAACGCAGGACGATTGCATGCCGAGATGCTTTGTAACAATAATGGGAGCGCCAATCGTTAGCCCAACCAACGCAAGGTTCAAAACGGCCGCAAGCAAAATCACAGCGACCAATGATGCGTTTTGCAACAGATACCGAATCGACTCCCGAAAATCGTTTCGGCATGTCGTACGAGTCGCGCCGTCTCCCATCGTTTCAGATGAGGCATTTTGCTTGAGTACGCCACCAAACAACAGAGCTGAAATCGCAAACGTTACCGACGCGATTGTGCAAAGAGCATCGATGCCAAAGCACCCATAGACTGCCGTCCCGACCACAGGACCCAAGATATTGCTCACCATGGTCACCTGCGAAACCAATGCAGTGGCCCGCTCAACCTTCTCTTCACCCGCCATGCGCACCGTCTCAATTTGGAGCATTGGCTTTAGCAGCGATTGAACGCCATATTGAACACAAAGTATCGCAACTACGACGACCGCAAGAGGCAATGAGTGCTTCATGGGGATAGACAGCAGTGATGCAGCCATCAGAGCAATGCCGAGGGCCACGAGGACCTCGCGATGTCTTCCCCTATCCGCCAAGATTCCGCCAACCGGAGTTGCAAGTACGCCGGGTATGAACGCTATCGCCACGACGACGCCATATAACGTTGACGATCCACTGCAATCGAACAAGTAAAGTGGATACGCAAAGCACAGCGCCGACAGCATCGAATACGTGCACAGCTGTGCAACCAGAAGTTCCGCGAGCCTGATTGACCGCATTGTTTTTGATTTCAACGAGACGCCGACGTCTCTCAGCCCAGCCATAAGTCCGCCCCCCATACATACCGCTAGTATGTATTTATCGACTTGAAAAGGGCAGCCGGAGCTGCCCTCACAAATCAATTACATACCGTTGGTATCTATATTACCACCCGGCACGGTCCCATACGTCCCAAATCCGTGCCGTTGTCTGGAGCACTTCCTCACCCAAATCGAGTCCCACCGCGGCGGCCATCTGCGCCAAACATTGAGCGCGAGCGAGCATTCGATCCTTGGGCTCGAGCGGACGAAACAGTGGCAGCAGCCAAAGATTCGCCAACAACGATACGGCCTCCGCCGCTTCGCGCGGGCATTCGCACGCAATGGAGCCGTCGGCGATGCCCTCCTCGATCACTGGCAAGAGACAGCCATCGGCCGACTCGTCAAATGAGCCCTGATACTGCATCGCCAGTAGACGCGAGCTTTTTACCGGATCTGCTGCAGGACGCATACGTGCCCATAGCTCAATTTGCGGAACAACGGACTCGGGAGCGTAAAGCCTTTTTAGCTTTTGGGCGCCGGTCATATTACCGACGCCAAGCATCGAGCGACGGTGCTCAACAATCGGAGTCATCGCCCAATCAAACGCGGCGTTGAAAATCTCTTCTTTGCTCTTGAAGTGATGATAGACAGCGCCCTTGGTCATGCCATCGAGACGGTCAACGATATCTTGAATGCTCGTCCCCTCATAACCCTGTGCACAGAATAGCTCCAGTGCCGCGTCGAGAATCTTCGCGACCGTCTCCTCGGGATATTTATTGCGACCCATAATCCGTCCATCCGCAACACAAGCCTTATGCCTCACTGCAGTATTTTAACGTTGCAGATGACAGACGGTCGATTCTACACCGCGGCGGGGCCGTGTTCGCCGGTGCGAATGCGGATGACTTCCTCGACCGGCTCGACCCAGATCTTGCCGTCGCCGACGGCGCCGGTGCGTGCGGCGTTGCAGATGATGTCGACAATACCGTCGACGTGCTCGTCGGCACAGATAAGGGTGAACTGTACCTTAGGGATCGTGTTTACGAGAAGCTCGTTGCCGCGCACGTACTCCTTCCAGCCGTGCTGCGCACCGCAACCCTGCACTTGGTTGATAGTCATGCCGCGAACATCAGCAGCAAACAGCGCGTCTTTGAGAACCTCAAGCTTCTCGGCACGAACGATTGCCGTAATTTTCTTCATAGTGAATTCCTCTCTTCAATAAAAGAAATGAAATGTCCTTCACATGGCACGGGTTTTCCAGGTGCCGCAAACCAATCTCAGAGATCAATAAGTTCAACTGACTGGTCTTAGCAGGTTTCCCAAGTGCCGCAGATTACCGTGAAAGAGGAGCGAAGCGTACTTAAGTACGTGAGCGACGATTGAACGGCAAGGTGCGGTGCTTGGGGAAGCTGCTAATCGAGTCCGGAGAAAGAAGGATACGCGCTCTCGCCGTGCTGACTCGCATCCATGCCCAGCGCCTCGTCGGCCTCGTCCACGCGCAGGCTACCGTGGAACAGCGCCTTGACCACCGCGGCGATCACCAAGTCGAGCACCAGCACAATAACGACCGTCACCACAATGCCCAGAACCTGCGAGACAAGCAGCGACACGTCGCCCGTGTAGAACAGGCCGCCCTTACCGGTCCACGAGAGCTCCGGCACGCAGAACAGGCCCGTGAGCACACCGCCCAAGATGCCGCCGATACCGTGGCAACCGAACGCGTCGAGCGCATCGTCGTAGCCGAACTTGGTCTTAAGATGGCTGATGGCCAGATAGCAGACGGGCGATACGATCAGGCCCATGACCAGCGCCGCCCACGGCTCGACAAAGCCCGCACCCGGCGTAACCACCACAAGGCCCGCAACCAAACCGGTGCTGGCACCCACCAGCGTGGGACGACCGGTGTGCACGCGCTCGACGACAAGCCACGAGACCATGCCCGCCGCGCTGGCCGTCACAGTGT
The DNA here is from genome assembly GCA_902492755.1 of uncultured Collinsella sp. GTDB lineage: Bacteria > Actinomycetota > Coriobacteriia > Coriobacteriales > Coriobacteriaceae > Collinsella. The sequence goes on along the minus strand of CABUNB010000019.1, from coordinate 23,315 downwards.
TGAGGATGGCAAGTGCCGCCACGGCGTCGGCCTTAAACTCGCTGCCGCCGTTAAAGCCAAACCAACCAAACCAAAGTAGACCGGCGCCCAGCGCCACAAACGGCACGTTATGCGGACGGTAGCTCACCATGCCAAAGCCGCGGCGACGGCCGAGCATTAAGCAGAGAATCAGGCCCGTCAGACCGGACGAGATGTGCACCACGTCTCCGCCGGCAAAGTCGAGCGCGCCGATAATGTCGCCGATAAAGGAGCCCTCGCCGCCCCAAACCATGTGGGCGAGCGGCACATAGACCACGAGCAGCCAAATGCCCAGGAAGGCCGTCATGGCACCAAACTTAACGCGACCTGCAAGGCTGCCCGTGACGATGGCGGCCGTGATCATGGCAAATGCCATCTGGAAGGCGATGTTGATAATCTGAGGGTAGACGGCACCGTCCGCGGCATTGCCCTCGGCCGCCTGCAGCACCTGATTGAGCACCGGTAGGCACAGCAACTGGTCAAGGCCTCCAATAAACGGGCTGGAACCGTCGCCGCCGTAGGCCAGCGACCAGCCGGCAACAATCCACGGCACACCAACCAGGCCAATGGCGCCAAAGCACATAAGCATGGTGTTGATGACATTTTTGCGCCTGGACAGGCCGCCATAGAAAAACGCCAGACCCGGTGTCATTAAAAACACGAGCATGGTGCAGATGAGCATAAACGTTGTCGATCCCGTATCGTACATTCGCTCCCCCTTGGTCGCATGAACGTTGTCGGCGCTCATGATGCGGCCGAGGGGCAACTGGTGTAGACCAGATACGGCGTTGTTAAACGCTGCGTTGTCGAATGGAAACGGTGCCGCAATCTTGGAAACGACGCGGCAACGGGCGCGAAACGAACGGGAAATACGCGAGCAAGGAAGCCGCAAACACGCCCGTCCCGGCTAGCGGCGGAACAGCTCGCGGGCTCGGTCGCGGAGGTCGGTAGCTCGGATGACGCCCTCGTAGCGATTGATGCGCAGACGCGGGAAGGCGTTAAAGAAGCGCAGGTCACGACGGCTGAGCGACACACTCGGCACCGGACGGCTCATGCGCTTGCCGGTACGGAGACGGGTGAGCGACGGACGGGGCACGCTCGGCGCGGCATCGGCCACGCGGCGGGCAGCAAGCGCCAGGCCGCGAGCACCATCCGAGATAAACGTCGGCATCGAAGCCTTCTCGCGCAGGGCATCGAGCGCCGCGTCGCCCAGCTCGGCCAGCCAAGCGTTAACGGCGCGACCGCGGATATGCGTCTGCGCCACCGAGTCGATCGCCGAATCGGGAATACGTTCGAGCATAGAGTCGGAGGCGTCGGCAAGCGACTCATTGATGCGGTCGGCAAGGTCGGCACGCACACGCTCAAGCTGATCGGACAGACGCCGCCAGCTGGCCAACGAGCACACCGCATCGACCATCATCGCGACCGCGACGATAAAGGCGGACAGCCGCACAATCAGCACCGGCAGATGGCCAAGCAGCCCCAGCAATGCCGGCTCCACTAAACGGCAAATACACAACGCACCCAAGCCAAACGCGCAGGCCCAGTACAGGCAGATGCGTCCGTGCAGGTTAAACGGCAGATGCGAGTAATCCCAAAACCGGGCACCCGTCGTTTTTTCCAACAGCACGCCCACGCTATATTCGATCACGCTGCATACGAGTGCGGCAGCGACAAACTGGCTCGAGGCGTCTGGGATTCCACGCAGCAGCAACCAGCACGCGATGCCGCCCGCACCGTAGATGGGACAACACGGCCCCAGCAAAAAGCCGCTGTTGGCAAAGCGTCCGTGGTTGAGCATGGCGCAGACTGTCGACTCCCATACCCAGCCGCAAAAACCGTAGAAGGCAAACGAGAGTACCAGCGCCGAGAGCGGGCAGGCGGCAAGCGTCGCGCCGTCAAATGCCATGTCGATCGCGGTCCCCACCGTCTACCCTCTCCTCTTTTCGCTCGATGCTTTACTCACGCCATCGTCCGCCTCGTCCTTGCGCGGCAGGCGGCCGGCGACCGTCTCGCGCAGAGCACACCATTTATCTGCCAGACACACAATCCATGCCTCACGACACGTCGGCGGCACCGGCACCAGCGGAAACATATGGCGCACGATAATATTCCGTTCACGAGACGTCAGCTCAAAATCCTCTTCGGCACGCGCCAGAGCAAAAAATGGATGCCGGAACCCGTGCAGTCGATGGCTCGGGTCGGGGTCGTGCCAATCGTAGAGAAAGTAATCGTGTAACAAGGCTCCGCGCAGCAACGAGGCGCGGTCGACCGAAACACCGACGCGGCCCAGGCGCTCGGCAAAGGACAGGCTCGCCCGCGCTACCGAAGTCACATGCGCATAGACCGTCACATCGCCATGTTGGATAAACTCGCGCGTCATGTCCAGACGGCCCGCCTGTGCCAGTTGACGGGCAGCATGGTCTACATCGCGCGCGATTTTCTCGGCACGAACGGCATCGGACATGCTGCCTCCTTCCAGCGGCTCACGGCGGCAAGCCACGGCCTGTGCACAATCGATAAAAACATCATGGAACACATCAGTATGGCATCGGACAAAACGTTTTGCCCCACCAGTTGGCGAATTACCGCGCCGCCGTCACATATCAAACGCCAAAATGTGCGAGACTGTCTTGTGCAATTGTGCCGGCCGAGGGAGCGCCGGCGCTCGATTCGCATGGAGTAACCCACAACGATGCTGCTTACGCAAACGACAACGCCCGAGGACGTCAAGGCTCTCGATCGCGCCGAGCTTCCGCTGCTCTGCGGCGAGATCCGCCACGCCATCCTCGAAAGCTCCGCCGCCGTCGGCGGGCACGTTGCCCCCAACCTGGGCGTCGTTGAGCTTACGGTCGCGCTCCATCGCGTGTTTAACTCCCCCACCGACAAAATTGTCTTTGACGTGTCGCACCAGACCTACGCCCACAAGGCGCTGACTGGGCGCGCGTACACTTATATCGACCCGGCACGCTACGGCGAGGCCTCTGGCTTTGCCAATCCCGACGAGTCCGAACACGACCTGTTCGCCATGGGCCACACCTCCACATCGGTGAGCCTGGGCTGCGGCTTGGCGCACGCTCGTGACCTGGCGGGCGATGCGTACAACGTCATCACCATCATTGGCGACGGTTCGCTTTCGGGCGGTCTGGCGTTTGAGGGCTTTAACAATGCCGCCGAGCTCGACAGCAACCTGATCATCATCGTCAACGATAACGACCAGTCCATTGCCGAGAACCATGGCGGCCTGTATCGCAATCTGGCCGAGCTGCGCGCCAGCAACGGCACCTGTGAGCGCAACGTTTTCCGCGCGATGGGACTCGACTACCGCTATCTGGACGCCGGTAACGATGTGTTGGCCCTAGTCGACGCGCTGCAGGAACTGCGCAATATCGATCATCCCATCGTGCTGCACGTCTCCACCGCCAAGGGCAAGGGCTTTGAGCCGGCCCAGAGCGACCCCGAGCGCTGGCACCACGTGGGTCCGTTTGACATGGCGACTGGACGCAAGCTCTGCCCGGGCCATCCGAGCGAGCCCGCACCGCGCACCTATGCCGACATTACGGGCGAGGCGCTCAGCGCCGCCATCGAGCACGATCCGCAGGTCGTGGGCATCACGGCCGCCACGCCCTACATCATGGGCTTTACACCCGAGCTTCGCGCCGCGGCAGGCAAGCAGTTTGTTGACGTGGGCATTGCCGAGGAGCACGCCGTGACCTTTGCCACCGCGCTTGCGCGCTCGGGCGCCAAGCCAGTCTTTGGTGTGTACGGCACGTTTTTGCAGCGCGCCTACGACGAGCTGTGGCACGACCTGTGCCTCAACGATGCCCCGGCGACGATCCTAGTGTTTGGCGCATCAATCTTTGGCACTACGTCCGAGACGCACCTTTCGTTCTTTGATATTTCCATGCTGGGCGGTCTTCCCAACATGCACTACTTGGCACCGGCCTGCATGGAGGAATATCTGTCCATGCTGAGCTGGTCGCTCGACCACCGCGAGCATCCTGTAGCAATCCGTGTACCGGGCATTGGCCTGGTAAGCCGCCCCGACCTAGCGCCTGCCGAAGACACCGACTACAGCGCCGTTCGCTACAACGTGGTGCGCCAGGGCCGCGACGTGGCCGTGCTCGCGCTTGGCGATTTCTTTGAGCTGGGCGAGCGCGTGGCAAACCGCTTGGCAGCCGAATACGGCATCGAGGCCACGCTCGTCAACCCTCGCTTTGCAACCGAGCTTGACCGCGAGTTCCTCGACAGCCTTGCCGCCGAGCATCGCGTTGTCGTCACCCTCGAGGACGGCATCTTGGACGGCGGCTGGGGCGAACGCGTCGCGTGCTATCTGGCATGCACGCCGTTGCGCACGCGCACCTTCGGCATCGCCAAGGGCTTCCCCGACCGCTACGACCCCAACGAACTGCTCGCGCAGAACGGCATGACGGTCGAGAACATGGCTGCCGAAGCCGTAAGGCTACTCAACAAGTAAAAAAACCTCCGCAAGGGAAGCACCCCTGCGGAGGTTTTTGTTTTCGCGGCGCGATTATCTCAATCTGTAACACCTAGGGCCCGAATTCCCGTCTAACTGTTACAGATCTAGACATTCAAATCCCCCTAAGGAGAAAATCTCGATCTGTAACAGTTAGAACCCATTTCCTCGTCTACCTGTTACAGATTGAGACATTCGAATTCCCTTGAATAGAAAATCTCAATCTGTAACAGTTACTCGGCAAAAACGGCTGAAGATGTTACAGATCGAGACAAAACAGTAAGGCATGCCGCTGCATCGGCCAGAACCACCACAAAGGTGCCTGTCCCTTTTTGGTAGGTAGAATTACCCATAAGGTAAGTATGTTTCTGAGTTATTTCGTGTTGACCCATTTGAGCGCGATAGGGTATAACTCTACTCAACCGCTAGGGATTTTATTGAGAAAGGTGTTCTACCATGAGCAAGAACCTCTCCCAGCAGGTCGTTCTCGACCGCCGCGGCTTCGTTGCCGCCACCTTCGCAACCGTCGCCGGCCTTGGTCTTGCCGGCTGCTCCGACACCAGCGCCGAGGCCGACAAGGGTTCCGCCGCCGGCTCCTCCAAGGGCTCCGAGGATACCGAGGCTTCCACCACGCTCGACGCTAAGGCATTCGACAAGCTCGTCGACAACGGCCCCAAGGCCGATGACGACGCCATCGCCGCCAGCACCTGGGCGACGGCCATCAAGGACGCCGGCGTCTTTAAGATCGGTGGCGTTCAGACCTCCACGCTCTTCTCCCTCCTCAACGAGAAAGACGGTCAGACCCGCGGCTTCGATGCTGGCATCGCGCAGCTTCTGTCCAACTACATCCTGGGCGAGAACAAGGTCGAGATCACCCAGGTGACCTCGGACACGCGCGAGTCCGTCCTGCAGAACGGCCAGGTCGATGCCGTCTTTGCCACCTACACCATCACTGACGAGCGCAAGAAGCTCGTCTCCTTCGCCGGCCCCTACTACTACACGCAGCAGGCCATTCTGGTGCTCGCCGATAACGACGACATCAAGAGCGTCGACGACCTGGCCGACAAGAACGTCGCCGTCCAGTCCGGCTCCAACGGCCCCGCCATCCTGGAGGAGTTCGCTCCCAAGGCCAGCCAGCAGGAGTTCAAGACCGACGAGGAGGCCCGCCAGGCACTCCAGCAGGGCCGCGTTGACGCCTACGTCATCGATAACAATATGCAGCAGAGCGCCCTGGTCCGCGAGCCCGGTAAGTACAAGATTGCCGGCAAGCCCTTCGGCAGCAAGGAGCCCTATGGTATCGGCCTGCCGCTCGATTCCGACGGCGTCGCCTTTGTCAACGACTTCCTTAAGAAGATCGAGGACGATGGCACCTGGACCGAGCTGTGGCAGATCTGCATCGGCGACCGTACGGGCGACACCAATGTTCCCGAGCTGCCCGAGATCGGCGCCTAGGCAGCGAGCCTGGTAACGACCGCAACGAAACCATATGGAAACGCATGGTGCGCTTTATTGCGGTAAACTGTTTCCTCACTGAGTTGTCGGGGCTTCTGTACACACGGGAGCCCCTTTCCTTATCGGCGGGAGGTCCGCATGAGTCTCTCCGAGCTCTGGTCGCTCTATGGCCAGAACTATATCGACGCGCTGCTAGCAACCTGGGGCATGACGCTTGAGTCGTTTGCCATCGCCATGGTACTGGCCGTCGCCGTCACCGTGATGCGCGTGTCGCCGCTCAAGCCACTGCGCGTCTTTGGCGACCTGTATGTCCAAGTCTTCCGTAACATCCCCGGCATCGCGCTGCTCATCATCGTCGTCTATGCGCTGCCGCCGCTCAAGGTCGTTCTGCCCTACCGCACCTGCGTTATCGTCGCTACGGTCCTTTTGGGCTCGGCCTTTGGTTCCGAGAACTTTATGAGCGGCATCAACACCGTCGGCGTCGGCCAGGTGGAAGCCGCACGTTCGCTGGGCATGAGCTTTAACCGCATCCTCGCCAAGATCGTGATTCCGCAGGCGCTGCGCTCGAGTGTGCTGCCCATGACCAACCTCTTTATCGCCGTCATGCTCACCACCGCACTCGGCAGCCAGGTGCCGCTTAAGCCGCAAGAGCTCACCGGCGTGGTGAGCTATATCAACACGCGCTCGCTCGGTGGCGTCGCCGCGTTCTTTATCTCGGCGCTCGGCTACCTGGGCACGGCCTTTGTGGTGAGCCACATTGGCAACTACATCGATAAGAAGGTGAGGATCCTCCGATGAGCAAGCACTCCTCCCCTGAGCTTACCATGCGCGATGCGCTCTACGAAGCTCCCGGCCCCAAGATGCGCGCCAAGATTCGCATCGGCACCGCCATCTCGCTTGTTGCCGTCGCCGCACTCGCCATCCTGGTGCTGCAGCGCTTTTATGTGACCGGCCAGCTTTCGGTCCACTATTGGTATTTCTTTACGCACCTCACCACCTGGAAGTTCCTGCTTGCCGGCTTTGAGGGCACCGTTAAAGTCGCAGTCACTGCTGGCGTCATTGCGCTGGTGCTGGGCTTAGCCCTTATGCTCGGCCGCACCAGCGGCATTAAGCCGCTGCAGCTGGTCTGCCGCGTGCTCACCGATTTCTTCCGCGGCGTGCCGAGCCTTCTGTTCATCTACTTCTTCTTTTTGGTGCTGCCCCAGTACAAGATCGCGCTGCCGTCGTTTTGGATGCTCACGCTCCCCGTCGCGCTCGCTGCAGCCGGCGTACTTGCCGAGATCTTCCGCGCCGGCGTCAATGCCGTGCCGCGCGGCCAGGTCGAGGCAGCCCAGGCGCTCGGTCTCTCCAAGGCCAAAATCACCTTTAAAATCGTGTTGCCGCAGGCTATTCGGTTTATCATTCCGTCGTTGATTTCGCAGCTTGTGGTCGTAGTCAAAGACACCACCGTCGCCTATGTGGTGAGCTACCCCGACCTCATGCAAAACGCCCGCGTGCTCATTACCAACTACGACGCCCTCGTGTCGGTCTACCTGGTAATCGCGGTCATCTACATCCTCATCAACGTCGCGATCAACAAGGCCGCTGTCCATGTTTCGCACAAGACCGGCGCGACCATCATCCGCTAACGCTTTACCATTTCGAGTCATAAGGAGCCGAGCACCATGGCACAGAGCACCTCTTCCACCGGCAATCAGCCGCTGATCGAGCTCAGACACGTCGATAAGCACTATGGCGATCTGCACGTCCTCAACGACATCAATCTCTCGGTCGACCGCGGCGAGGTCGTCGTTGTGATTGGACCCTCGGGCTCGGGCAAGTCGACCATGTGCCGCACCATCAACCGTCTGGAAACCATCGACTCGGGCGAGATCCTCATCGAGGGCGAGCCCCTGCCGCAGGAAGGCAAGGATCTTGCCCGCATGCGTGCCGAGCTGGGCATGGTGTTTCAGCAGTTCAACCTGTTCGCACATATGACCGTCCTGCAGAACGTCATGCTGGGGCCGGTCGATGTGCTGGGTGTCTCCAAGGACGAGGCCCGCGAGCGCGCCATGGACCTGCTGGGCCGCGTGGGCGTTGCCGAGCAGGCCGATAAGGTGCCCGCACAGCTCTCGGGCGGCCAGCAACAGCGCGTAGCCATCGCCCGCTCGCTTGCCATGCAACCCAAGGCCATGCTTTTTGACGAGCCCACGAGCGCCCTTGACCCCGAGATGATCAACGAGGTGCTCGAGGTCATGGTCCGTCTAGCCCAGCAGGGCATGACGATGATCGTCATCACGCACGAGATGAACTTCGCACGCCGCGTTGCCGATCGCGTCGTGTTTATGGCCGACGGCCAGATCGTGGAAACCGGCACACCCGACGAGTTCTTCGACCATCCCCAGACCAAGCGCGCCCAGGACTTCCTCAACTCCATCAAGGGGCACTAGCCAGCCACCCCGTGGGGCAAATCCATCGGAAGCGTTGTCCCACGTCTCTCATGCGCCCTGTCACCTTCAGATTCGAAAGCAACACCTATGATCGGAACCCGCACCTCATCGTCCTACACCCCGCACGTCAACGTTGCCCCCGCCGACCGCCCGCTCATCCTCGTCGCGCCGCGCTGGGAAGAGGCGAAGCCGTTTTTAAGCGAGACGCTCTCCCCCAACGAGGAAATCGCAAGTGTCTTTGTCGATGCCATCCTTGCCGCCGGCGGCCTGCCGCTGCAGATGTCCATCACCGAGGACATTGAGGTCATCCGCCATTACGTCGATATCGCCGACGGTATCGCTATTCCCGGCGGCCCGGACGTCAACCCCAAACGCTGGGGCGATGATCGACCCTACGACCCCACCCTCTGCTGCGAGATCCGCGATAGCTTTGAGTTTAAGCTGGTCGGCGAGGTGCTCCGCGCCAAAAAGCCGCTCTTTACCACCTGCCGCGGCACGCAGTTGCTCAATGTCGCCACTGGCGGCACCCTGTGCATGGACGTGCCGAGCCTGGGCGCTCGCGAGGGCCGCACGCAGTGGCGCCATACCCACGTGCTCAACGACCCCGTGCATCCCGTCGAGGTCGTGCCGGGCTCGCTGCTGGAGCGCGCGCTTGGCGGGCACAGGCTGATCCAGACCAACTCGGCACATCACTGCTGCGTCGACCGTCTGGGTAAGAGCACGCGTTTGGTCGCCAAGGCAACCGATGGCGTTCCCGAGTGCATCGAGGTCGAAGGCCAGCCATTCTGCTTGGGCGTGCAATGGCACCCTGAGTACACGTGGAAGACGCTCGAGACCGACTTTAACCTGTGGAAGTCGTTTGTCGAGGCAGCGACCAAGGTAAAGCAGGCCCGCTAGTTCGCAAGCTACACAAGTTAAAGCCTCCTAAGCCGGGGGGCGGACACCAGCCACGGTGCCCGCCCCCCCCTGTATTTGATATGCTCGGTATGATCATCCCTCACAAACAATCAGAGAAATCTCGGCCGCAATCGGTCGACAGCAAAGCAAATGGCAAAAATGCTTGCTACGTTTATGAGGCAGTCAATTAAAATCCAAACGCATTGACCAATCCCCAACGGAGTCACACCGCAAATCCACATGAGCATCGAGGCCGGAAGTGGAAGCATGGAATTGGCCCCGATCTGTATGTAGATCGCTACAACGTTGACAAGCAGCAGCATGCCAATCGGACCGAAGCCGGACCCAAAATAGGAAACAGCAATCACGCAAGAGACCACATATACAAGGCAGACGACACTCGCCAGAAGAAGTCGATAGCAAAAAATATTCAGGTTGAAATACTGCCGAGCATCCAAAACGATTACGCAGTTAAGACAGTACAAAACGACACTTGACAGGATAAACGCGCCCAAAAGGGCAAAAGAAGACAGCACCACTCGCGCAACGATGGCGCACACACGCTTCCCTCCCCGAGCCTCCGACAACCCCCACGGTTCCTCAATAAAGCCCGAACTGACAAAGCGCGGCACAATGCAAGCCGCGATGAACGGAAAGAACAATGCATGAGCCAACGGGGCCACGTTGAACAGCAGACCGCGAAAAACCTCTGCATTACCAAATAGAAGGACATCCTCCGCCGATAGCCGAAGCGTCGGGTCTGGGAAAAAGCCCAAGAAGCTGTTCTCACGGAGGCTACAGAACCACATCGGGAAAGAATTAAGCTGCAATACCACCATGCACGCATAAATTACCAGGATTAAGGCGTACACCCATTTGCTCACATGCTTCAATTCTGACTGGAGAAGTCTTTTAATCTGACGAGCCATTGAGCACACCCCCAGCGCGAAAGCTCAAGAGAGCGTAAATCAATACCGATAGACAGCTGGCTGCCACGCCATACCCCAGAAGCGTCAGCTGCCCCATATCGCTATACCCAAGGGCACATCCGACTCCAAGGTACGGCCCCGGAAGAAAGAAAATCCATCGCAAGGACGGTATGGGCGTCTGAAGGTAAGTTCCGTAGAGCGTCAAGCTCATGACAAATCCGATTATTACCACAGCCCCGCTCAATACAGCGCTGCTTGTAATCCGATAGATGGTCACCGTCTCCAACGCAACTGATATCACCAATACGGCGTTGATTATCATCGCAGGCAAAAATGCAGCCAGTATGTCGTGCGCACAGCTTTGCCCTCCACGTATTATGGCTATTGCAAAAAGAAGAAGGCAAAGCGCGCTATACGCTGCGCCAATTATTAAAGCAGACGAAAATGCATGGGCTAGAGCCCCATAAAAGCGGTTGAGACCTCTTGCCGAAGAAATTCGGTGCCCCTCTTTATAGCCATGCTCCTGTAAAAGCACCAAACAAACGATGAGTGGAACGAACAGGGATGTACCGGCAAAAGCGCTGCGCGCAAGGGACTCATCAGGCGCAGAAGGATCGATTGCATTCCAGAGGAAACCAATATCCTCCCCACAAACGCCATAGCCAAAGGCGAGCAACGTTGTTCCGTTTTTTAGAAAGATGCCGAAGAGAAGGCCGAACGCCAGCATAAGCGCAAGACCAAACTTCGCCGGAAATATCCTGTGCAAACGCATCATATCTGCCTTTATGGGATGGATCGCCCGCTTCATAGCGAGACCGCCTTCATCAAGCGCCTGTAATACTCTTTTAGGGACGACGCCTCATCCCTTATGACGTCCATCGATTCCTTTTTTAGCAGTTCGCCGTCATGAAGAAACAGGCAGCTTGTTGCAACCGATGCCAACTCATCCAAGTCGTGGCTAGAGATAAGCATGGTTTTGCCCTGCTCCCGATTCAATCGACCGATAAGGGCCCATATACTCTCGATGCCCAACGGATCCAACCCATTTGCTGGCTCATCGAAAACTAGCAAGTCCGTGTCACCCAACAAAGCCGTAGCTATATCCAGTCGCCGTTTCATTCCCAAAGAAAAACTGCTCACGCTCTTTTTCTCATCGGCATCCAGCCCGACTAGGCTCAAAACGCGAGGAATCTCACGCTTCTCATCAAGCCCCCATTCCGCACATCGGATTTGAAGATTCTCAACCGCACTGAGAGATTGGTATGCTCCACTGGAATCTGGTACATAGCCGACACGCGTCCGCATCAGGCTAAGCTCTCTTTTTGACTTGCCTCCGAAGAGTTCCACGCTTCCCGACGATGGCTCACAGATGCCCAAGACGATTTTAATGAGCGTGCTTTTGCCCGCACCGTTTGCACCGACAAGGGCACAGAGCTCAGACTGATGCACCTCGAAGGAAACGTCATGCAACACACGCCGTTTCCCGTAGCGCTTTGATACTTTTGATAGCTTTATCGCTGATGCGTTCATTGGCCTCCCGTTCTGCTTGATAGCAAAACCGCTCATATCGCCCCTTCTTTCCTTTATCGTTTTCCATAATTGTTATTGTTTTTCGATAACTCGTATTTGTCAAGATAATCTAAAAGAAAGAACCCGTGTTAGACACGAGTCCCTTCACGCTGATATTTCGTTTTAGTTGTTCGCCTTAAGCTACTCGTCACTCAAATCGACAGCGAAGACTGATGTCGGAAGCGACGCCTCGTTGCCTCCGCCATCCCGCATCTGTCTCACGACATTTTTCGCGCGCTCGACAATAAGCTCCTCAAGCTCTTTCTCGCTCACGCGCTGAATAATATCTCCCGGTTGACAATCAAGCTCATCACAGATATCGAGAAGCGTCTTTAGGCGAATAGCTTTTATCTTTCCGTTTCTAAGCTTTGAAATATTAGCCGGAGTATGCCCCGTCGCCCGAATCAGATCAGCGCTGGTCTTTCCGGTCTTAAGCAGCTGCGTCTCAAGCTCGATGATGAGATAGCTCATGTTTCCTCCTACACAAGCTCGTCAGACTGCTCTTGGAGCAGCGAGGCATAACTCCAGATCGCCGAGATAAACAAACAGACAACTGCGCCGATAAACGACCCCGCATCAAAGGTAGCGCCTTGGCAAATCTCAATAACGAAGGAATGAGGCACGATGTAAAGCTCCAGTCCGCCAATGGTGAGATTGACCGATCCATAGGCACCGACAAGCGAAACCGCGGCGTTAACAGCAAAGGCAAGCGCGAGAACACGGATAAGCCGCACATGTGCCCTGGTAAAGGGCGCGACGCCCCGAGAGATATTACGGCTGATCCCGCACAAAACGACAAGCGAAATACCCACGACGAGTGCCAGGCACAGTCCGCTTGGGATAACGACGCACCCGCCATTGAGAAACGTCACGACACCGAAAGAATCGACAGAAGCAACGTTTGTAACCGCATACCAGATCACGTAAACAACCAACGCGGCAAAAGCGACGAGCATCCCTGCAAAAACGGCTGCCATGCAAAAACCAAGCTTCCTGATATTTTCGCCCGCCTTGGCCATACGCTGAACGCTGTTGGACATACACTCACCCTCATCGACTCTATCGTTATTCGAACAGTTTATCGAACAACGATATGGATTGCATGCGGAAAGCCCCGCCAGTGCGCATAGGCCATTCACTAATCAGAAGGGGTGAGAGTGGATTTTTGGACACGTATCGAACGAGAGTGGATAATCTCCCACTTTGAGGCCGCCACCGGGCCTAAAACGGGAGATTATCCACTCTCATAGTCATCAAAGCTCGCGAGCTCTTACTCGGCCGCTTCGCGCAGGGCCAACATCGTAGCCGCATATTGCTGCTGCAGCGCGTGCATTCCCTCGCGAGCGCCGTCAACGGCATCGGCGCCGCGCAGCGCTTCGGTCACCACGACCGCCGGCTCGTACAGATTATCGAATCCCAGGTTCTGGCTCACGCCCTTGAGCGTGTGCGCTGCCATAAACGCACCTTCGGCGTCTCCTGCCGCCATGGCGGCCTCCAGCTTGTCCATGCTCTCGTCATCCAAAAACTTGAGGGCAAAGCGGGCAAGCATTTCCTCGCCCATCAGCCGAGCGCACGCGTCATCATAATTAGCGCCGATCTTCTCATACGCCTCACGCATGGAAATCATGGATTAAAACTCCTTTGGTCAAACTAAATCGTGGGAAACGCGACAACGTCGGCGGGGCGTGCCAACGTCTCGGCAATACGGTCTTGCACCTCGAGCAGGCAGTCGAGCAACAGCGGGTTAAAGGTGCCGCACTTACCGTCCAGGATCATCTGGATTGCCTCCTTGTGCGGGATAGCGTCTTTGTATACGCGCACGCTCGTCAGCGCATCGTACACGTCAGCCACCGAAACCACCTGCGCGGCGATGGGGATATCGTCGCCCTTAAGGCCATCGGGATAACCCTTGCCGTCCCAGCGCTCGTGGTGCCAACGCGCAATCTGGTACGCATATTCCATAAGCGCATTACCGGCGTGATGGCTACCCAGCTCAAGCAGCATGTCGGCGCCGATCGTGGTATGCGTCTTCATAATCTCGAACTCATCGGGCGTAAGGCGTCCGGGCTTGTTGAGAATCGCATCGTCAATCGACATCTTGCCGATATCGTGCAGCGCCGAAGCCAGGGCGATCGTAGAGCGTTCCTCATTGTCGAGGGAGACCGTGCCGCTACGCTGGACCAGACAGCCAAGCAGCAGCTCGGTCAGCTTCTCGATGTTCGTAACGTGCCTGCCGCTCTCGCCGTTGCGAAGCTCCATGACGCCGGCCATGATGTCGATGAGCATGCGACTGTTCTTGACGCGCTCGTTGTACTGCTGGGACAGCAGGCTCGTCAGGCGGCGCTGTTTGGCGTACAGGCGGATGGTGTTGCTTACGCGGCGGCGCACGATACGGGAGTCAAACGGGCGGTTGATATAGTCCGAGGCGCCCAGCTCGTACGCGCGCAGAACCATATCATCGGAATCTTCGCTCGAAATCATGATGACAGGCAGATTGTCGATACCCGTTCGGCGCGACAGATCGGCCAGCACCTCAAAGCCGCTTATGCCCGGCATGACAATGTCCAGCATCACGAGCGACAACTCATCGCCATAGCGGTCGACCATGTCGAGCGCTATACGACCGTTATCGGCCTCGAGGATGCAATACTCGTCCTTGAGCATCTCGCTGAGAATGGCTCGGTTCATCTCGGAGTCATCGGCGATAAGCACCAAAGGCTTTTCGCTTTGGAAGGCCTCGATGGAATCGGCATCGGTCACGACCGTACCGGCTTTTGCCTTAGCGCGGCTCAGTAACTGGGCAGCGCGGCCAACGCCCTCATCGACCGTCTCGCCATGAATGCGAACGCCACCAACACATGCCGTCAAGCTCACGTACTCATGGCCCGGAATAATCGTGGAACGAACGGCATCGGACACCTGATGCAGGCGACGGGTGAAGTCATCGGAGGGAATATTGGGCATGACAACCACAAACTTGTCGCAGCCATAGCGCACAAGCTCGTCAGTCGAACGAATTCCGCTGCGTATGGCTGTCGCCACAGCACCGAGCGCAAGGTCGCCGGCATGACGGCCACATGTATCGTTGAAGACCCTAAAATCATCAAGGTCGATCATCGCAACGCCGGCATTCATGCGGGCGCTTCGGAGCTTTTCCTCGTAATATCGGCGATTGCGCACATTCGTCAGCACGTCGGTGTAGACAAGGTCCTCTTCTGCAGCCTCTTGCTCATCAATCGGACGCACCATCAGCAGGACGTGAGGCTCGCCCTCGACCTTCAGAGGGCGCAGGCGAGCGCGGTACTCAGTGCCATCATTGAGCAGTTGCTCCGACACCTCATCGGAGTCTGCCAAAGCCTCAAGACTCGACTGGCGCAAACAAGGACACCGATCGCCGGCGAGCAGGCAGTTAGGCTCGCTCTTAATCTGATCGGCCGACAGCAAACGCACCACGGGGTAGGTCTTCGCGACGCGGGCGACCTCAGCGGCAGCCTCCTCGTCGGTTAGATTGACCTCGTGATTATTGAGCATATGGGGCCCTTTCGATAGTTTCGCATGGTAGCGGTGGGTTCCAAATGCTACAAGGGTAACACCTTGTCGATGCAGGTAAGTACGTGAATGCTGTTACATTTTTATGAGTTGGCAGGCGGCGCGATTGAAGTCGCAGACGTGAGGTTTTGAGCACATTTGTTAACACGGCCGAAACGTTTGCGGATGGAGCCTGCTTTGGTTATTGCGGGTGCTAGAACCCCAGGATGCCACGGACAGTCTGGGCAGCCGCTGCCGGACGATCGCGCAGGCCGTTGTGCGCCCCGGGAATCGTTACGAGGGGGCAATCGAGATATTTGGCAGCCGCTCGCGTGCCAGCCTCGCGGGGCGTGCCAATCGAGAGCTCGCCCAGGAGCACGGCGGCCACCGTTTTTGACGCGCGAACGCTATCCCAATCGGGAACGCAAGTCATAGTAATCCCGTATTCGTTTGCCATGAAACTGCGGCCGTTGCGCAGGGCATGCTTGGCTTCTGCCTCGGTCGTTCCAGGAGCCTCGGGGTCCAAGTCGCCGAGGGCTCCCAAGAAAAGCCGGAGCGCCCTTGAAACCTTCCCAGCCGCAATCATATCGAGCAAAACCGGAGCTGCGCCCATGCCGACGCCTTCGGCCGACACAGCCGGCTCATGCAGAATCGCACGGGCGACGAGGTGGGGTTCGGTACGAAGAAGCTCCAACGCCACCAACGTACCGGCGCTGTGCGCAAGCACATTTGTCGGAGCGCCAACGTGTTCGATCACGGCTTGCAGGTCGGCGGCCTGAGCGGCAAGATCATAGCTGCCGTCTGCCGCATCGCTGCTGCCACCACAGCCGCGGCGGTCGTAGGCAATTACGCGGTAGTTGCGACTGAGCTCACAAGCGATGCTGTCGAAAAATGTGCCGTCGACACAAGCGCCGTGCACGCACACCAAGGCAGGAGTATCAGGCGACACATCCGGGCCGGCATATTCGCGACAGGCAATCGTGGTGCCCGCATTCTCGACCGTAAAATCCATGTTGTACCCCCGTCATCAATGCTCATCCAGTTGCACGTCAGTGCGGTTGGATGGACCCGCATTGCCTTACGCCTTGTTAACAGATTAACTGTACCCGACCCGAGGCTTTTCATGGCACGGCATCATGAGCGACGTGAAAAAACGAAACTTGTAAAGCAAGAGCCCACACCTTGCTTTGGAGCCGATGCTATGCTTAGGCACAATTGTCTTGAGGAGCATATGCCTATGTCTACGTTTTTGAATGCCAGCCCCATCTTTGGGCCCGTTCGCAGCCGTCGCCTTGGTCTCTCGCTCGGCGTCAACATGATGCCGGCCAGCGGCAAAATCTGCACGTTCGACTGCATTTACTGCGAAAACGGCCTCAACGCCGAGCGCCCCTGCCACGAGCCGTATAACACGGCTGCCGTGGTACTCGACGCGCTCGAGGCAAAGCTGCGCGAGATGGCAACCGAGGGCGAGCTCCCCGACGTAATCACCTTCGCAGGCAACGGCGAGCCCACCGCCGCACCGGAGTTTCCGCAGGCCATCGCCGGCGCCGTCGCGCTGCGCGACGAGCTTGCCCCAAACTCCAAGATCGCCGTGCTCTCCAACGGCACGCGCGCCAACCGTCCCGAGGTGCACGACGCGCTCATGATGGTCGACGACAGCATTCTTAAGCTCGATACCGTCGACCCGGCGTTTATCCAGCTGCTCGACCAGCCCGTTGGCCCCTATGACGTCGAGCACCAGATCGAGACGTTCGCAAGCTTTGACGGTCACGTTATTATCCAGACGATCTTTTTGACCGGCGAGTATCAGGGCAAGCCCATCGACAACACCGGCGAGGAGTACGTTGCCCCCTGGCTCGCGGCGCTTGAGCGCATTCGCCCGGAAGAAGCGACCATCTACACGGTGGCGCGCGAGACACCGGTCGCCGGCCTTGCCAAAGCAGCGCCCGAGGTGCTCGACGCCATTGCCGCGCGCGTGCGCGCCCTCGGCATTCCCTGCCAGGTGAGTTACTAGCGCACAGCTGCTCTGAAGGTGGGCTATACTAGCTGCGAACGAAAGGAAGTTAGCCATGTATGACAAAGGACCCGTGCCCGGCCGCAACGACGCTTGCTGGTGCGGCAGCGGCAAAAAATATAAGAAATGCCACAGCGCCTTCGACGAGCGCCTCGAGCGCCTGTGGGAAGAGGGCTGGGAGGTTCTGCCCCGCGCGCTCTACAAGACGCCCGCCGATATCGAGGGCATCAAGCGCTCGGCCGCCATCAACGTGGGCGTGCTCGACTACGTAGGCGAGCACATCGCCGCGGGCATGACCACCAACCAGATCGACCAGATGATCTACGACTACACCGTCGAGCACGGTGGCACGCCGGCCGACCTCAACTACGAGGGCTATCCCAAGAGCGTGTGCACCTCGATCAACGACGTGGTCTGCCACGGTATCCCCTGCGATACGGACGTGCTGCACGAGGGCGACATCATCAACGTGGACTGCTCCACGATCCTAGACGGCTACTTTAGCGACTCGAGCCGCATGTTCTGCATCGGCGAAGTCTCGGCCGAGCGCCAGCGCCTGGTCGACGTCACCCGCGCCAGCGTTGAAGCGGGCCTGGCGGCCGTCAAGCCATGGCTGCCGCTGTCCGTGATGGCCGAGGCCGTGCAAAAGACGGTCGAGGACGCCGGTTTTAGCGTAGTGCGCGAGTACGGCGGACACGGCATCGGTAAGGAGTTCCACGAGGACCCGTTTGTGGGCTTTACCACCGAGGCGCCCGATGTAGACACCATCATGGCTCCGGGCATGGTCTTTACCATCGAGCCCATGATCAATGCCGGAGCGCCCGATATCAAGATTAGCAAGGGCGACGGCTGGTGCGTGCGCACCAAGGACGGCAGCGATTCGGCCCAGTGCGAGGTACAGCTCGTGGTGACCGAGGACGGCTACGAGTTGCTGAGCTGGTAGCCGTGGATGCGCCGGGCTTCACGATGGATATGTTAACCATCGCGAAGCCCGGCGTTTTTATAGCGTTTTGCCTGATAAAACCTGCCAAAATAAACCTGTCCCTTTTTGGTAGGTCGAGCGGAGAGGACTGCTTGTGAACATCCTGGTTTTGCTGCCCGTCAACGACCGTCATCGCGCAATTCTTGAGTCGAGTGCTCCGGGCGAGGACTTTATCTACACGAGCTCCGACGCCATCACGCGCAAGCAGGTCGCCGATGCGGACGTGATCTTGGGCAACATCGACCCTGGCATGCTCACGGCATGCGAGCATCTCCAGCTGTTGCAATTACAGACCGCCGGCTATGACGATTACTTGGCCGCCGGCACCGTGCCAGCCGACGCTAAGCTTTCCTGCTCGGTGGGTGCCTATGGCCAGGCCGTGAGCGAGCACATGTTTGCCATGGTCCTTTCCATGATCAAGCGCCTGCCCGGCTATCACGACTTGCAGCGCAAGCATCGCTGGGAGGATTTAGGTCCGGTCACCTCGCTCAAAAACGCCAACGTGCTGGTGCTGGGCGCGGGCGATATCGGCGGCCACTTTGCCACGCTCTGCCGCAGCATGGGCGCGCACGTCCGCGGTATCAAGCGTCATCCGCTCGTCTACCCCATCGTGTTTGAGGACATGGACGGCATGGACGCCCTGCCCGAGCGCCTGGCCGAGGCCGACGTCGTCGCATCCTTTATGCCCAGCACACCCGAGACCCGCGGCCTGGCGAACGCCGAGTTCTTCGCCGCGATGAAGCCGGGCGCGTTCTTTGCCAACGGCGGCCGCGGCGATCTTGTGGTCGCCGACGACTTGGTTTCCGCTCTGGAGTCCGGGCACCTCGCCGGCGCCGCAGTCGACGTCACCGACCCCGAGCCGCTGCCCGCCACAAGCCCGCTGTGGGATGCACCCAACATGCTCATCACGCCGCACGTCTCCGGCTGGTTCCACTTGGCCGCCACGCTCAACAACGTCGTCGACATCGCCGCGGAGAACCTGCGCCATCTGCAGGCGGGCGAAACTTTACGTTGTTGGATCGAGCACTAATCTTGTTCCGCCGTTCTAACGAACGGCGGACCAGTCGACGCTGCGACCCCGTCTGGACGGCAATCTGCCTTTCAATCGTCGGGCATGGCCAGAAGGCCAATGCCCTCCTCTTTCAAGGCACCTTGCTCGCCCAGACGAGCTCTCGCTGACCTTTGTTCAACCCGCGGCGTTTCACTGGTTGGTGCTGTCTCTGTCTGTGGGCATTCGCTGACTTTTGTTCGACCTGTGGGATCTTTAAATTGTTAGAGCGTTGCTAAGTAATTTTTTGCGTCTTCTACACTCATTGCTGCGACGGGTGCGTGTAAACAGAGTTTGGCATCGTTGGTGACCAGTAGATCTGCTTGAGCGCGTATCGCTGCCGCAATGATTAAATCGTCTTCGTAATCGCTATGGAGCTCACGCTGCCTGCTCGCCATCCATATGTCGCTCAGGTCACAGGGCACTGGCGTGGCAAGCTGCGACAACACGCTAAGACAATCCCATGCAAGCGAAGTCGCTGCCATAGCGGCATCCTGGGAAAGCGAACCGTGCTCTCGCCGATACCATGCCTTATGTTCGCTTGAAATCAAATAGAACAGGTCTTTGGACGATGTCGCCGCATACAGCAAATCCACCTGCGCCGTGCATGCATCGCGTAAAAACTCAATCGCCACCGAACGACCACGTCGTGAGGGAATGAAGTAATCGAGCCACACGTTGGTGTCAACCAAGATGCGCTTTGGAGTCTCACTCATAGAGCCAGCCCATCTCCTCGCCATAGCGCTCCGCATAGGCATTCCGTTTGAGCTCTTCGTCGTCCGATGGCTGAGCCTTGACCATATCGATTCCCGACTCACGGCAAGCGGTAGCAAACAGCTTCGACCCCTGATCTATGAGCTCGAGCTTACGTTTGGCGGCCTTTTCGCGCTCGCGCTGTTCCGCCCGGGCACGACTGGGCAGCAGGATATCCTCGAGCGCACCGGGGCGATCGGCCAGCGACGCTGCAAGCTGCCAGAGCGCTCGCACCGCTTGGCTCGGCGTCATACCGGCCTTGGAGAGAGCGGCGTCCCCACTCCTTTTAAGATCGGCATCGAGACGTACGTTGATCTGAGCGGCGGTTGTGGTCATAGCCCCTCCTTAGTACTTCAAAACTATCATAAAATACTATGGTAGATACGTAAAGCATGTAAAGCACTTATAAGCATTAGCCGTACTCTGTACACAAAAAGCCGCCGAGGCGCACTGCACCTCGGCGGCTACGCATCACCGATCTAGTTCGGTTTCACCCCTTGCATTCGCCCAGATAAAACCTGCCAAAATGAACCTGTCCCTTTTTGGCAGGTTTTAGAGCTCCACGCTTTCGGCGCCGTTGATGGTTAGGTTTCGCTCGTAGAAGGCGGTGAGGGCGCGGATGGCGTACATCACGTCGCGCACGCCGCCGGTCTCGTAGCTCGAGTGCATAGCCAGCTGCGGCAGGCCCACGTCTACGGCATGCATGCTCGCCTGCATATTGGACAGATTGCCGAGCGTAGAGCCGCCGGCCATATCGCTCTTGTTGGCAAAGGCCTGCGTGGGCACGTCGGCGTCATCGCAGATGGCCTGGAACACCGCGCGGCTAAAGGCATCGGTGCAATAGTGCTGGTTGGCTGCCTCCTTGATGACGATGCCGCCGTTGAGCACCACCTGATTGCGGGCATCGCACTTCTCGGCGTGGTTGGGGTGCACGGCATGTGCATTGTCGCAGCTCACGAGCATCGAGGCGGCAAGTGCGCGATGGTACGACTCGTCGTCAAAGCCCAGCGATCCGTTAATGCGGCGCAGCGCGTCGGCCAAGAACGTCGACATGGCGCCCTGCTTGGTCTCGGAGCCAACCTCCTCATTATCAAAGCAGCAGAAGACCGAAACGTCGTGCGCGTTCTCGGCACCCAAAAATGCCTGCAGCGAGGTGTAGGCGCAGGCCAGGTCGTCGAGCTTGGGCGTCGAGATAAACTCGTCGGCCCAGCCCCAGATGCGTGCATCCTGACGATTGACCAGGAACAGATCGCGGCCCAGGATCTGCTCAGGCTCAACGTCCAATTCGTCAGCGATCAGGGCATCGAAGTCACCCTGCTTAAGGTCACCGGCGCTGATGAGCGGGCACAGGTCAACGGCTCGGCTGGGAGCAAAGCCCTCGTTGACGCCACGGTTCATATGGATGGCAAGGCTCGGGATAATAGCGACCTCGCGCTCGGTGGCAAGCAGGCGGCTCTCAATGCGGTCACCCTCGCGCACCAGCACGCGGCCCGCGAGCGCCAGTGGGCGATCGAACCAGGTGTAGTCGATCATGCCGCCGTAGGCCTCGGTGTTCAGGCGCAGCGTCTCGCCCGCGCCGTCAAGCTCGGGCACGGCCTTGACCTTAAACGTCGGCGAATCGCTGTGCGACGCCGTGAGCTGAAAATGATAGTCACCGGCAACGCCGTCCTCGCCCCACGTAGCGGCCAGGTCCTCGCCCACCTTAAAGGCGATAACGCTCGAGGTGTTGCGCTGCGTGTAATAACGCCCGCCCGGCTCGATATCCCACGCCGCGTTCTCGGGCAGGTAGGTAAAGCCCGCCTCGTCGAGTTCGGCCATAATGGTCGCCGCCGTATGGAACATGCTGGGGCATGCCTCGATAAAGTCGATGAGGTCGTTGGCGGCCTCGATATCGTCGGCCGTCACGTGCGCGCGCTCGGGCGTTTCCTGATCCGTCATGCTCTCCCCTTTCGCTGGGCTGATGGTCCCCTCCAGCATACCCCGCCGCGCCAGTGCCGTGCCCTTCATTCCATGTTTAATCCCGCGCCGTTCGCCAAGTTGAGCCATCATGCCCGCACTCCTTTTGCGACAATTACGCTAACAGGACGAAAGGAGCCGTCATGAAGCCACGTAACATTGCCATCGCCTGCGGTGTCGCGGGTGTCGCCGTCGGCCTTGCCGCTGCCACCGGTATCGTTTATCACAAGCAAATCAAGTCCGCCGCGTCGCTCAAACGCTTGACCGGCTACGCGGATGGCTATGACCTGTACGCAATCGACATCGCCTACGACTACGATCTTGATCGCATCATCGCCGCCGGCGTACGCGACGACCAGGCCTACATCGATGCCGTGGTGGCGCAGGTGTTGCCCGGTGTGCCGGCACATGTCCAGGCGCCCCAGTTTGCCTGCAGCGCTTTTGTCGCCGTAGATGCCGAACGCCGCGTGCGCACCGGTCGCAATTACGACTTTAAGGACGACACCTCGGCGCTGCTGGTGCGCAATCACCCACGCGGCGGCTATGCCTCCATCGGATTTGCCGCCCTCAACAACCTGGGCGATAACACTCCGCTTGACTCCGTCGCCGGACGCGTCGCCGCACTCATGGGCCCGTTTGCCCAGCTCGACGGTGTTAACGAATGCGGCGTGTCCGTTGCCGTACTCACCCTGGATTCCAAGCCCTGTGACCAGGACACGCAACGCCCCGTCATCAATACCTCGCTCGCCATCCGTCTGGTGCTCGACCGCGCGGCCACCACGCAGGAGGCTGTCGACCTGCTTTCCGCCTACGACATGCACGCCATGGCAGGACGCGATTACCACTTCTTTATCAACGACGCCGCCGGTGACGCGCGGGTGGTGGAGTGGGATCCGCGCGATCCCGACCGTGCATGCAAGGCGACGCCCGTACGCCAGGTTACGAACTTCTACGCCTGCTATGGCGACGAAGTGCTGCCCAACCAAAAGAATGGCGAGCTGGGCCATGGTAAGGAGCGCGCCGTCGCAATCGCCGATGTCCTTGACGCCCATGTCGGTGCCCAAGACGAGGCAGTCGCTTGGAAGGCCCTACGCGCTGCGGCGCAAGAGCCCAATCCGGAAGACATCACCAGCAACACGCAGTGGTCGGTCGTCTTCGACAACACCGAGCCCGCTGCCGCCATCACGCTGCGCCGCCACTGGGGCGACATCGACGCCTTTGCGCTGTAAGGAGCCAGGCCCGTCGACCTTACGCTCGCCTGAC
>CABUNB010000018.1 GCA_902492755.1 uncultured Collinsella sp. | reverse complement strand
AGCTGCGGAAACGCGGGGTCCGTTCAGGCTGTTGCGTTGAGATTGAAAATCAACCTCTGGGCCAATTGTCTCAATCTGTAACATCTACAGGGCAAATCTTCCTCTACGTGTTACAGATCGAGACAAACGGTCGACACGGTTCGCAAACGTCTCAATCTGTAACAGTTACCGAGTAAAATCGGTCCTAATTGTTATAGAACAAGACAGAGAGGGATTACCGTCCAGTCCAAACCAAATCTCTCGGTCTTCCTGCAATTTCGAACATGTGGCCTATAATGTTGCTTTGGTTACGCTACATATTGCGCAGCATTTAATACGTCGCCCACCGGGGACCATTAATTCCTATCGCCTTATTGGCTAGGAAGCAATCAAAGGAGGTATCCGTGGCAGCAGAGACACCTTGCTCGGTCCTCTATAACGATATTCGCTCGTTCGGCGGTCTTAGACATCTCGAGATCGCCCGAATGCTCATCAATGGAAACTCTTATCTCGGCAGTACCCTGCTCGAGAAATGCTCTTCCAACCGCTCGTATCTCACCCGTTACATCGTCCATCGCGAGCCTGACCAGTGCGCGCCCGCCATCTACAGCGACTTTGCCGTCACCACGCTCAATCTTTCCGCGGCAATCTGCAGCAAGCTCGGCGGCGGCGAGTCCGCCTATCAGGCAATCGCCGAGCACTATCGCGGCCCGGCCGCCAACGAAATGATGTCGGCTCTCGCCAGCTACAAGCTGGACAGCCGCCTATATGCAAATGCCCTCAATCACATCGACAACTTTGACGGCAATGCCGTGCGCGAGAAGAGTACGCTTTACCTTATGCTCTTTGTGGCAACGGGGGCGCTCGCTGACCCCATCCAAGGCGTGGCCACCGTCGAGCGCTTTTGCGACAGCAAGACAGGCGGGCACTTTGGCACCACCGAAACTACCGTCGGACGTGGCTTTATGAGCAGCCTGGAGCAGCCGCGCACTGTCGCCCCCAACCTCGGTCTGCTCAGAACCCATGCCGACAACTGCGCCGACATGCAAATCCATCCCCTCACGCGCGATCCGCGCGGCACGGTAATTGGGTCCTTGCCCAAAACCTCGCCCAGCATCACCGATGTAGGCGCTGATGCATCGCGCGAGCATCTCCGCATTTGGCTCGAAGGCGGACACTGGTACGCCCAGGGCCTTGGGTCGACCAACGGCACAGTGCTCGAATCGGGCGCGGGCGACGGCGATATCGTAATCGAGCCGCCGCGCGACCAACGCGAGCCCGGCAAAGTCTATCCCCCGGTGGAAATCGAAAACAGCGACAGGCTCCATCTGGGTCTCTACACGACATTCCTTGTCATTATGGACTAGCGCGGACGGCGATCGAAAGACGGTCGCCGTCCGTCTTTCGTCTTCTACCTTCTGCGTCGTAAACGACAATACTCAGCGGTATACGTGGGCAGTGTGGCTATCATGGTACTTTACCGATATCCACACTGCCCACGTATACGCGCAGCAACCCATGCTAGACAAAGGAACGCCATGGATACTACCGATAGCGCCTATGGCGACAAACTCATCCGTCTTGACACGTTCGACACCGCCGTGGCGGTCGACCCCAGCGCCGAGGACGACGCCAAGCGTCGGTTTATGACGCTTATTCTCCAGACGGCCCACCGCAACAACGGCAACATCGGGCACGTGCTGCGCGCGACCAACACGAGCGGCGAGGTCTTTGCCGTCAAGCTGCTCAAGGACAACGCCATCCTTTCCGGCCAAGCCCCCGACCGCTCCGCCGAGCAATCGGCCGCTCACCTGGCCAACACCGCCGCGCTGTTCGAGGAGTACCGTCATCTGTGTACCGTCTCGCACCTGCGCGGATTTCCGCGCGTCTATGGCTACGGTTCATGCGAGGACGACCCGCTCATCCTCATGGAGTGGGTCGAGGGCACCTCACTCAAGCAGGCGCTACCCCTGCTTCCGCACGATGCCTCGGGCGGGCTAACCACCCAGATGGTCGCCGCCGTCGGAAACGCCGTGCTTCGTGCGCTCTTGATGACCCAAGGCCTCGTGAACCCGGTCATCCATCGCGATCTGTCGCCCGCCAATATCATGTTCCGCACCACCAGCCGAACGCTCGAGCAGCAGATTGCCGATTGCTCCTTTGACCCCTGCCTCATCGACATGGGCTCCGCGACCATGGCTCTCGGCGACGACACGATCACCCGGCGCGCCGACATCTGGCGCTTTGCCACGCCCGCATACGCCGCGCCCGAAATGCTCACGCAGGATATCGAAGGCATCACGGCCCTTCGTCGCTCGCCCGCGATCGACGTCTATGCGCTTTCGAGCATTCTGTACCAGCTCTACAGCGGTCGTAAGCCGTTCGACGTCGAGTCGACGGGTGCCGCGGCAACCGGCTCGTTCTACCTCATAAAGACCAAGACCAAGCCGGTACCGCTCGAGCCGCGCTGCGAGGGCGACAAAGCGCTTGTCCAGATCATCATGAAAGGCATCTCGGTCGAACAGGGTGATCGCCCTACCGAGCAGCAGATGCTCGAGGCGCTCTCGGCATACCTCCCCGCTGCAGAATCTGAGGACCGCGAGGGCGCGGGCAATGACGCCGTAATCGACATCGACTCCGGTACGCACCTTAAGGTCGACGTCGCCGGCGAGCGCGCGCGAGAGATCTTGGAGCAGGCCCGGCACGACGCCATGACCCGCCGTCGCTTTATTATCGGCGGCGTCGTTGCAGTCGTTGCGGGGCTCGGCGTCGTTGGCGCGGCAACCCATGGCTTTGGCATCCCCGACTACCTGGACGGCATCCGCGGTTCGCTTGACGACTACACTTGGGATCAGCTGCAGGAGATTTCGCTCAAGATTAAGGCCACCGAGACCCGTAGCGAGGCACGCGAGATTGCCAAGCGCTACCACCTGCTCGACGCTGATGGGCATATCCCCTATCCGTGCACCAAGCGTGTCACGCTCACCAACGGACTGCAGGTTGGCGCGCAGCTTGTGGGCATCCGCCACGATGAGCTTCTGGACGGGACGGGCAAGGCCGGGCTGACGTTTATGTTCGACGCGGGTATTGCCGAGCGCGATGCTGCGACTGAACCGCCGAGCGCCGGCTGGGCAGATTGCGAGCTGCGAGAATGGCTCGACGGCGACGGCCTTAAGCTGCTGCCCAACGAGTTGCGCGCGCTCATCAAGTCTGTCAAAAAGATCTCGAATAACGTTGGCGCCGCCAGAAGCGCTTCGTGTCTGAGCGAGTTGCCCGCAACCCTTTGGCTGCCCGCCATGGTCGAGCTGTGCGGTACGCAACCGCCCGATTCGTTTGCCAAGGACTTTCACTACCTGGCAGACATCTACAACGGCGAGGGCAAGGAGTATCAGCTCTTCCGCGAGCTCAAGGTGAGCCCGTATTCCACGAACGAGAGGATGGTCCGCCAGTGGAAGGGCAAGGACACCTGCTGGTGGGAGCGCACGGTGAGCCCTGACACATCGGAGAGTGGAGGCACACTCTATTTGAATCGTGTGGGACACGACGGCGACGTCTTTACGTACGCAACGCCTGCGGACAAGCCAAATAAGCGAACCTGTGTGATCCCCGGGTTCTGTATCTAGGCGGCGGGCGTCTTGCCGTGACGGGACCCCCTCCCCGGCAATTGTCTTGATCTGTAACACTAGCTCGGCAGATACAGGTCTAGATGTTACAGAACGAGACAAACCCCCGCCCCGCGAGACAACATCTCAATCTGTAACAGTAAGGGGTTAAAAACCTCTCTAGATGTTACAGATCAAGACATTTGAGTTGACCGCGGACGCTCTGTCTCGATCTGTAACAGTTAGAGGTCATATTTGCTGCTAGATGTTACAGATTGAGACATTGAGTTTCCCGTCAACTGTTTGTCTAAATCTGTAACAGCTATGGTTCAAAAACCGGTCCAGACGTTACAGATTGAGATGTTTGGCAGGGACTGCCAACGATTGAGCAGCCGCCCTCATCCGTAATGAAAAGTCATACATTCCAACTATTACTAGACACCCCCAGGGGGTATGGGTGTATAGTATCAGCAGGTTAACAATTCCAACAGCGAACCACAGAAAGGAGAAGCCATGGCTCAAGATAAATTCGATGTGGGTGGCATGACGTGCGCCGCCTGCCAGGCGCACGTAGACCGCGCCGTGAGCAAGCTCGACGGCGTCCAAAGCGTCGCGGTCAATCTGCTCGCCGGCTCTATGCTGGTGGACTACGACCCTGCGCAGGTCTCCCCCGACGATATCTGCACCGCCGTCGACCGCGCGGGCTACTCGGCCTCGCCCGTCGATGTGGGCACCGGTGCCGCCGGCTCAAACGGCAGCACGCAAGCCAGGTCTGGCGCCGCCCATATGGAGTCGCCCACCAAAAAGTTGGAAGCCGCCGCCTCTGCCATGCGCACCCGTCTCATCATCTCGATCGCATTCCTCATCCCACTGTTCTACATAGGCATGGGGCACATGCTTGGCTGGCCGCTACCCGGCATTTTCACCGACCATACCCACAGCATGACGCTCGCGCTCACCGAGCTCGTCCTGCTCATCCCCATCGCCTACGTCAACGACGCGTACTTTATCAACGGGTTTAAATCGCTCGCGCACGGCGCGCCCACCATGGACGCCCTCATCGCCGTCGGCGCCACCGCGTCCATTGCCTGGTCGCTCTACGCCATGTTTATCATGGCCGACCAGCTGGCCGCCGGGCAAATCCACAAGGCCATGATGACAGGCATGGACAACCTGTATTTTGAGAGTGCGGGCACGATCCTGTCGCTCGTCACCGTAGGCAAATATCTCGAGACACGCAGCAAATCCAAGACCGGCGGCGCCATCGAGGCGCTCATCGACTTGGCACCCAAGACTGCGACCGTCGTTGCCGACGACGGCACCGAAACCACCGTCGACGTCGACAGTATCCTTCCCGGCCAGGTCCTGCGCGTGCGCCCTGGAGAGTCCATCCCCGTTGACGGCGTGGTGCTCGAGGGCAGCTCGGCCGTGGACGAGAGTGCGCTCACCGGCGAGTCCATCCCCGTGGAAAAGACCGCCAGCGACACCGTCAGCGCCGCCACCGTCAACCGTACCGGTTCGTTTACCTTCCGCGCCACGCGTGTGGGCGCCGACACGTCGCTCGCCAAGATTATCCAGCTCGTCGAGGACGCCAACGCCACCAAGGCGCCCATCGCCCGCATGGCCGATAAGGTCGCCGGCGTGTTTGTGCCCGTGGTGTTTGTAATCTCTGCCGTAACTTTTGTGGCGTGGATGGTGCTGACCGGAAGCATCAACGAAGCACTTACCTCCGCCGTGGCTGTGCTGGTGATCAGTTGTCCGTGCGCGCTGGGCCTGGCCACGCCCGTCGCCATTATGGTTGGCACCGGCAAGGGCGCCGAGATGGGCATTCTGTTCAAGAGCGCCGAGGCGCTGGAGAACCTGCGCAGCGTGGGCACCGTGGTGCTCGATAAGACGGGCACCGTCACCCGCGGCAAGCCTGCCGTGACCGATATCGTGGTAGCCACGCGCGCTGACGGCTCGCCCGCCATGAGCGAAAAGGCGCTGCTCAAGCTGGCCGCCGCGCTGGAGCGCTCGAGCGAGCACCCGCTGGCAGAGGCGATTATGGCCAAGTGCGAGGCGCGCGGAATTGTCGCGCGCATGGTCGAGGACTTTGCCGCCGTGCCCGGACGAGGCGTTACGGCACGCGAGGGGCAGAATGTCATCGCAGCCGGCAACGTGCGCCTGATGGACGAGTTGGGCGTTACCGTGCCCGCGGGTCTTGCCGAGCAATTTGCCGCCGAAGGCAAGACGCCGCTGTTCTTTGCCAAGAACGGCGAGCTTGTCGGCACCATCGCCGTGGCTGACGAGGTCAAAGAGACGAGCGCCGAGGCCATCGCTGCGCTCCGCAAGCTCGGCGTCGACGTGCGCATGCTCACCGGCGACAACCGCGTGACGGCCGAGGCCATCGCCCGCCGCGTGGGGCTGAGCAGCGAGCAGGTCATCGCCGACGTCCTCCCCGCCGACAAGGAGCGCCACGTGCGCGGGCTGCAGGATGCGGGCAGCAAGGTCGCCATGGTGGGCGACGGCATCAACGACTCCCCCGCCCTGGCGCGCGCCGACGTGGGCCTTGCGATCGGCACCGGCGCCGACATCGCCAAGGAGGGCGCCGACGTGGTACTCATGCGCAGCGATCTCATGGACGTCGCCCGTGCCATCGAGCTTTCGCGCGCCACGATCCGCAACATCAAGCAGGACCTGTTCTGGGCGCTGTTCTACAACGGCATCGGCATTCCGCTGGCGGCGGGCGTGTTCTTCCCGCTCACCGGGTGGCAGCTCTCGCCGATGTTTGGCGCCGCGGCGATGAGCCTGTCGAGCGTCTGCGTCGTGTCCAATGCCCTGCGCTTAAAATCCTTTATGCCTAAAGTGGCAAAATAGGATCACTATTACGTTCATTTAGAACGGGTTTTCCAGGTACCCGAGATTGACCTGAAAGAGGAGCGACGCGTACTTTGGTACGCGAGCGACGGTTTGAAGGTCAAGGTCGGGTGCCTGGGAAAGCCGACACAACAGAGAGGAATACCCATGCGTTACACGATCAAGACTTCCGGCCTCATGTGCGGCCACTGCGACGCCACCGTCGAGACGGCGTTGCTCAACGTGGCCGGCGTGACCGACGCCGACGCCGATCACGAGACCCAGACCGTCCAGGTGGAGTGCGCCGACACCGTGACCGCCGAGCAGCTCGCCGCCGCCGTCGAGGGCGCCGGCGAGAAGTTCCACGCCCTGTCCGTAACCGCCGCGTAACGACCCACGCGCACCCCGACCAGAAACGAGGACCCGCCATGATGGCAGACCATAAATCGGTGACCCGCATGCTCAAGACGGCACGCGGTCAGATCGACGGCATCCTGCGGATGGTCGAGGAGGACCGCTACTGCGTCGATATTTCCACGCAGCTCATGGCAACGCAGGCGCTCATTGCGCGCATCAACGCCGACGTGCTCAAGGCACATATCGAGGGCTGCGTGACTTCGGCAATCGAATCGGGCGACGAAGACCTCAAAGCCGCCAAGCTCGCCGAGATCGAACGCGTCGTCGACAAGCTCTCCAAGTAATTGGGGCATTGGGGACAGACTTCTTTGCACCGTCTTGGTATTCCGGGGACAGGTATGTTTGCACCACATTGGTGCAGATTAACCTGTCCCCCTTGCTCTAAATCGGGTATAAAGGCGTGCAGCATATCGAACGAAAGGCAATTTGCATGAATGACTTTATGAAGGGTCGCAATGGTGCCGATGAACTCACCATCGTGATGGGTTTTGCCGGCATCGTCATCGCGATGATCGGATCGATAGCCCGCATCCAGTGGCTCAGCTGGATTGCCATCGCCGTAATCGTGATTGGCGTGCTGCGCGGCCTGTCCAAAAATATCGACGCACGTCACAAGGAGAACGAGGCCTTTGTCGCCGCGACTGCAAACGTACCCGGCTTGGGCAAGTTTGTAGCTCGCTTGGGCGGCGGAGCTGCAGCGGCCAACGCCTCGCGTGCAGCCGGTACTAGCAAGGAAGACTTTGAACGTGCCAAGCGCACAGCCAAGAAGATGTGGAAGGGCCGCAAAACCACGGCCTATCTCAAGTGCCCCAACTGCGGCCAGATGCTCTCCGTTCCCAAGGGCAAAGGCAAGATCCGCGTCACCTGCCCCAAGTGCCACGCCAAGATGGAAACCCGCTCCTAGCGCCCGCACGCGGGACAAATTAATCAGGTTTGTTTGTCCCAAATCTTAAGTATTTGTTCGATAAAAAAGCCGAGGCCTCGTGTTGAGACCTCGGCTTTTTGTATGCGGCAACGGAGCTGCACCTTTGTCACATCTACGCCACACCGTCGCGGGCCAGCTCCTCAGCCAGCGCTTCGGCAGGCATGGCCATAATCGCGTCGAGCTCGGCGTCCACCTCGGGAATACGCTTCACCTTGAGCTTGCGTACCAGATCACCGCGACACATCACATGTATCGGCTCACGCAGAGCGCACAGGTCATCGAGCGGGTTCTTGCGCGTCACCAAGATATCGGCGGCCTTGCCGCACTCGATCGTACCGGTCTCGCCGCCCAGCCCCAGCAGCTCGGCGTTGACTTGCGTAGCCGTATGCAGCGCGAAGGCGTTGCTCACGCCGACATACTTGGCAAAATAGGCCACCTCACGCCACATGTCGTACTGCGTCACGAACGGGCAGCTCGAGTCCGTGCCAAGGCCCACCTTAACGTCAGCTTCCAGTGCGGCACGGGCGCTCTCAATGATGCCCGAGCACACGATGTCGCCGTTCTTCTTTTGCGTGTCAGTCGAATGGGTCTTCTCCGGATCGAGCAATACAAACGGTAGCGCCGGGCTGATCGTGCAGGTCACGCTCGGCGCGCGTCCCTCGAGCTGTGTGCCCGCGGCGCCGCGATACAGCTCCAGGATCTCGGGCGTCATCGGGGCACCGTGCTCGATCGTGTCGACCCCGGCCTCAAGCGCGGCCTTCACGCCCTCGGTGCTCTCGACATGAGCCATAACCGGCAGGCCCACCTCGTGCGCCGCCTTGCACGCCGCCGCGGCAACCTCCACCGGCATACGCAGCACGCCCGGCTCGCCCACCTCGGTCGCATCGAACACACCGCCCGTTACGAACAGCTTAATGACGTCGGCGCCGCGCGCATGCAGGTCTCGCACCTGCTCGGCTGCCTCGACGGGGCTGTTGGCCACCTGGGCGAACAAGCCCGCGCCATGGCCGCCCGGCACCGTGACGCCCGTTCCCGGCGCTACCAGGCGCGGACCCTGATACTTGCCGGCGTCGATAGCGTCGCGCACGGCAATGTCGGCAAACAACGGGTCGCCCGCGCCGCGCACCGTGGTCACGCCGCTTGCCAGCTGCTGCTGGGCACTGCCCTTGAGGATGCGGCGGACGATGGCACGGCCCACGGGATTATCGAGTTTCTTCATCAGCGCTCCCGCATCGCCGGCCGAGACAGGCTTGCCCGAGCCGCACAGGTGCACGTGCATATTGATGAGACCGGGCATGAGATACGCACCACCCAGGTCGATAACCTCGGCACCTGCAGGCGCCTGCGCCACAGCACTCGGCCCCATCCAGGTGATGACACCGCGCTCAACAGTCACGGCCATATCGGGTTGCGGCTCCATATGCTCCGAACCATCCAGAATGGTCGAATTGATAAACAACGTGGAACGATCGGCAGACGCCATATCGAGCTCCTCCCTCACGATTAACTTGAACATTTGTCCATTATCACCCAATGCAGCGACCTAAAGTCGAGCATATCGGTTAACGGAAGGAAGAGGGGATGTGGGAGACGGAATACGCTGCAGCCCCACCCCAACGACACCAGGGAAATGTCTCGATCTGTAACAGGTACAGGGTTATTGGGCCCCTTGATGTTACAGATCGAGACATTCGGTCGACGTTTCACCGACTTGTCTCGATCTGTAACAATTACGAGCTCAAACAACCTCTAAACGCTACAGATCGAGACGAAACCTCTCAGCGCCCATACCACTGACGTCTCCACTCCTCAGCCAAATCGGGCCGTCGCGGAATACCCGTCAGCCTCATTTTCTCGACTAGCTTCCCCGGGCCTTTGAGTTCGTTAAACGTAAACCGAAGCACCTTATGCCCGAGCATTGTCAGATGAGATTCCCGCTGACGCTCTGCCACGAATGGGTCAACCGACTCCCGACCCTCGCCGCTCTGCAAGGTGTACTTCCCCTTTCCGTCGAGCTCGCCGATGACACACGTCCCGTCCTCGAGCCGCCAAAAATAGTCGACACGAAACACCTGGCTCGGATCGAGCGGGTCGCGAAACTCCACCTGCAGCTCCGGAACCGGAAAGCCGTACGCAATAAAGAATGCTCGGAACCGAGACTCGCCGCCGTTTTCAGACAGCCCGTCCGCATACGACGCAATCACCTGTGCCCTGCGATACCCTCGCCTGCCCTCGCAATCGGCGCGGAGGCGCTCGCACAAATCCCCACGTGATACGCCTTTCGCCCGCAGTGCAGAATCGGCAATCGCCAACCCGTAGGAGAACGGCGCACGCAGCAGACAATCCTCCACCGTGCGCCAAAACGACGTCACCCGCACGCCATCAACACGCTCGAGCGCGCCCGCCATCTGCGGACGCAACAACCTGCACCCGCTGCTCAACGTCACCGAACAACCCGTCTTAACAAGAAAACGCGACCCAAGCAGATCATTCGGCACCTCCAGACCCCACAAAAGCGCCGCGTCATAGCCCCAAAACGCCCAATCGGGATGAAACTCTGCAAGCCCTTTGATGGTACGCAGCGTTCGCTCCGCCGGCGTCAGTACACCCCAATCATGTTGAAAGCAGAACAAATACGGCTCGGGTTCCGCGATATCGTCGGTTCCAACATGACGCCGCAGCCACATGAGCTCGGCATTGTCATGCGTTGCGAGCAGCGCACCTTGCTCGGTCGACTCCGTGAGTCGCGCGAGCATCCTATTCCGCGCCAACGTGTTGCGAATCGTATGCTTGTGCTTGAAAACGGTATTAGACACTTCCATCACCACCACATCGGACAAATGGACCATCGTCACCGTTGCCTCCGCTGATAAATGTCTTGATCTGTAACAGGAAGACCGATTTTTGGACTGTAGATGTTACAGATTGAGACATTCCCCCAACCAGGTGCCAAACGTCTCGATCTGTAACAGTTAGACGTTCTCCAGGCCCCTAAACGTTACAGATTTAGACAAACCAGCGGCGCCCAAGCATTCGTCTCGTTCTGTAACAGGTAGACCGGTTTTTTGCCCCCAAACGTTACAGATCGAGACAAAAAGGCAAAAGGCAAGGCAGGCGACAACTACCCATCCCCTACTCCCACTCCTGCTCGTAGATATTGAGCGACTTTACGTACCGCCCCTGGGCGCCCATGATGTCGCGGACCAGGCGCAAGAAGAAGCTGATGCACGAGGTGTCAAAGCCGTCCTGCAGGTCCTCCGGATGCACCGCACCAGGCCCGTCGACCGCCGTGTCGTTCAGGCGCGCGATGTCATACAGGTAGAGCTGTCCCGCCGTAAGCCAGACATCGTCGACGCAGGCGAGGCGCACCGCAATCGCGCCGTCGTTCCAAAGCTCCTTTTGCACGATATGTGGGTCGTAGACATCAAAGCGACGGTCGGTGCGCGTGTCCTTCAGCGCGACCATACCAGTCGCGGGATCCTTGTCCAAAATGCCAAAGCGCGAGAAATACTGCGTGTCGCGTACCTGCTCGAGCCGCTTGAGCGAGGCAGGCGAAAGCGATGCCGGCGGCTCGTCAACATATAGCTCGAGCAGCGTTTTGCCATGGCGATAGGGGCGCTCAAACAGCAGCCAATCGGTAAATGCCATGTTGTAGGCCATGATTTCGTTTTGCGAAGGCTCGGTGCAATAGCTGAGCCACGGGTCGACAATGACCTCGAACTGTTCGCGCGCCGGCTCCAGGAATTGAAACTTCCGCAGCATCCAAAAGTGAGCCATGTCGGCAATATCGTTGCCGACGGCTTCAGCCAGCTCTGCTCGGTCAAAAGCGTGGTCAGTCATGGCATCCTCCTCAAACTGATGGACCTCAATTTGAGCTTACGAGGAGGGTGGGCAGCCACGACCAGCGCGGGCAAAATAGGCCTCCGGCTGCAAACCAAATGCTGACCAAACACTTGACGAAAAGCTAGACCGAAAATGCGCACCGCAACAAAATCGCAGGTAGACATAGACAGCCAACCAACCCTTTTGAGCCAGATGCCCGCAGCCACCACAGAAACAACAGGTGGCCACAGCCCAAGAAGTCGACAAATGAACACCCGTACGTCGACAAACGAGCAAATCGCTCGCAAAGAGTGTCCCCAACGACTAGACAAAAAATGGCTAGTCATTGGGGACGTTCTTAAATGACTACTTTACAGCTCCAGCGCGTCGGCGACTTCGGCAGCGCAGGCCAGGGCGTCGGCCATGGCGTTCACCACGAGCGAGCTGCCGTTGCGGGCATCACCCGCCACATACACCGGCGCGGCATCCGCGGCGACACCCTCCGTGCGAGCCGCGAGATGCGAGCCCTCGGCAGCCATCACCGGCAGCGGACGACCAGCGGTGGCAACAGGCACGCTCACCGCATCGAACACGCCGTGCTCCGGACCCGTAAAGCCGCAGGCGATGAGCACCAGCTGCGCCGGCACCTCGTGCTCGGAGCCCGCGATGCGCTCGGGCTTTCCCGCCGACCAGTCCAGATCGACCACGCGCAGGCCCGCGGCCGCGCCCTTCTTGTCCAGCAGCACCTCGAGCGTATCCACACCCCAGGCACGCATCTCGCCACCCATCGCAGCGATAGCCTCCTGCTGGCCGTAGTCGGTCTTCTTAACGTTGGACCACTGCGGCCAGGGGTTGCTCGCCGCGCGCTTATCGGGCGCAGCCGGCAAGAACTCAAACTGGCGCACGCTGCGCGCGCCCTGACGCACCGCGGTACCCACGCAGTCGTTGCCGGTATCGCCACCGCCAATGACCACGACGTCCAGGCCGCGCGCGTCAATAGCAGGCTCACCGCCATCGAGCACCGAGACGGTCGAAGCCGTCAGGTAGTCCACGGCGTACACCACGCCCGGGGCATCAACGTTCGCGGCCGAAAGACCGCGCGGGGCACGGGCGCCAGCAGCCACCACGACGGCGTCAAAGCCGTTGAGCTTGGCCGCCACCGCAGGGTCCGTCACATCGGCACCCAGCTCAAAGACGATACCCAGCTCGCGCATGAGCGCCACGCGACGCTCGACCACGGACTTCTCGAGCTTCATGTTGGGAATGCCGTACATGAGCAGACCGCCCGGGCGGTCATCGCGCTCAAACACCGTCACGCGGACGCCGCGACGCGCAAGCTCCCATGCCGCCACCAGACCAGCAGGACCGGAGCCCACCACGGCAACCGTGGGTGCGCCCTCCCCCGCCGGCTCAAAGCGGCGCGGGCCACCGTTTGCCCACTCATGGTCGCTGATCGCACGCTCGTTGTCATGGATCGTAGTGGGCTGGCCGTCGACCGAACCCAGGTTGCACGCGGCCTCGCACAGCGCCGGGCACACGCGGCTCGTGAACTCGGGCATGGGCGAGGTGAGCGACAGGCGCTCGGCAGCCTCATCCCAGCGGCCGCGGTACACCAGCTCGTTCCACTCGGGAATCAAGTTGTGCAGCGGGCAGCCGCTCGGGCGCGCCTTGCCAAAGCTCGCGCCCATCTGGCAAAACGCCACGCCGCACATCATGCAGCGGCTCGCCTGGGCGCGACGTGCGTCGTCATCGAGCTCCACATACAGGGGATCAAAATCATGACTGCGCTCCTCCACGGGGCGAAGCTCGTGGGTCACGCGATCGATATCAAGAAAAGCACCGGGCTTACCCATGGCACTTACGCCTCCTTCTTGGTCGAAGCAACAGAGCTGGCGGCGGCGGGCACAGCACCAGCGACACCACCCGCCACATCGAAGCGAGCGACATCCGCGGCGCTCGCGCGACCGGTCACAATGTCAAACGCCAGCTCCTCGGCCTGCGCATGTGTCTTGCCGGCAGCCTCACTCGCAGCGACAATCGCCAGCACACGCTCGTACTCGGTCGGAATGACCTTCACAAAGTGCTTGCTCATCGTCTCAAAGCTGTAGAGCAGCTTGATGCCGCGCGGGCTCTGCGTCGTGTCCACGTGCTCCTGGATGAGCTCGCGAATCTGCCCCAGCTCGCCGGCAGTCGGGGCCTTGAGCTCAACGCTCTCATGGTTCACGCGGGCATCGAGCGTGCCGTACTGGTCAAAGACATAGGCCACGCCACCTGTCATGCCGGCAGCGAAGTTCTGCCCGACCTCGCCCAGGATAAGCGCCAGGCCGCCCGTCATGTACTCGCAGCCATGGTTGCCGCAGCCCTCGACCACCACGGTGGCACCGGAGTTGCGTACGCCAAAGCGCTGGCCCGCCAGACCGTTAATGAAGCCGCGGCCGCTCGTAGCGCCAAAGAACGCAACGTTGCCCACGATGATGTTTTCGTCGAACTTGTAGGTCGCATGCGGGTTGGGGCGCACCGACACCTCGCCACCCGAAAGGCCCTTGCCAAAGTAATCGTTGGCGTCGCCGCACACGTTGAGCGTAATGCCGCGTGGCAGGAACGCGCCAAAGCTCTGACCGGCCGAACCATCGCAATCGATGGTGATGGAGCCGGCGGGCAAGCCCTCGGGATGCGCCTTGGTCACCGCGTTGCCCAGGATGGTGCCCACGCAACGGTTGACGTTGGCGATATCGGCGCGGAAGCGAATCGGGCGCAGGTGCGCGCGAGCGTCGGCCGTGTAGGGCACAAACAGCGTGGAGTCGAGCGTCTTGTCGAGCTCGCTGTCCGCGGCCATCTGGGGCAGGAAGTGACGGCCGCCGGCACCCGGGATGTGGGCACCGAACTCGCAGGTCGCGCTTGCCAGCACGGGCGTCAGATCGAGCAGGTTAGCCTTGCGGTTGCCCGGGACCTCGATCTGGCGCAAGCACTCGGGATGGCCGACCATCTCGTCGACGGTGCGGAAGCCCAGGCTCGCCATGACCTCACGCAGTTGCTCGGCAACAAAGAGCATAAAGTGCTCGACGTGCTCGGGCTTGCCGCGGAAGCCGCGACGCAGGCGGCAGTTTTGCGTAGCGATGCCGGCCGGGCAGGTGTCCTGCTGGCAGTCGCGCTGCATGAGGCAACCCATGGAGATGAGCGGCATGGTCGCAAAGCCAAACTCCTCGGCGCCCAGCAAGCAGGCGACGGCAACGTCGGTGCCGTCCATGAGCTTGCCGTCGGCCTCGAGCACCACGCGCGAGCGCAGGCCGTTTTGCAGCAGCGTCTGCTGGGCCTCGGCAAGGCCAAGCTCCAGCGGCAGACCGGCGTGCCAGATCGAATCGCGAGCAGCGGCACCCGAGCCGCCATTGTGACCGCTGATCAAGATCTTGTCGGCAGCGCCCTTGGCCACACCGGTGGCGATGGTTCCGACGCCGGCCTCGCTGACCAGCTTGACCGACACGCGCGCGCCAGGATTGGCGTTCTTAAGGTCAAAGATGAGCTCGGCCAGGTCTTCGATGGAGTAGATGTCGTGATGCGGCGGAGGCGAGATCAGGCCGATGCCGGGCGTGGACTGACGGACCTCGGCAATCCAGGGGTAGACCTTCTTGCCGGGCAGGTGGCCACCCTCGCCGGGCTTGGCGCCCTGGGCCATCTTGATCTGAATCTCGAAGGCGCTGCACAGGTAGCGGCTCGTCACGCCAAAGCGCGCACTTGCCACCTGCCTGATCGCGGAGTTCTTGGAATCACCGTTAGCCAGCGGGGTCTCGCGACGCGGATCCTCACCGCCCTCGCCGGAGTTGGAACGGCCGTGCAGGCGGTTCATGGCGATGGCCATGCACTCGTGTGCTTCCTTGCTGATGGAGCCGTACGACATGGCGCCGGTGTTAAAGCGGCGGACGATGTTGAGCGCGGGCTCCACCTCGTCGAGCGGAACCGGCGTGCGGCCGCTGGCATCAAAGTCGAGCAAGTCGCGCAGACGCACGGCACGGCCGGTGCGGTGCAGGCGGGCGCTGTACTCCTTAAAGGTGTCGTAGCTGTCCTCACGGCAGGCGGTCTGCAGCAGGTAGACGGTCTGGGGGTCGATG
The DNA here is from genome assembly GCA_902492755.1 of uncultured Collinsella sp. Lineage (GTDB taxonomy): Bacteria > Actinomycetota > Coriobacteriia > Coriobacteriales > Coriobacteriaceae > Collinsella. The sequence continues at coordinate 29,983 of CABUNB010000018.1, read as the reverse complement.
AGGTGTTCCTCGCCGCCGAGCGGGCGCCACTTGGTCAGGCCCAGCGTGGGCAGCTGAACGGGAGCCGGGCTCTTAAGGATAGCGAGCGCGGCGTCGTAGCGCTCGTTTTGCTCGCGTTCAACGTCCTCGACACCCATACCGCCCACACGGCTCACCGTGCCGGCGAAGTACGCGTTGACGAACTCCGGCGTAAAGCCCACGGCCTCGAAGATCTGCGCCGAATGGTAGCTCTGCACCGTGGAGATGCCCATCTTGGACATGATGGAAACGATGCCGGCGGTCGCAGCCTTGTTGTAGTTGGCGATGCCCTGCTCGGCCGTCACGTCCAGGTCGCCGCGTGCCGCCAGATCGCGGATGCACGCATGCGCGTTGTACGGATAGATGCCGCTTGCGGAGTAGCCCACCAGCGCCGCAAAGTCGTGCGGAGACACGGCGTCGCCGCACTCCACCACGATATCGGCAAAGGTACGCACACCGGCGCGGATCAGGTGGTTGTGCACGCAGCCCACGGCGAGCAGCGACGGCACGGGCACCTCGCCCGCAGCGGCACGATCGCTCAACACCACAATGTTCACGCCGTCGCGGACCGCAGCCTCAACGTCCTCAGCAAGCTGTTTGAGCGCAGTCTGCAGCGCGCCCTCGCCGGCATCGCGGCGGTAGACGGCACGGAAGCGACGGGTCTTAAAGCCAACGCGGTCGATGGCACAGATATGCTCGAACTCTTCATCGTTGAGCAATGGGCGCTCCAAGCGCACCAGCTGACAGGCCGTGCGGGAATCCTCGAGCAGGTTGCCGTGGTTGCCCAGGTAGAGCGTGGTCGAAGTCACCATGTGCTCGCGCAGGGCATCGATCGGAGGATTCGTGACCTGAGCGAACAGCTGATAGAAGTAATCGAAGAACGAACGCGTCTTCTTGGACAGGCAGGCCAGCGGCGCGTCGATGCCCATCGAGGCGAGCGGGGCCTTGCCCTGCTGGGCCATGGGACGCACGACCTCGTCGACGTCATCCCAGTGGTAGCCGAGCTTGGCCATACGCACGGCGGCGGGCACCTCGGCGTCCTCGGCGGACGTTGCCGAAACGGGCTCATCGAGCGCGTCGACGGTCAGTGTCTCCTCGGCAATCCAATCACGGTAGGGCTTTTCCTTGGCGTAACGGGCGCGCAGCTCGTCATTGTAGATCACGCGGCCGCGGGCAAAATCAACCTCGAGCATCTGACCCGGTCCCAGGCAACCGCTCGTCAGAATGTTCTCGGGGCTCACCTCGATGGTGCCCACCTCGCTCGCCAGCATAAAGCGACCGTCGCGCGTCACATAATAGCGGGCGGGACGCAGGCCGTTACGGTCGAGGGCGGCGCCCAGGGTACGGCCATCGGTAAAGGCGATGGCCGCCGGACCGTCCCACGGCTCCATGAGCATGGACTGGTAGGCATCGTAGGCGCGGCGCTCCTCACTCAGGCTATCGTTGTGGTCCCACGGCTCGGGCAGCAACATGGACGCGGCACGCGTGAGCGGGCGACCGTTCATGACCAAAAACTCAAGCACGTTATCCAGAATCGCGGAGTCGGAACCCTCGCGGTTGATGATGGGCATCACGCGCTCAAGATCGTGCTGCAGCACGGGGCTGTACAGGTTGGGCTCGCGGGCACGAATCCAGTTGACGTTGCCCTTGAGGGTGTTGATCTCGCCGTTGTGGATGATAAAGCGGTTGGGGTGCGCGCGCTCCCAGCTGGGCGTAGTGTTGGTGGAGTAGCGCGAGTGGACGAGTGCCACGGCCGTTTTGACGGCGGCGTCGTTGAGGTCGATGAAGAAGCGGCGCATCTGTGTGGCCACAAGCATGCCTTTGTACACGATGGTGCGCGAGCTCATGGAGCACACATAGAAGATCTTGTCGCGCAGGGCAAACTCGGCGTCGGCCTTCTTCTCGATGGTGCGGCGGCACACGTACAGGCGGCGCTCGAAGGCGTCACCGGCGGGCGTGTCGTCGGGGCGGCCCAGGAAGGCCTGCAGGATGGTGGGCATGCAGGCGCGGGCCGTCTCGCCCAGGTCGTGCGGGTCGACCGGCACCTCGCGCCAAAAGAGCAGCGGCACGCCGGCCTCGGCGCAGCCCTCCTCAAACACGCGACGGGCATCCTCTACGCCCTTGTCGTCCTGCGGGAAGAACAGCATGGCCACGCCATAGTCGCCCTCTGCCGGCAGAATCTGGCCGCACTTTTGAGCCTCTTTACGGAAAAAGTGATGCGGAACCTGGAACAGGATGCCAGCGCCGTCGCCGGTGTTCTTCTCGAGTCCCGTACCACCGCGGTGCTCCAAGTTAACCAGAATGGACAGTGCGTCGTCCAGGATCTGGTGATGGCGCTCGCCGTTGATATCGGCAAGCGCGCCGATGCCACATGCATCGTGGTCGAATTCGGGGCGATAAAGGCCCTGCTGCTGAGCGGAATCTGCCTGCATCGCGATCCTCCCCTAGATATTTAGACAGTCAGTTGACTAGGCATACTAAGAGCATAGCCAGCCCGTTGTGTTTCCCGCCCGTTTCGAAACAATCGCGTAACGCACACCGACCATCAACGTCTTGCTATCAAACATGTACGTCAGCCCCCAAACATGTCGAAATTTGACATCTTTGGAGGCTGACGTACACGTTTTAGTGCAGGGACAGCCGGCACATATGCATCTGGCCCCTTTGAATCATTCTGGAAACAAGGGCCATGCGGACTTTTGCATGATGGGGCTCGACACAACAGGCCTCAAGGGCGGCAACAAGACGCCCAAGTTCGGCCTGTAAGCTCACCGCTTCAAACATCTCAATCTGTAACAGGAAGACCCAATTTTGGCGCCTAGATGTTACAGATTGAGATTTTCTGCGGGACGGTTTTAGTTTGTCTCGATCCGTAACACCTAGGCCCAATTTCCATCCCTAGTTGTTACAGATCAAGACAGTTCGCAGCCCCCCTTCATCATCCTATTCAAATACAACAATTTTGTTAGTCTTGGTTAACTTTTAAGCTTAAAACGGGTATCCTTTGCGGCGTCAAGCAAACGGCACGCACACCGTGCCAGATCAAGGAGGCCCCTATGGCGCACCAAGCAGACCAGCAGACGATGCAACTCGTCCTTATCCGTCACGGAGAGTCCGAGTGGAACAAGCTCAACCTGTTCACCGGCTGGACCGATGTCGAGCTCACCGACACGGGCCGCGAAGAGGCAGCGGCAGGCGGCCGCGCCCTCAAAGAAGCCGGTTTCGACTTTGACGTCTGCTACACTTCGCGCCTCAAGCGCGCGATCCACACCCTCGACATCGTGCTCGGCCAAATGGATCGCGAGTGGCTGCCCGTCATCAAATCCTGGAAGCTCAACGAGCGCCACTACGGTGCGTTGCAGGGTCTCAACAAGGTCGATGCCGCCGCGGAGCACGGCGACGAACAGGTGCTCATCTGGCGCCGCTCCTTCGATATCTGCCCGCCGGCACTCGAGCCGAACGACGCGCGCGATCCCCACACCCAGGAGCAATACCGTGATGTCGCGCCCGATCAGCTGCCCTATACCGAGTGCCTCAAGGACACGATCGCCCGCGCCTGGCCTTATTATGAGGACGAGATTCGCCCCCAGATGCTCGCCGGCAAGCGCGTACTCATCGCCGCACACGGCAACTCCCTGCGCTCACTCGTCATGAAGCTCGAGCACCTCACGCCCGAGGAGATCCTCAAGGTCAACATCCCCACCGGCGTGCCGCTCGTCTACACCTTCGATACCGATTTCAACGTCCTCGACAAGCGCTACATCGGCGACCCGGCGACCATCGCCGCCAAGATCGACGCCGTGGCCAATCAGGGCAAAGCACACAAGTAGCCCCAACCCAAAACCGACGCGTGGCGCCGCACGGCCCAGATGCGACGTCACGCCGCCCATACGCAGGAGCGTACCATGCTCAACCATCTCAAACAACACTTTGGCTCCCGACGCACCGGTGGTCACGGAGGCCTAGACATTGCGCGGCATATCGGCCCCGGGCTGCTCGTGACCGTCGGCTTTATCGACCCGGGCAACTGGGCCTCCAATATGGCCGCGGGCTCGCAGTTTGGCTACGCGCTGCTGTGGATCGTCACGCTGTCCACGATTATGCTCATCGTGCTGCAGCACAACGCGGCGCACCTGGGTATCGCCACGGGCGCCTGCCTTGCCGAGGCCACGACACGTTACCTCCCCCGCTTCGTCGGGCGCACGGTGCTCGCCAGTGCCTATCTCGCGACCATCGCCACCGCCATGGCCGAGGTCCTGGGCGGCGCGATTGCCCTTCAAATGCTCTTTGGGCTGCCCGTGCGTGCGGGCTGCGTCATCGTGGCGGCAGTATCGATGGCGATGCTCATGACGAACTCCTACAAGCATGCCGAACGCTGGATCATCGCCTTCGTAGGCGTGGTAGGACTCTCGTTTTTGGCCGAGCTTGCACTAGTCAAGGTCGACTGGCCGCAAGCCGCCGCAAGCTGGATCACGCCCAGTATGCCCACTGGCTCTGCCGCGATTATCGTGAGTGTCCTGGGTGCGGTCGTTATGCCACACAACCTTTTTCTGCACTCCGAGGTCATCCAATCCATGCACTTCGAAGGCCAAGGCGAGCAGGTTATCGAAGAACGTCTGCGCTACGAGCTCTTCGACACGCTCTTTTCGATGGGCGTGGGCTGGGCAATCAACTCGGCCATGGTCATCCTGGCCGCAACGACCTTCTTTGCGCACGGCATGGTCGTAGACGACCTCGCCGTCGCAGCGGCCACGCTCTCCCCCATTCTGGGCCCGGCAAGCTCGACCATCTTTGCCGTGGCGCTGCTGTTTGCGGGCCTCTCGAGTAGTGTGACGGCGGGTATGGCGGCGGGCACCATCACCGCGGGCATGTTCGACGAGGAATACGACATACACGACCGACATTCCTCGATCGGGGTGGCGGCCTGTTTCGTCGGCGCAGTGACGACGTGCCTGGTCGTCCCAAATCCTTTTGAAGGTCTCATCTGGAGTCAGGCACTGCTGTCGCTTCAGCTGCCGATTACGGTCTTTGTGCTCATACGGCTCACCAGTTCACCCCGCGTCATGGGCAAATACGCCAACTCGCGCCCACTCAACGCGCTGCTTGTAGGGATCGGCGTCATCGTGACGATTCTCGACATCGTGCTGCTAACGGGGATGTAATTGGGATGGCGTGGCTGTCCAGATATAACGTCTCAATCTGTAACACGTAAGGCCGTTTTAAACCGTCAGATAAATCAAAAGGGTCCCGGCCGGGATATCCGACCGGGACCCTTGGACAGAGCTATGTTCGGCTTTCGCCGTGTGCCTGAGAGTTACTCCTCGACGAGCTCGAACTCATCGGGGCCGACGCCGCAGACCGGGCACACGTAGTCCTCGGGCAGCTCGGGCGTGTCGACCTCAACCTCATAACCGCAAACGGTGCACACGAACTTGTACGTCTTCTTTTCCTCAGCCATGATGTTCTCCTCTCGAACGTGACTGCTGGTGTACTTGCTTATTAGTATATGTTCTCAATAATATAATGCAAGTATTTTTAAAACATTTCTAGCCTTGATACGAGGACGCCTTCGGAGGCGTCTTGCCCTTCAGGACCTTATGGTAGTAATCGTAGGTGAGCGGCGTGTCGTCGCTCAGGCGCTCGGCATCCTCGACCTCGCCGATAAACAGTAGATGCGTGCCCACATCCACGGTATCAATCAAACGGCAGCTAAACAGGGCCGCCGCGTGCTCGGGCACATAGGGCATGCCCAGAGCCGTCTCGCGGGTCTCGTATTTGGCAAACTTGTCATAATCGCTGCTGGTGCGGAACCCAAAGTTACCGATGTAGAGCATGTCGGCGGTCTGATCGATCACGGTCAGCGCGAACGCTTTGGCTGATGCGATGACGCCCGAGGTGACGTTTTCCTTGTTAACGGCAACCGAAATGCGCGGCGGCATGGACGTCACCTGCACCGCCGTGTTGATGACGCAGCCGGCGCGCAGCCCGTCTGCAGCGGAGCTCACCACGTACAGGCCGCTCGGCATGGTAAAGAACGCAGTTTTGTCCATAACGATCACTCCCCTAGCTCGGGTTGGAACCTCATGGATGTATGTACCCACAAAAAAGGCAGCGCCCATAACGGACGCCGCCTTTGAAACATATGTGTCAGAACAGTAAGAAAGATGGGACACCCGCAGTTGCGGTGAAATAGGGACTGAATAGCCCCTCAAACAGGCAAAACAGTCCGTATTCCACCGCAACTTATGAAGGACGGTCAGCGGTTGCGTTCCTTGAGGGCGCGGTCGATCTCGCGTTGGACATCACGCTTGGCCATGTCCTCGCGCTTGTCGTAGAGCTTCTTGCCGCGACCCAGACCCAGCAGCAGCTTTACGCGGCCGTCGGTATTGAAGTAGAGCTCCAACGGAACCAGCGCATAACCACGGTTGCGAAGTTTGCCGTCAAGAAAGTCGATTTCCTTGCGGTGCAGCAGCAGACGGCGCCGACGGTCGGGATCGCGATTCCACACGCCACCATGGCTATAAGGGTGGATATGCAGGCCGACGAGCCAGCACTCCCCGCCACGAATCAGTGCAAAGGTATCGGTAATCTGGCACGCGCGCTCGCGAATCGACTTGACCTCGGTACCGCTCAGCTCAATACCGCACTCAAACGTCTCATCGATAAAGTACTCGTGATGTGCCGAACGATTCTTGGAAATGAGCTTGCGCTCGCGCTTACTGGGCATCGCCGGCCTCCTTGGCGCCATCGGCGTTTGAGCCCGCAGCCTCGCGCTTTGCCCTGCGCTCGGCATTAAGCTCGGCATCGCTCTCGCGCACCAGCTTGATAATCGCCGCGCATGCCTCCTCGCCCACCAGGTCGCGGGCACGGACCGTCAGACGCGTAGCCTCCTGCTTGTCGCCGTCGCTTGCAGCATCGGTCGCGCACATGATCAGGCAGATGGCGATCTCGGCCGAAGGCGAGGTCGGCACGCCCTGCAGGGCGAGCTCACCCATCACATGGTCGTCACTCTCGTCCGCGGCATCCGGATAGGTGGTATGGATCTTGTTGAGCAGGCGCGTCGTATGCGCATCATTGGGCGCCAGGCGCAGCGCCAGACGCGCACAGCCCACGGCTGCCGAAATGTTCTCGGTCTCGGGCTCCAAGAAGTACTGACCCAAGTTGGTGTAGGCGCGTGCGGCGCACTTACCGTCGCTCGCGCGCTCCAGCACCGAGAACGAGAGCGATGCCCACTCCTGCTTGTCCTCGAGCGCGCGGAACAGCTCGGCCAAGTCCAAGCGATAGTTGCAGTTCATGGGATCCCAACGCACAGCCTGCATCAGGGCATTACGAGCGCTCACATAATCCTGCTGGCGAATGTAGGCAAACGCCATGTCGGAGTACAGGCGGTCAAAGGGAACCTCGACCTGCATCAGCTCGCGCGGATCCTTCTCCACGCGGCGATAGGCCAGGCGCTCAAACTTGCTGTCGAAGCTAAAGTACTGGCGCTTCTCCTCCGTCTTGCATTCAGCGTCGATATACTCCTCGGCGAGCTCCACCAGACGCTCAAGCAGCGGCGTCGCCGTAGCCAGGTCGCCCTGCGCCAGATAGTTCTCGGCATACGTGATGTCTTGCAAGCTGATGGGCAGATCCATGGCTACTCCTCGATCTGAGCGAAACACGGCAGGCGCCGTATATACGGCCAATACACAAAACCCGGGTCTCTTACGAGGCCCGGGCGTTCAAGTTTGGTAGCCCGTACCAGATTCGAACTGGTGATCTCCGCCTTGAGAGGGCGGCGTCCTAAACCGCTAGACGAACGGGCCATATGTAGCAAATGCAATGGCTGGGATGGAGGGAGTCGAACCCCCATTGACGGAACCAGAATCCGCTGTCCTGCCATTAGACGACATCCCAATGACTGCATCGCTGCGCTCGGCTGTGCCTTTGCGCAAGAAAGAAATATACGGGAAGTCACGCCGTGACGCAAGCCCCAATTTTGACTTTTTTGAAATTCAGTCAAATTGGCCTAATTTAGTCCAACCCGTGAAGGACCTGTGAAGCCAACCGTTGTACACGAAGGGCAAAACGCCGCGAGCGGTAGCCGTCAACCGTTGGCAGATTCTACCGTGAAAACGATAGCACCAGGCAACACAATCGAAGTATCAATGATCACGTAGATATCGAGGCGCCATGGACGAAGAGCTTGATTACCTATGGGAGACCCTGGGGCTCGAGATCACTGCTGATCTTTGGCCCGAACGGGACAAAATCCATCCCACTCTGCGCCCCGCCATCACGGTGATGCTGGCAAAATACCGCCGTGCATCCTTTTTGATCATGCGGATGTCATGGCACGCGGGACTCCCCGACCTTAAGCGAATCCAGGCAAGCCTCGTCGAGCTGTCCGGCATGCCGACCGTCATATCCGAGGCGCACCTGGAGCAGCGCCAGCGCGAGCGACTGCAACAGCAGCGGATTCCCTTTATCTGCCCCGGCGTTCAGGCATATCTGCCCTTTATGGACGAGGAGTACTGGAGCGGCAAGCCCAACAAGCACGTAAAGGTCTACGATCCGCACGAATGGGCGCGGCTGGCGGACTGACTGGGGCAGGCCCGCCGGCGGAAAGTGCGTCCCATCCTGAGCACTCAAAACGGGTCGCACTTTCCGCAGCCGCTACAGCAACGCCTCGGCCCAAGCCGCTTCCCTAAAGCCGGGAATCGCAAAGTCGTCGCCCACCAGCAGCGGACGCTTGACCAGCATGCCGTCGGTCGCCAGCAGCTCGTAGCACTCCCGATCCGTCATGCCCGCATCCAGACGCGCCTTCAGGCCCAGCTCTCGATATTTCATGCCCGACGAATTAAAGAAGCGCCGCACCGGCAGCCCCGAACGAGCAATCCAGGTCGCAAGCTCATCAGCCGTGGGATTGTCCAAAACGATATCGCGGTCGATATACTCTACCCCGTGTTCGTCCAGCCATGCCTTGGCCTTCTTACAGGTCGAGCACTTGGGATATTCAACAAACAGTACGGTCATGGGAATCCTCCGAATATAGATCGGCCAACGCAGACACACGCCACACGAGGCGCCTTCGCATGATGGGCCAATTGTAGCCCACGGGTCACACGCTAAACGAACCGTACCCCGAATCCGCGTTTGATGAACGGCAGCAGCTCCATTGCCTCGGGCGTGATATGGCCCGCAACGTTCATGCGCTCGTCACCGGGAAGATCGACCCGCGCAATCTCAAGCTCGCCTTCGTAGCGCCCATATCCGCTATTGCTCACAGCGATCGACCCCGCCTTTCGCGGCAGGCCGGCTCCGGCATCCGTCGGCACGGAATCCGGCTTAAGCTTCGTACGCGACTCCTGAGACCTAAAGATGAGGACACTCGAGTCGGGCCGGTCGTGATGAATCTGCCCGCGCACATAGGCATAACCGAGCTCAAGCTCGCATTGCAGGTCCACGTATCCGGCGGAAACTTGAGCAAACTGCGCCCAGCCCGCATCGGAAAGATCGGGGTCGCCGACCAACACAATGTCGCAATCGGCGCCATGTGCAAGCTCAAGCATATTGAGAGCAACCTTTGACGCGCGACCGCGCTGCGCCTCGACCGTCGGCAGTCCCTCGAATACCGGCCCGCGAACGTTAGCATCGCCCGGCACAAAAGCCATGATTTCGAATCCAAGCGCCGCAAGACGAAGATTCACCCGAGCAATGTCCTCCAGAGCTAAGCCGGTATAAGGCTTGGGGTAAAAATTGTGGCAGGCGGCAAAACGAGCCACATCGGCACCGGCCTCACGCCACGATGCGATTTCATCAGAACTCACCGTCGATGCATTGACCACTATACGAAATACACCGGACAGCTCCGCGACCCGCTGGGCGCTAAAGCCATAGTCCAAACGAAGGTATTCCAACCCCAGATCGCGCAGGTCCTCGATGCGCTCAAGCCCGAGCAAATCGCACGTGCGAGGCCCCACATCGGCAATGAGCGCAATGCCGCGGGCGGAAAGCAGCGATAGCACATGACGGACCTTATCGGCATACGCCGCTCCCCCATCCTCGGGAATATGCAGTGAGGTAAACGCATAGCGCGCACCCGCCGCGGCACCACGCTCAATCGTCCGCTCAATATCCTGCAAAGGGCTGGAAAGATAAATCGAAATACCCGTTTTCACGCTACAACGCTCCTTTAAAAAAGGCCGGCGGAGCAGTTAGCCCCGCCGGCACAACCATAGCATCAAGAAATCTGCCGCGCGCCGCGAACCCCGAGCAACACGGCTCGCGATATCAAACTACTCGCCAAAGAACTCATTGATCTTCTGCTCGTCGACGCCAAAGAACCACGTCAGGACAAAGCCGGCGGCATAGGCAAGCAGCATAGCGGCAACGTAGCCGAGCTGCTGGCCAGGAACGACGATCAGCAGGCCAAACAGACCGGAAACGCCCTGAGAAACCGTGCCGATGTGAAGCAGCGCCGCGAGCGCGCCGCCAAATCCGGCACCCAGGCAGGCCGTCACAAACGGACGAACGAGCGGCAGCGTAACAGCATACATCAGAGGCTCGCCCACACCCAGGATTCCAACGGGAATGGACTCTGCGACGTACTTCTTGAGCTTGGCGTTCTTGGTCTTAAAGTACAGCGCCAAACCGGCACCGACCTGGCCGCCGCCAGCCATCATAAGGATGGGAAGCAGGTAATTGATACCCTTGGTAGCGCCGTCGGGATCGTTGAGCATAGCGTGGATCGGCGTGAGCGCCTGATGCAGGCCGACGGAAACCAGCGGCAAGAAGCCTGCCGACAGGATATAGCCGCCCAGGACGCCCAGCTTCTCGAAGATAAAGGTCAAAACGCTAAAGATGGCAGTCGTCAGCCATGCGCCAACCGGCTGGATGACGAGCATCAGAGCAAAGGCGCCGATGATGAGCACCAGCAGCGGGGACAAGAACGTGTCGAGTGCGTTGGGCATAACCTTGCGAATCTGACGCTCCATCCAGGCAAAAAATGCGCCAGCGATGAGAGCCGCAATCATGCCGCCCGCCGCGGGGTTGTACTGCGCATTGGTGAGCGGCAGCAAAATGGCAGTGGCAGGATCAGCCGCGCCAGGCGCAAGCAGGGGCATGGCACTGTTGGCGATACACATCATGCCGGCGATGCCGCCCAGCGCAGCGGAGCCACCAAACTCACGTGCCGCGTTATAGCCCACCAAGATGGGCAGATAGGCAAACAGGGCCCAGCCCATGGAACGAATGCCCTGGTACCACCACTCGCCCGCAAGCGCGCCTGCCGTCGAGACGTTAATGACGTTGCAGATACCGTTGATGAGGCCAGCCGCAATGATGCCGGGAAGCAGGGCGACGAAGACATTGGAAATCTTCTTGAGGAAGGCCTGAACCGGCTTGGACTCGTACTTTGCCTTCTGCGCGGCCTTGTTTGTGGCCGCAGCGTCAACCACGCTCTCGTCAGCAACGCCTTTCGCAAGGCCGGTGAGCTTGGAGAACTCCTCGAGCACCTTATTCACCTTGCCCGGACCCAGCACGATCTGCATCGTGTCGTCCTCGACCAGGCCCATCACGCCGTCGAGTGCCTTAATACCCTCCGTGTCGACGTTGCCCGTGTCTTTGACGGTCACGCGCAGGCGCGTCATGCACGCCGCGTTTGCCAGCACGTTGTCTTTACCGCCCAAAAGGTCCAGCAGCTTTTGAGCCAGCTCTTTGTTCGTCATAACTCCTCCTTGTATTGGGTATCTCGTCTGGATGTCATATCAGCTCACGCCGCGCACCTATTGGGCATCGGCATTGCTCTTCTCATGGCCACTCACCGCAGCACGGACATGGCCTCGCGCTCGCTCAAGAGCTACCGCAGCCTGCTCGGCATCGCAGTCCAGCAGTACCGAGACAATAGCGGTTTTTACGTGGCCGCCGGCATCTGCAAGCGCCTGAATAGCGCACTCGCGCGTGCAGCCGGTCGCCTCCATCACGATGTTCTGGCCGCGCACCACCAACTTCTCGTTCGTCTGCTGCACATCGACCATCAGGTTTTGGTATACCTTGCCGATCTTGACCATGGCACCGGTCGAAATCATGTTGAGAATGAGCTTTTGAACCGTTCCCGCCTTGAGCCTCGTTGAGCCGGTCAGTACCTCGGGACCGGGCACGGGTTCAATGGCAAGATCTGCGCTCTCCCCGATCTTCGACCCTTGGTTGCAGGCAATTGCGATCGTCTTGCACCCAGTTGCCTTGGCGTACACAAGGCCGCCCACCACATAGGGAGTACGACCGCTTGCCGCCAGGCCAACGACAAGATCCTTGTCCGAGAGTCCACGCCCCCGCAGGTCGCTCGCGCCAAGCTCCTCGCTGTCTTCGGCACCTTCGACAGCCTTGATAAACGCCGTCTCGCCTCCGGCAATGAGCCCGACAATCAGATCGGGTGACACGCCAAACGTGGGCGGACACTCCGAAGCGTCGAGTACGCCCAGACGACCGCTGGTGCCTGCGCCCATGTAAAAGACGCGCCCGCCGCGCTCGAGTGCCTCAGCAGCCCAGTCGATTGCTGTGGCAACCTGGGGCAGCACTTTTGTGACCGACTGGACGGCACGAAGATCCTCATCGTTCATCGTCGTGACGATTTGCAGCGATGTCATCGTATCGAGGTCCATAGACCTTTGATTACGCTGTTCGGTCGTGAATTTTGTTAAATCGAGCATTTCATTCACCTCATCTTTCCTGTTTCTCGATGTAGTTTTGCTTAATGACATGCGTCGCCCGTTCGTAGTCGCTGGCAACGTAAGCAGCGTACAGGGCATCGACAACCATAAGCTGGGCCATACGCGAAGCCATGGCACCGCTGCGGACCAAGGGCTCACTCGCAGCGACGCCGAGCACGGCATCGGCCATGGTGGCAAGCTTGGATGATCCATCTACTTTGGTCACGGCCACAACGGGACAGTTGTGACGTTGGGCCTCGGCGGTGCAGTCCAGCACCTCTTGCGTCAAGCCCGAGTAGCTAAAGGCGATTGCCATATCGCCCTCATGCATGTTCTTGGCACACAAGAGCTGATCATGCCAGTCGTCGTACAGATGGCACTCTTTGTCGACACGCATGAGCTTTTGCGCCAGATCGTGCGCGACCAAACGAGAGGCACCGATACCGAACAGATTGACTGCACGTGCCCGCTTAAGATAGGCCGCGCATCGCTCCAAGACGGTGTAATCGAGCGTTCGCGCCGTCGCTTCGATCGTGCGCACGTTGCTTTTCATCACCTTCCCCACGATACGTTCAACGCTGTCATCCATGGAGATGTCCTCGAGGGCAACGTCTTTCTTGTCACCCAAGAGTGCCAGCTCGGCAATCAGTTCGCGCTGGAACTCCTTGTAGCCCGCAAAACCCAAGCGCTTGCAAAAGCGCAAAATGCTCGAGGGCGAGGAGAACGTGGCATCGGCAAGACCGCGGACGGACAGCCCGACCACCTCGTGCGGATGAGCGCTTACATATGCGATGACATTGCGTTCCGCCGGGCTCGCGCTGAGCTCACGCTCGCGAAGCCGCAAAAGCAATCCGTTTGCCATCTCAAACACCTCCGTTGAGAAGAATTAAAGACCAACGAACGATTCGTACCGGATACAAACAGCTTTTACGGTACATTGTGCCGCATCGTGGCGCACCACGGGCGAGCGTTCTACCGCTCGCCCCTCAAATCCGACCGCTCGGAAATACGCGCGACACAAAATAATTCAACAAGGTCGCATTGTCAGAAACGGGTTTGTTACCGGCTAGCGCCTCGCATGGGCGCCGATCGGCCGAGTCGCATGGCGCACCAGCGCCGCTGCCAGCAATACCAACAGCATCGCGGTGACATAGCCCGCAGCATCGAATCCTAAATCGATAACGTCGAAATGCCTGCCAGGAACAAAGATCTTATGCACCTGATCGCCAACGGAGCAGGCGGCGCAAAAGAGCAATACGGGCACGCAACGGGAGCATACGCTCCACGGACGCCTGGAAAGGCAAACCACGACCACCGAGGCGAACAATCCGACGAAGAAAAACTCTACGGTATGGGCAACGCGACGGACGTTCGTGCCCACCCACATGCGAATGGAAGCAAGTCGGCCAGACCGTACATTCGAGGCAGCCGAATCGGTGCCCCCGGTCATTCCGTTCTCCGTCTGAGCTTCACCCGTGACATCGGCAGCCTGTACGCCCGTAGCCTGACCCTCCACCACACGCGCGGTGGACTCGCTCAGCAACGACGTCTCCACCGCATTTTGCTCCGTCAGCACCCAGATGCCCGCCAGCGTTGCAGTAAACAGAACGATCGCGGTCCATCCGATTATTTGTTTTACGCGCGCCAAGGGCCTACCTCCTTTTTTTGAATATCAGCGAGTGTAGCCCCAAATGACATCGTCACCGTATCAAAATTTGAATCGCAACAGGAAGCGCCAAAGCGACGCAAACCCCTACCCCGCCTCGCGCATCCAGCGATCGAACGTCCCCACGCACACGCCCAGGCACTTTGCTGCCTGGCTGCGGGTAATATCGCCTGCCTCATAGCTATCGCGCACCAGCTCAAACTGAGGAGGGCACGGCTTGCGAGGTCGACCGAAACGAACCCCTCGCGCCCGCGCCGCCGCAATCCCCTCCGCCTGGCGCCGATGGATATTCTCGCGCTCCACCTGCGCCACGTAGCTCAGCAGTTGCAGCACAATATCGGCAATCAGGGTGTTGGTCACATCCGGCGCGCCGCTAGCCCTGGCGCGCGTGTCAAGCAATGGCATGTCCAACACCACAATGGCAACCCCGAGCTCCTTGGTAATGCGTCGCCATTCCTCAAGAATCTCGGAGTAATTACGGCCAAGTCGGTCGATAGAAAGCACCACCAGCACGTCCCCGTCTCCCAGGATGTGCAGCAGCTCGCGATACCGCGGGCGATCGAAGTCCTTGCCGCTCGCATGGTCGGCATAAATATTCGCCGAGCCCACGCCATAGGCGCCCAGCGCATCCAGCTGCCGATTCAGATTCTGATCGCGCGAACTCACCCGCGCATAACCGTACACCGTCGCCATCTCATCCCCGCTTTCTTGTAAACCTGCCAAAAAGGGACAGGTTTATTTTGGTAGGTTTTACCTCTCGAATAGCAGGTAAGCGGGCGGCCGAGCAGACGGCAAGGTAGCCATGATCCAAATGCGGAGGGCGGCCCCGAAAGACCGCCCTCCGCTCTCCCGCCATGAGTCGGGATTTGGCTAATGGATAAGTTTAAAGTCCAAGTGCCCACGCGTGGTATTGACGCGCGAGACCTCGATAATCACGCGCTGGCCCAGTTCATAGCGAGTCCCCGTGTCGGCGCCCGTCAGCGTAAGCGCATCCTCGTCGAACTCGAACCACTCGTTGCCCAGGCTCTTGATCGAAACCAAGCCTTCGACCTGCGTCAGGTCCAAGCGCACAAAGAGGCCCATGCTGCTAACCCACGAGACGGTTCCGGCATAGCGCTCGCCCAGACGGTCCTCATAGTACTGGACAATCTTAATCTTTTGCGTCGCATGACTGGCGGCATCGGCCGCACGCTCCGCATCGCTGCACGCACGGCAAATCTGCGGCAGAATGCGCGGCAGCGACTCGCGCCCCTTGCCGATCAGCCGCGGCGTACGGACCAAGGCGTCCTTGCCGCCGAGCTGCTCATAGGCCAACTGCAGTTTGAGCACGCGGTGCACCACCAGATCGGGATAGCGACGGATGGGACTCGTAAAGTGACAGTAGCACGACGCGGCGAGCGCAAAGTGGCCCTCGTTGCGCGGCTTGTACAGCGCACGCTGCATGCTGCGCAGAAGCAGCGTGTTGACGAGCGGTGCGTTTGCCGTACCGGCGGCAGCATCAACTGCAGCCTGCAGCTCATCGGGACTCCCCAGGGCAATACCGGCAGCACGGCGATCGTCGATGATGCCCAGCTGCGCCAGCGCAACGGCGGCACCGTGCAGGCTATCGGGGCTCGGATCCTCATGCACGCGATAGCAGGCCTCGATATCACGGTCTGCCAGCCACTCTGCAACGCACTCGTTGGCGAGCAGCATGGCTTCCTCGATAAGCGACGTGGCACACGAACGCTCACGCGCCACAATCTGCACGGGTACTCCGTCCTCGTCCAATAGAGCGCGAATCTCGGCCGTGTCAAAATCGACTGAGCCGCGGACGCGACGAATACGACGGCGAAGTTCGGCGAGTTCGTTGGCGGCGACAAGGAAATTGCCGAGGTCGACGTTGTAGCCGCGGGCGGCCTCCTCGCACGCAAGACCGCGCTCAAGCGCTTCCTCGCGCGAGGCCTCAGCAGCCGCAACATCCTCGGCCGCACCCTCCAGCACCGAATACTCAACCGCGCCGGCACGCACCAGCAGCGCCTCGGCGCCGTCGTAGTCCATACGCACACGCGAGCGAATCACGCTGGGGTACGGATCGTAATGCCGCACGCGACCCTGCGCATCAAGCTCAATGTCAACGGTAAACGCCAGACGGTCCTCGTCAGGGCGAAGCGAGCACAAGTCACAGGACAGGCGTTCGGGCAGCATGGGAAGCACGCGATCGGCCAGATACACCGATGTCGTACGATGGCGAGCCTCAAGATCGATATGCCCGTCCCAAGCCACATAGTGTGAAACGTCGGCGATATGCACACCCAGCTTGTAGCCACCCTCGGGCGTGCGCTCCAGCGAAATGGCATCGTCAAAGTCACGCGCGTCGACCGGGTCGATCGTGATGACAAAGCGGTCGCGCAGATCGCGGCGGAGCGGGTCCTTAAGCGCCGCGGACACATCGAGCGAAAGCCCCTCGGCCTCGTCCAGCGCGGCCTCGGGATAGCTATCGGTATAGCCATAACGCGCCATCACATATTGAACGCCCAAATCGGGCGCGTCATCTCCGCCAATGCGGCGTTCGATCGTCACGGTGCCCGATTCCAGGCGCGTCGGGTAGGTCAAAATGCGCGCGACAACGGCATCACCCGGGTGGACGCCCAGACGATCCGCCGAGGTATCCTCGGGCAGAATGAAGAAGTCGGCCTTCAGGCGCGAATCGAGCGGCTCGATCACACCGAGCGGACCAGCGGTCTGGTACGTACCCACCACGCTTATGGCTGCGCGCTCAACCACGCCTTCGATCACGGCGCGCCGCTCACCGTGCGGGCTGTTCTTAATGCTCACGGCAACGGTATCGCCATCCATGATCTCGCGCTTACCGCGGCCCATAACCTTGTAGTCGCCGCTCTCGGTTATGACATAGGCGCTATGCTCATGGAGCTGCACGCGTCCGGTCAGGCTCGGACGGCGTTCGCTGCGCACCGGCCCGCGCTTATTGCGAGCTCCACGCTTATGCTTGTTATTGCGCCCCATGGCGCCTCCTAACTATCGATTGCGAACTCCAAAGAGTCTACCCAAATGATTCGCTTTCCTGCCGTCCCCTAGGGATCAAAAAACGGGCCGCCCCATAAGAGACGACCCGTTGGAAGGGATGAATTCCAGGCGTGCCTACACGCGCAGGTAGCGGCGCATGGCGATGGCAGAACCAAAGAGACCGATAATCACGCCGACCAGAATCAGCGCAGCATAGGTCACCAGATAGTACTGCATCGGCAGGGCAAACGACATCCAGCCGATGCTCTCCTGCAGACGCGGAATCATCAGATTGCGCAGCAGCTCCAGAACGCCGATGGAAAGCAGCGAGCCCAAAATGGCCTGCAGTACGCCCTCGGTGATAAACGGACCACGAATGAAGCCGTTGCTGGCGCCGACCAGACGCATAATCGCAATCTCACGACGACGCGCCGTAATGGACAGGCGAATCGTGTTGTTGATGAAGATGAATGCGATAAAGGTTAGAAGGGCAACGAGCACCACGGCGGCGATGCGGATGTAGTTGGTCACCTGGAACAGGCAGCTCACTTCCTCCTGGCCGTACAGCACGCTCGCGTTGACGTCGCCGTCGTCCGCGATCTTCTGAAAATCGGCGTTCTTTTTGAGCTTCTGGGCCGTGCTCTCGACCTTGGATGGATCGTCCATCTCAATTGCGAACGAAGCCGGCAGCGGGTTCTGGCCATCGAGCGCGCTCATGGTGGCGTCGGCGTTGCCCGACATCTTGCTCGTATACTCGGCCAGCGCGTCGTCCTTATCCTTATAGGTAACGGACTTGACGTTATTCCACGTCTTAAGCTCGGCCTCAAAAGCCTGAACATCGGCCTGATCGGCGTCATCGCTAATGAACGCGTTAATGACAACCTGATCCTCGACGGTGCCGATCACGGAGTTCAGCATCGCGGAGCCCATGATGAACAGGCCGATGATAAACAGCGAAAGGAAGATCGTGATGACGGCGCCGAGCGAGGTAGTCCAGTTACGGAAGAAGTGGCTGATTGCCTCTTTGAAGGAGTAGCCCACGTTAGTTGGTGCCATAGTTGCCGTAACCTCCCCTCTCCTGGTCGCGGATAACGTGGCCGCCCTCGAGGGCGATCACGCGACGGTGCATGCTATCGACCATCTCGCGGTCGTGCGTGGCGACGATCACGGTGGTGCCGGTGCGGTTAATGCGCTCGAGCAGCTTCATGATGCCCAGCGAGATCGCCGGGTCGAGGTTACCCGTGGGCTCGTCGCAGATCAGCAGCGGCGGACGGTTGACCATAGCGCGGGCGACGGCAACGCGCTGCTGCTCGCCACCGGAAAGCTGATCGGGCAGCGAGTCCATCTGATCGGCCAGACCGACCAGACGCAGCACCTCGGGCACCTGGCTGCGAATGACGCCCTTGGGCTTGCCGATGCACTGCAGAGCAAACGCCACGTTTTCGTAGGCGGTTTTTTGCGGCAGGAGCTTAAAGTCCTGGAACACGGCGCCAATCTGGCGGCGCAGGAACGGAACCTTGCGGTTCTTGATCTTCATGAGGTCCTGACCGGCAACCAGGATGCGACCGCTCGTCGGCTTGACGTCGCGGTTGAGCGTCGACAGCAGCGTGGTCTTACCCGAGCCGGAGTGACCGACCAGGAAGACGAACTCGCCCGGATAGATCTCGATGTTGATGTCGTCGAGTGCAGGCTTGTTGGGCTGTGCCGGATAGATCTTGGTGACATGCTCCATAAGGATGACGGGCTCGACACCGGCCTGCTTGGCCATCTTCTTGCGGCTGGCCTGCGGATCGATGGGCGCAAACACCGACGTGAAGTCGGGGTTGTTGAGCGCATTGTCGAGGCTTGCGACCTCGGCGGCCTGATCGCGCTCGACCACGGGAGCCGCAGGCTGCGTGGGGTCGGGAATGCCGGCAAAAAGACCGGACTGCGCGGGCTGCGGCGCGGGAGCCGCGGGGGCCATGGGGTCGGGGATGCCGGCCATGGTAGGCTGCGGCGTGGCGGCGCTCGTCTGAGGCTGAGCCACGCGGGCGGTCACCGTCTGAACGGGCTCAAAGCCAGCCGTGCCGGAAAGCGCAACATCGTTGTTGGGATTGTAGGCAAAGGGATCTGCCGCCGGCTGTGCCTGATCTGCCGGCTGTGCGGGGATCGGGCTAAACAGCTGATCCTCTGAATCCGGAGTGGCGAAACGACTGCCCGCGACGCTCGGCTGCGTCTTGGGGGCTTCATCGCCCGCACCGGAGGTACGGAAGTGGTTACCCACTGGTGCTCCTTATCGTCGTGCGTTTAAACTACATGAGCGCTTTGTATTTTAGCAGGATTGCCTTTGCTGCACATAAGAAGCATGGCGGGCTTTGGGATCTGTCCGGCCGCGCACAGGGTTACCTCCCAAATCGTCCTCGGACATGTCGGAGCCCCCGCTGCGCGCTTCGCGCTGCGGGGGCTCCTCCGTCCTGCGGAAAGATTTGGGAGGTAACCCTGTGCGCGGCCTGCGGCTACTAAGGAGTCGATGCGTTCGTCTTGAATGCAGCAAAACCATGCATGGGTCTGGCTGAATTGCACTTTGTTGTGCTGGGCCCTTTTCCCAATAGAAGCCTTACTTGATAAGGCCTCTTTAGAAGTTGTGGTGAAATAGGGGCTGTTTTAGCAGTTAAAAGCCCTAATCAGTCCCTATTTCACCGCAACTTATATTGGGGCTCATTGTTGCGCAACTTGGGGTGGGGTTTTCGCTTTACAGTTGGGCTAGATGGGTAGCTCTAGGCTTGCTGGAGGTTGATATGGTTTGTCCTTATTGTGGTGCTGAGCTTGCTGATGAGGCTCGGTTTTGCGTGGGATGCGGGGCTGCACTTGACGGGACACAGGCTATGCCCGTAGCCGAGTCCGCGGTTGCGCCGGCACCTGTGGGTTCGCCCGCCCCCAGCAAGAAGTCCAAGAAAGGCGTCGCGATCGCTATCGTCTGCGCGGCGGTAATCGTTGTTGGCGGGGGCGGTGGGCTGGCGTATCACCTGCATCAGCAGCATGTTCAGGAGCAGGAGCAGTATGAGTCGGCGCATTCCAAGCATGCACTCGTGGTGAGTGTAAAGGCTGAAGGTTGGGACACCGATAACGGCGCTTCTCGTGTGCCGGTGCGCGTAAAGGGCAAGACGGTCGACGGAAAGAAAGTCGACAAGGTCGAATATGTCGCTTCCGACGGCTCGGGCATCAAGCTTATCCAGGGCAAGTACACGCTCAAGGCGGCCGGCTCCCCCATCGCCGCCGATGGCGCCATCTACCAGGTGCCTTGTACAAAAGCCGAGCTTACTATCGACGACGTCTTTGCCAAGGGCGAGAAGATCGACTTGGCAGAACTCGCCGAGCAGGATTCGGTTTTGGACTTTACGCCCATCGACGCCGCCGAGGTAACCGACGACGAGATCAACGACGCTGTGACGCTCGCCATGGCATACAAGGGCAAGGACGCGCCCAACGTCGATGCGCTGCAACACGCCGCAACGAACCGCCGCGACACCGCCGTCGCCGCCAAAGAAGAGGAGCAGCGCAAGGCGGCAGAAGAGCGCAAGGCCGCGGCACTTCATGCCGAAGCCCAGACCTTTACGATCGACCTGCCCGAGTATTGGAGCGGTCAGGTGTTGCCGGTCGTCAAAGGCGACAAAATTGTATTCTATGCATCTCGCTATCCCAGCAAGGAAATCGGCTGGGTCGAAGGCTTCGATCACAAGGCTGAGGCTGCCGGCGATGTTGAAACGAGCATCACGAAAGATCTCGACCTGGGCAACGGGCGCTATGTCGAGATTTGGATCCGTCGCTGGGCCTACGATGCGGCCATGCACCATTTACCGGCCTTCGAAAGTTCCTCGCCCACCTGCACCGATGACGAAGCCAGCATCATGCTTAATCTGCAATCGATGGGCACGGTTTCGCTGGATACCATCATCTCTGAGATGCAGGCGGCAAACGCGCCGTCCAGCGACACGCTCTTCTCGGTTGACAAGATTTACGCCGATGCCCTTGCAGCCGGCATCAAGGCTCGATAGACAAATCGGGGCGACGGTACGATAACCGTCGCCCCGATTCATATCAACCTGTCAAATCATCAGGCTGTATCGTTACCTAGGCCAAGAACTCCTTGGTGGTCGCCACGATGTTGGCGGCGTCCAGGCCGTACTTGTGCAGGAGCTCGGCACCCGGGCCGGACTCGCCGAAGATGTCGTTGACGCCAATCTTCTTGAGCGGCGTCGGGCACTGCTCACACAGGACGTCGGCAACGGCGCTGCCCAGGCCACCGATCACGGAGTGTTCCTCGACGGTCACGACGTGGCCGGTCTTGGTGGCGCTCTTGACGATCAGGTCGGCGTCGATGGGCTTGATGGTGTGCATGTTGATGACCTCGGCATCGATGCCCTCGGCAGCAAGCTGCTCAGCGGCCTCGAGGGCCTCGCCGACCATCAGGCCGCAGGCGATGATGGTCACGTCGGTGCCCTCGCGCATGACGATGCCCTTGCCCACCTCGAACTTGTAAGTCTCGGGGTCGTTGATGACCGGCGAGGCCAGACGGGCAAAGCGCATGTACACGGGGCCGTCGCACTCGTAGGCGGCGCGCGTCACGGCGCGGGCCTCCACGTCGTCGGCGGGAACAATCACGGTCATGCCGGGGATGACGCGCATCAGGGCGATATCCTCACAGCACTGGTGCGTGGCGCCATCTTCGCCCACCGAGATACCGGCGTGCGTGGCACCGATCTTAACGTTAAGGTGCGGGTAGCCGATGGAATTGCGGACCTGCTCAAAGGCGCGGCCAGCGGCAAACATGGCAAAGGTGCTCGCAAAGGCAACACGACCGGTGGTTGCGATACCAGCCGCAACACCCATCAGGTTGCTCTCGGCAATGCCCACATCGAAGAAGCGATCGGGGCAGGCGGCCTTAAACTTGCCGGTCTGCGTGGCGGCGGCCAGGTCGGCGTCGAGGACCACAAAGTCGTCGTGCTCGTTGGCGAGCTCGACGAGGGCCTCGCCGTAGCTTACGCGCGTGGCGATTTTCTTGACGTCTGCCATCCTAGAGCTCCTCTCCGGCGGCCGTGAGCTCTGCCATGGCCTGCTCAAACTGTTCATCGTTGGGGGCCTTGCCGTGCCAACCCACCTGGTTCTCCATAAAGGAAACGCCCTTGCCCTTGGTGGTCTCGGCGATAATGGCGGTCGGCTGACCCTTGGTGGCGCGGGCCTCGGCAAAGGCGGCGCGGATCTGATCGAAATCGTTGCCGTCGGCGAGCTCCACCACGTGGAACTTGAAGGCGCGGAACTTGTCGGCGAGCGGCATGGGGTCGTTGACTTCCTCGACGGGGCCGTCGATCTGCAGGCCGTTGTGGTCGACGATCACGCAGAGGTTGTCAAGCTGCTGGTTGCCGGCAAACATGGCGGCCTCCCAAACCTGGCCTTCCTCGCTCTCGCCGTCGCCCAGCAGGGCGTAGGTGCGATAGTCGTCGCCCCAGTGCTTGGCGGCAACGGCCATGCCCACGGCGGCGGAGATGCCCTGGCCGAGCGAACCGGTGGACATATCGACGCCCGGGGTGTCGTTCATGTTGGGGTGACCCTGCAGGTGGCTGCCGATGTGGCGCAGCGTCTCGAGATCCTCCTTGGGGAAGAATCCGCGCTCGGCGAGCACAGCGTACAGACCAGGCGCGCAATGACCCTTGGAAAGCACGAAGCGATCGCGGTCGGCCTTGCGGGGGTCGGCCGGGTCGACGTTCATTTCCTCAAAGTACAGATAGGTCATGATGTCGGCAGCGCCGAGCGAACCGCCCGGATGGCCGGACTTGGCAGCGTGCACGCCGGTGACGATGCCCTTCCTTACCTCGTTGGCAACCTTTTTGAGCTCTTCGTCGCTCATTGTGCCTTCCTTTCATCCTCTTAAGACAAGATGCGCACGGCACGGAAAGGTAGTCCCAACACAGCCGCGATGCACGTACGTCATTCATTATGCTGGAAACTGGAAGCTTTACCAGAGTATTTATCATTATTTGAACAATTGAGCAGGCAGAACCGCTGATGAAACGGTTTATCAATGTGAACGTCTTTTGGATGGAACGCAGTCGGCCCTACGCGTTAATGTCCTTGAATCCCTCACCGAAGGTTTCCGTAACGTCGGCGACCGTCACAATGGCGTGAGGATCGCGCTCGCGCACGATCGTTTTGAGGGTGTTGAGCTCGCGGCGGCTCACAATGACCATGATCACCGGCTTCTCGGCACCCGAGTACATGCCGGTCGCCCTAAACTTGGTGCAGCCGCGGCCCAGGCCATACATGATGTCGGCCGCGATATCGGGAAACTTGTCCGAGATGATGAGCACCATACGGCGCCTGTTGCCACCGTCGACCACGGCATCGATCACGTAGCCGCTAATGACCATCGAAAGGCCCGCATACAGCGCGTTTTCGACCGAAAAGACCGGGGCCGACAGCGCGCACACGGCAACATCGATCGCCATGACGGTCGAGCCAACCGGCAGCGATGTGTTGCGCGAGATGATCTGGCCGATCGTGTCAGAGCCGCCAGTGTTGGCACCGGCGCGCAACACCATGCCATACCCGATGCCCGTGATAATGCCGCCCCACATAGCGGGCAGCATCAGGTCGGCATGTGCCAGCGGCGCCACAAACGGAGCGAACAGGTCGGTGAAAAAACCCAGCAGCACAAAACCGGTCGCCGTCTGCACCACGTAGAACATGCCGCCCTCGCGCATAACGACCAGCAACAGCAAGGCGTTCATCACGATCGTCTGAATACCAACGGGAAGCGACACGCCTCGCGCCGCGCCGACCGCCTGGATAATGGTGGCAAGGCCCGTAACGCCACCGGCGGCAAGACCGTTGGGAATCAAAAACAGGTCGGTCGCGATGGCGGCCAAGGCACACCCCAACATGATCTGGGGCAGGTCGTGAAAGAAGTTCATCGAAAGAATGCGCTTGATGTCCAGACGATATGCCATGCTACCTCCCTCAAAAAAGCGCACCCAAACGGATGCGCTTCGAACTTCTTGCTGTATTCGATTCTACCGATTCGCCGAACAAAAACCACCCCTGCGCAGGGTTTGCTTTGGATACAAAACCACCCTGCTCGGAGGGTTTTATCCATTTCCACATAAAACGGGCGGTTTATGCAGATGGGGTCTCCGCGTCGGCATTGCCAGTGGCCCAGCGATGGTAGCCAATAACAAACGGGTCCAGGTCGCCATCGTCAAGGACGGCCTCGACATTGCTGGTCTCCACGCCCGTGCGTAGGTCTTTGACCATCTGGTACGGGTAGAGCACGTAGCTGCGAATCTGGTTGCCAAAACCAATCGTGGTCTTGGGTCCGCGGATCTCATCGAGCGCCTCGGCGCGCTTCTCGAGCTCAATCTCGTACAAGCGAGCCTTGAGGATCTGCATGCACGCGGCCTTGTTCTGGATCTGGCTGCGCTCGTTTTGGCAGGTGACCACAATGCCGCTGGGAAAATGCGTCACGCGCACGGCGGAGTCGGTGGTGTTCACGCCCTGACCGCCCGGGCCGCTCGCGTGGTACACGTCCACGCGGATGTCATCGGGGCTGATCTCGATGTCGATATCATCGGGTAGCACGGGGATGACCTCGACGCCGGCGAACGTGGTCTGGCGGCGCTTCTTGTCGTCGGTGGGGCTAATGCGAACCAAGCGGTGGACGCCGGCCTCGGCGCGCAGCATGCCAAATGCGTCCTTGCCCTCGACGGTAAAGGTCGCGCGGTCGATGCCGATGACCTCGGCCGCGGGACAGTCGTTGATGGTGACCTTCCAGCCGCGACGCTGGCAGTACTTCATGTACATCTTAAAGAGCATGAAGGTCCAGTCCTGGGCCTCCAGACCACCCTGTCCGGGCTTGATGGTCACGATGGCATCGCCGTGATCGAACTCACCGGTAAACCAGCTCGAAAGCTCAAGCTCATCGATGGCACGGGCCAGGCGCTCAGCCGTGGCTGTAGCCTCCTCGCGAAGGGCGACGGCGTCGGGGTCATCCCCCATCTCCTCGGCAAGCTCCAGCGCGGCGCGGGCATCGGAAAGCTCGCCGCGCGCGGTGTCCACGGCAGCGATATCTTCCTTGGTGCGAGCGATCTCCTCCATGGTGGCACGGGCGGCGTCGGCGTCATCCCAAAAGCCAGGGGCAACACTTTTGGCCTCGAGCTCGGTCACGCGTGTGCGCTTTTCGTCCAAATGGAGATACGACTCGACCTCGCCGAGCCGGTCCGCGAACGCGTCCAGCTCGGCGGGCGTTACCTCTAAAGCCTCAGCCATTAACGATTCCTGCCGTGGCAGTACTTAAACTTCTTGCCGCTACCGCAGGGGCACGGGTCGTTGCGGCCCACGTTGACGTACGGATCGTCGCTCTCGGACTTGCGATAGGTGGTCACCTTGCCACCGTTGTTGACGGCAGCCGGACCACCCTGGACAGCCGTGCGGGCCTGCACCTGTGCCTGCTTGCGCAACACCGAGTCGCCGTTGTCGCCATCGACCTCGGCAGGACCGGAGAAGCGCGCACCCTCGAGCGCGGGCTCCTCCTTGTGCTCCACGGCACGCGGGGCAGCCTTGATCTCGATGCGCAGAACCGTGCGCAGGTAATCCTCATACATGGTATCGACGAGCATCTGGAACGCGCCGTAGGCCTCGGTCTTGTACTCGACCAACGGGTCGCGCTGGCCAAAGCCGCGCAGGCCGATGCCGGTCTTGAGGTAGTCCATCTCCTGCAGGTAGTTCATCCAACGGGTATCGATGACGCGCAGCATGACCTGGGTGTTGAGCTCGCGCATCAGGTCCTCGCCCAAGCGCTCGGCCTTCATGTTGTAGCACTTCTCTACGTAAGCCAGGACATCGGCAGCCAGGGCCTCATAATCCTCGTCGGGGAACTTCGGCGTATCGATGTGGCCGGTGAGCTCCACAACCCACTTGCGCAGACCCTCCAGGTCGCGCTCGCCATCGTGACTGTCCTTGGTGCAGAACTCCTGCACGCAGCGGTACACGGTATCGTGCATGACCTCGGTGATGTGATCGGTCAGGTCCTTGCCGTCCAGAATCTTATTGCGCTCGGCGTAGATGACCTGGCGCTGCTTGTTCATGACGTCGTCGTACTCAAGGACGCTCTTACGCATGGAGAAGTTGATGCTCTCGACCTTGTGCTGGGCGCTCTCGACGGCCTTGGAGATGATCTTGTGCTGGATGGGCATGTCGTCGCCCATGTCGGCCGTGACCATCATCTTGGAGACGCGGTCCATCTTGTCGCCGCCGAACAGGCGCATGAGGTCGTCCTCGAGCGACAGGTAGAACTGGGTCTCGCCCGGATCGCCCTGACGTCCGGAGCGGCCGCGCAGCTGGTTGTCGATACGGCGGGACTCGTGGCGCTCGGTGCCGATAACGGTCAGGCCACCGGCGGCAAGCACGCGCTCGCGCTCGGCCTTGCAGGTCTCCTTGGCCTCGGCGTTAAACTGCTCGAGCTGCTCGGGCGTCACGTCCTCCATGGTCAGGCCCTCGTACTCAAGGCGCTCGCGCACCAGCTCGTCGGGGTTGCCGCCCAGCAGGATGTCGGTACCACGACCGGCCATGTTGGTGGCGATGGTCACGGCGCCGTAGCGTCCGGCCTGGGCAACGATGTGGGCCTCGCGCTCGTGATGCTTGGCGTTGAGGACCTCGTGTGCGATGCCGCGCTTGGTAAGGGCGGCGGACAGCTTCTCGGAGCTCTCGATGGAGACGGTGCCCACCAGGACCGGCTGGCCCTTGGCGTGACGACGCTCAACGTCGTCGGCAACGGCGTTGTACTTGGCCTGAATGGTGCGGTACACCAGGTCCTCGTGGTCCACGCGCTGCACGGGCTTGTTGGAGGGGATGACCTCGACGGGCAGCTTGTAGATCTCGCGGAACTCGGCATCCTCGGTAAGTGCCGTGCCGGTCATGCCGGAGAGCTTATCGTACAGACGGAAGTAGTTCTGCAGGGTGATGGTGGCCAGGGTCTGGTTCTCCTCGCGCACGAGCACACCCTCTTTGGCCTCAATGGCCTGGTGCAGGCCCTCGGAGTAACGGCGGCCTTCCATAATGCGGCCGGTGAACTCGTCGACGATCTTGACCTCGCCGTTGGTGACCACGTACTGCTTATCGCGGTGGAACATGTACTGGGCCTTCAGCGCTTGCTGCAGGTGGTTGACCAGCTGGCCGGAGAGATCGGCATAGATGTCATCGATACCCAGGCGGCGCTCGATCTTCTTAAGACCGCGCTCGGTGGCGGCAATGGTGTGCTTGGCCTCGTCCATGACGTAGTCGCCCGTGGGTTCAACATCCTCGGTGGCGGTGAGCATGTCGTGCGACACGTCCTCGCCGCGCTCAAGGCCACGCACGGCACGCGCGAAGTCCTTGTAGGTACTGGCGGACTTAGTGCCAGCGCCCGAGATAATAAGCGGCGTCCTGGCCTCATCGATCAGGATGGAGTCAACCTCGTCGACGATGGCGTAGTTGTGGCCGCGCTGCACGCGCTGCTCGGGACGGGTAACCATGTTGTCGCGCAGGTAATCAAAGCCGAACTCGGAGTTGGTACCGTAGGTGACGTCGGCCTGGTAGGCCGGGCGCTTGAGCTCGAGCGGCATGTTGTTCTGGAGCAGACCGACGGTCATGCCCAGGTACTTATAGATGCGGCCCATCCACTCGGAGTCGCGCTTGGCAAGGTAATCATTGACAGTAACGACGTGCACGCCTTTTCCGGCAATAGCGTTGAGATAGCCAGCCAACGTGGAGACGAGGGTCTTACCTTCGCCGGTCTTCATCTCGGCAATATGACCCTCATGAAGTGCCATGGCGCCGATGAGCTGTACGTCAAAGTGGCGCATGCCCGTGATGCGCTTGGAAGCCTCGCGCACGGTGGCAAAGGCCTCGGGAAGCATGTCGTCGAGCGACTCGCCGTTGGCGTAACGCTCGCGGAACTTATCGGTCTGGGCGCGGAGTTCCTCCTCGGTCATCTTCTCAAACTGGGGCTCAAGACCGTTGATCTGGTCGACGATCTTGTAGTAGCGCTTAAGGTCCTTATCGGATCCAAAGGACAGCAGCTTTGACATGAATCCCATGTGGTTTTCCTTTTTGGCCATCGCCCACGCCGTGCAGCTGCGGGCGAGTTAAACACAGATAATTGTACTTTAGCCAAACAAGGCGCGCCCCATACGGTCGACCTCGACCGCCACGTAATAACTACGACCAACCTGCCACAATGGGACAGGTTAATTTTGGCAGGTCTATCTGGGCAAACGCCGCC
Source organism: uncultured Collinsella sp. (assembly GCA_902492755.1). Lineage (GTDB taxonomy): Bacteria > Actinomycetota > Coriobacteriia > Coriobacteriales > Coriobacteriaceae > Collinsella. The sequence goes on along the minus strand of CABUNB010000018.1, from coordinate 1,314 downwards.
TCTCTGCCATGTGGTGCCATGGGGACAGGTTAGTTTGCACTAATTTAAAAAGAAAAAGGGCCGCGCATCCAAATGGATGCACGGCCCTCATGCCATGAATGCGAGTGATTCCGCGGCGAGCTATTTACTCAGCAGCCTCGGTGGTCTCGGCCTCGGCAGCGGCCTCCTCGACGGGAGCCTCTGCGGGAGCCTCGGCGGCCTGCTTGGCAGCCTCCTCGGCAAACTTAGCAGCACGCTTAGCCTTCTCGGCAGCCTTAGCCTCAGCGGCGGCCTTGCGAGCGGCCTCGGCCTCAGCAGCCTTGGCGGCCTTGGCAGCCTTGGCCTCCTCGGCCTTCTTGAGCTGGGCGGCAGCGGCGCCACCGAACTTGTCGGCGAAGCGCTGGACGCGTCCACCGGTGTCGACAAACTTCTGCTGGCCGGTGTAGAACGGGTGGCACTCGTTGCAAAGCTCGACCTTCATCTCGGACACAGTAGCGTGCGTCTTGAAGGTGTTGCCGCAGGAGCACGTCACCGTGCACTCGACATACTGGGGATGGATACCCTGCTTCATGGTAGGACTCCTTATTGGTCAGGCGCTGGTTACCGATCAGCGCATAAGGCGTCTTGGTTTCCGACCAAGACAACAAACTCGGCTATGGTACCACGGCGCCGCGTGTCCCACAAAAGGTTCACGGTCTTTTCGGAACGACACGAATCTGACCCATCGAAACACATCTCCACCGTTCCTTCAACTGGGAAAATGCCGTCCCCGGGGCCTGAGAAGGGCCCCGGGGACGTTCGACTGACTGCGGGAACGGCCTTTCCGCTCAATGTGTTCGGCTGAGATCGGAAATCAACCAAACTGAACCAGGTTCAGTTGACATGGTTAAAAACGAGGGGCGACGCTTTTGCGTCACCCCTCGTCCCGGCCGGGTTGCTTTAGTTGTACACACGGTAGTTACACTTGAACTGGGTTATGTGTCCATAGCTGGAGCGGTACCAACCCGATGTATAGCTGATTACTTCTGGGCCTAGATATTCGTATCTCTTGTTGTAGCGAAGCTGACGGTAGGTCGTGTCGTACTCTGCTACGTAAAACGTGTCTCCAGAGAAGGCTTTGTACCGGTCTTTAACCGTCGAAGCCATGTACGCGGGTTCGACATCGCCTTTCTCCCCGTTGAGCGCATAGACGGGTGCCGCGATTCCGCATAAAGCCGTTGCCACGAGGATGGCGTAGACAGCCATGCGCGACGCATTGGACTTCAGCTGTTCAAATAGTTTCATGTCATTCACCTCGCTCGTATGTATCGAGGTATTCCTGCTTGAGCGTCTGCG
>CABUNB010000017.1 GCA_902492755.1 uncultured Collinsella sp. | reverse complement strand
AAAAGCCCGGCTACCGTAGTAGTCGGGCTGCTGCGTTTGGAGCGGACAACGGGGCGTCCGCGTATCCGCTTCGCGGATCCGCACCGGCTTCGGCCGCCTGCTGGCGTCCTCGCCAGCTCGCTACAAACGCTCCGCGTTTGCTTAACGCTCGCTCCCTCTCGGGTTCGAGCCCAGGCGACGGGTACAAAAAAGCCCGGCTACCGTAGTAGTCGGGCTGCTGCGTTTGGAGCGGACAACGGGGCTCGAACCCGCGACCCCAACCTTGGCAAGGTTGTGCTCTACCAACTGAGCCATGTCCGCATATGTAAAACAAAACGGGCGCCGGAGCGCCCGGATGTTGCCTGGAGGCGAAGCCCGGATTCGAACCGGGGGTAAAGGCTTTGCAGGCCTCTGCCTTACCACTTGGCCACTTCGCCGAAAAAGGACCGCCTAAACGGTCCGGAAATGCAATGGAGCGGACAACGGGGCTCGAACCCGCGACCCCAACCTTGGCAAGGTTGTGCTCTACCAACTGAGCCATGTCCGCTTGCGGGTTATTAATTTACGCGAGTTGTCCAAAAGACGCAAGTACTTTTTTCAAAAAACTTGTCTGCCGCATGTTCTTAGTAGCTAAACGCGCTAAAGCGATTGGCTAGGCACACGATTCCAGCGCTCCGCTAAACAGCTTCACCATCTGCACGCGCGTGCCGGCGCCGTCCGTACGACGAGCAACCTCCACGTTATCGACGAGCATACGCATAAGCTTGATACCACGGCCGCGCTCCTCTGATGCGACCGGTTCGCTCGTTTCATCGATAGAATAGCCGGCACCTCGATCAAGCACCTCAACCACAACGCGATCGCCATAGGCCTGAACCGTCAGGACGCACCCGATACCGCCCGCATGGTCATAGGCATTACCCAGCGCCTCCCCCGACGCCAATGCGACATCGTAGCGCTCGTCACGGCGCAACGGAAGCGATTCAAGGAGTTCGGCGATGCGATGTCGGTAGTATGGAAGATTCTCGATACCCTGACGGACCTCGACGCTCTTACTCCAGCGAGGCAGCTCCCCCACCGGAATGGCGGGAATAGACTCCCGCGCCGGCCCCGCGACATGAAGGATATCGACAAGACGAGCAATCTCCAAAAAGCGAACAACTTCACCTGATGCATTGACGAGCGAAAGCAGGCCTTCTCGCCTCATGAGCTCACGAGCGCGCGTAAGCAGGAATGCCAAGCCCGTCGAATCGATAAAGCTAACAGCATGACAGTTGATGACGACACGACGCACGCCGCGGCCAATCAAAGCATCCAACCGCCGACGCAGCGCAGGCACCGTGGCGATGTCGATATCGCCTGGTGGCGTCAAAACCGCTATGTCATTCCACTCATTCATACGACCATGGTTCCCCAAAAAAGCCCACTCGATGCATTCGTTTCCCCAACCGTACGGATTCAGCCCGCCCAGCGTCGTCTATGAACGACCCCGTAAAAACTCAAGGGACACCAATGCAATGTCATCGTCCAGCGCCGATTCGGTAAATCGATCGAGCTCGCCCAAGACCTTGCCGCAGATTCCCGATACGCCCTCACCCGAGACAGAGAGCAGAAGGTCACGAAGGCGCTGCTCGCCAAAGAACGCTCCGGTGCGGTCGCGGGCCTCAATCGTTCCGTCCGTATACATGAAGAGCATGTCGCCAGGAGCGAACGCAAACACGCCCGTCTCGTACACCATGCTCTCAAAGGCACCGATTACGCCCGATTGGCATCCAAGTAGCTCGACCTCTCCCCCACGGGCCTCGCCGCCACCCAGCGGCATCGACTCTGGCCTAATGATCATGGTCGGAGGATGGCCCGCCGAACAATACGTTGCGTGTCCGGCTTTAAGGTCAATCTTGGCGATAAAGGCCGTCACGAACGTCTCGACCCTCGAGAAGCCCATGAGCATGCTGTTAAGGGAGCGTGCCATGCGGGCCGGTCCAGCGCCCTCCCAGGCATATGCCGTCAGGGCCGTCTTGACGAGCGCGGACATCGATGCAGCCTCAATGCCTTTGCCAGACACATCGCCCAGAATCATGACGGCGCAGTCGTCGGGAAGACGGATGAGCGTATAGAAATCGCCGCCGACCAACGCCGAGTTCGTGGCCGACAGGTACACCGAATCGGCGGCGATTCCCGGAACATCCCCCAGTGAATTTCTCATGCCAATCTGGAGGGTCTGAGCGATATGGCGCTCCTCACGCTTTTGAGATTCGCCTTCATAGATCAGTTCAAAGTCATGAGCCAAGTGCACCAAGTAGTCATATTCAAGGTCATCAATCGGCTCTTGGCTACCATCACGAAGCAGCAGCGCGCGCGTCGTCGGGCCCTTCGCAACAGAAGCAGGAACGATCGCGTCGTTACTGTGCTTGCCATCGCCCTCAGAGCGCGGGCGCCCCGCCTCGATGCCGGCGTCGACGTAGAGACCCTGGCAAGGCAGGCCATGTGCCCTAAGCCAGCCTCCCATAGGCATCGATTCGTCAACGCGAGTTATACGGACGTGTTTAAGGTCCTCGGCACTCGTGCCGCCCAAAACAGATGCCTCAAAGCCATCGGGGGCAGCCCCCAAACGTGCCGCTGGCGCCGTCGTGGAAAAGAAAAACTTCTCGGGATCGTCCGGCAAAGCAACGCGACTGCCGCCTTCAAAATCTATGACGTAGGAATCCAGACTGGCGTCATACTCAATAGGGCAAAAATGGCAGTTGAGCATATTGCAGATCTCGGACGATACCGCCTGGGTAGCCGCGGCGGAATCGTCTAGAAAGGTAAACAACTCATCCCGCAAGACATTGAGCGAGCGGCCAAGCTCGGCCGTGCGACGGGAACGAAGGCTCGATGCCATGCCGACCAGCTGGATAGACAGGTAATCGCAAATGACCTCGAGCACATTAACGTCATAGGCAAGCGGTGCCTGGGGGCGTTTCCAACCAACTTCCAGCACGCCAAGGATCTGCGTACCGTAAAAAACGGGAAGACAGATCTCGCTGCGGTACGGAGGCATATCCTGCATGCGCAACAGGTGCTTAGAACGATTATCCAGGTCCATGAACATACCGGAGGCGGCCCTATCGCCCTCAAGGTCCTGTTGAATCGACAAGCGACAGGCACGCGACTCGCGAAGAACATACGTCGGAATGCCAGCGCCATACGGCAAAAACTCGGGCAGGTAGCTGTCGTACAGCTCCTTGGAAACACCGCGAAGCTTAAAGCCGCCGCTCTCAGAAAAATAGATAGCGGCACCCGAAGCGTCGAGCGTTCCTACAAGCTGGTTCAAAACGGTATCAAGCAGGCTGGGTAACTCATCGGAGCCCACAGTGCTCATAATGACCGAGAGCGTCCCAGAGAGACGCTTGTTCGCCACTCTAAGCTCCGATAACGCACGCTTGAGTTGCCGGTCGTGAGAATACTGTTCCTCGATACTGTGAAGCGCCACCAGGACACGTGGTGCGCGGCGCCCAAAGATGCGTGGAGGCGTTACGGAGCCCGCACGAACCAAGACGGGAATAAAAGAGCCGTCGCTCAACTTGAGCATCAGTTCGTTCTCGGAGCCATCGGTTTCAAATGGCAGACGATGTTCCGTCGCACGTTCAAAAGCGGACGAGTACAGGACGTCTTTAACATCTCCACCGATGACGTCGGCGCGTTCCTCGCACATCAAACCAAGTAAGCGATTATTCACATGCAGAATGGTTCCGTCGAGCTCGCAGATGATGACAGCATCGCTCGTGATCTCGACTAGTTGGGCAACGTCTGCCCACTCGTTGCGTTCAAGCGTTTCCATCGTGGACCCCACCGTCTATCGGTAACAAAAAAGCCTCCGAAGAGGCTTCTCAAATGCGATGGTGTCGGAGGCGGGACTTGAACCCGCATGACCAAAAAGCGGTCACTAGCACCTCAAGCTAGCGCGTCTGCCAATTCCGCCACTCCGACATGCTATGTTGTTGATTCGCGGTTTGTTTTGTTCGACCCGCGCGTTCAACGATGAAGATAATAACCTATGATTCGAGAACTGTGCAAGCACTTTTTTCAAAAAAGTTTACGAATTTGTAAATGCGCTGGTAGATCTATATGTCCGACCCCGAATCGGTGTTGCCTCCCGGCGCGTCCTCGGGCATGAGCGATATTTTGCTACGCACTTCGTGCTGCAAAATATCGCTCCCCCTGCGGAATGCGCCGGGAGGCAACACCGATTCGGGGCCTGCAAATACGTAATTCAGGCACAGTTCTCAAACATGTTCTGGGGGCTGATGCAAATTTGGTGGCTCGGCTTTGCCGAGCCCTTATATAAGGAGGCCGGAGCGAAAGCTCCGGCCTCACTCAATTTCTTATTAGATTGAGTGAGCGATCAGGAATCGCACTCCCCCCTGCCGAGTTACCGCAGGGCCCGCCCTGGTGTTACTTTTCAGAACGTCCCGCAGGACGGAGGAAGCCCCGCAGCGCGTAGCGCGCAGCGGGGCTTCCGACATGTCCGAGGACGTTCTGAAAGGCAACTCCAGGGCGGGCCCGGACAAGAACAACCGACTACAGGTCGATGTGCGATTCCTTGATCGGGAACGGCTCCGCGAAGTGGCACGCGCAGCAGTGGCCCGGGGCAACTTCCTTAAACTCGGGAAGCTTCTCGGAGCAGATACCCTGCGCGATCGGGCAGCGCGTGTGGAAACGGCAGCCGGTCGGCGGATCCAGCGGCGACGGCGGATCGCCAGCGAGAATGATGCGCTTGCGAGTCTTCTGGATATCGGGATCGGGAACCGGCACGGCAGACAGCAGCGACTGCGTGTACGGATGGTGAGGCTCGCTGTAGAGCGTCTTCCAGTCCGAGACCTCGACCATCTTACCCAGATACATAACGGCAACGCGATCGGAGATATGCTGCACGACGGACAAGTCGTGGGCGATAAACAGATACGCCGTGCCAAACTTGTCCTGGAGCTCCTTGAGCAGGTTTAAAACCTGGGCCTGAATGGATACATCCAGAGCGGAAACCGGCTCGTCGCAGATAATCAGCTTGGGCTTCAGCGCAAATGCGCGGGCAATGCCGACACGCTGACGCTGACCGCCGGAGAACTCATGAGGATAGCGGTTGATGTGCTCGGGGTTCAATCCGACAACGTCGAGAAGCTCGCGGACACGCTCAATGCGCTCCTCCTTGGTTCCCACGCCGTGGATGGTCATGGGCTCGGAGACGATCTCGCCGATAGTCATACGAGGGTTGAGCGAAGCATAAGGATCCTGGAAGATAAACTGCATCTCACGACGCATGTCCTTGATCTCATGCTTGCTCATCTCGGCAACATCTTTGCCCTGGAAAAACACCTTACCAGCAGTCGGCTTGGTCAAGCGCATGATGGTGCGGCCCGTCGTGGACTTACCGCAACCAGACTCGCCAACCAGACCAAAGGTCTCGCCAGGATAAATCTCAAAAGAGATGTCATTTACAGCAGAGACGACGCGCTTGGAAAAACGCTTGGCGAACACGCCGGACTCTGCAGGGAACTCCTTAGAGAGGTGCTCGACCTTCAGCAGCGGAGTGCGCGTGTTTTTGTCTGCCATTTACGCCTCGCCTCCCTTCTTGAAATCCCTGCGCGTACGGGACGTCTCAGGAGCGTTCTTGAGGAACTCGGGGTCGCCGGCGTAGTGGCACGCAGAATAGTGACCGGACTCGATGACAACACGCTCGGGGCGCTGCTTGCGGCACTTATCGGTCGCATAGGGACAACGAGGCGAGAACACGCAGCCCTCGGGCAGGTTCATGAGCGAAGGCGGGTTGCCGTGAATCGGCGTCAGCGGCTTCTTCTCATCGATAGCCTGCTCCGGGATGGAGCGGATAAGGCCCCAGGTGTAGGGATGGCGGCTCTCGTAGAAGATTTCCTCAGCAGTACCGAACTCGACGGGACGGCCGGCGTACATAACCATGATCTTGTCGGCCATATCGGCGACAACGCCCAGGTCATGCGTAATCATGATGATGGCGTTACCGTTCTTCTCCTGCATTTCCTGCATAAGTTCAATAATCTGAGCCTGAATGGTAACGTCCAGGGCAGTCGTGGGTTCGTCGGCAATCAGAATATCGGGGTCGCAGGCAAGGGCCATGGCAATCATGACGCGCTGACGCATGCCACCAGAGAACTGGTGCGGATACTCATTGACGCGCTTCTCGGGCTCGGGAATGCCAACGAGGTCCAAAAGCTCGGTGGCGCGCTTGAGTGCCTCCTGCTTGGAGTAGCCGCGGTGCAGACGAAGGCCCTCGCCTACCTGCTTGCCGATCTTATAGACCGGGTTCAAGGAGGTCATAGGATCCTGGAAGATCATCGCGATATCGTTGCCGCGAATGTGCTGCATCTCTTCCTCGGTCATCTCGAGGATGGAGCGACCGCGATAGCGAACGTCACCGCCCTCGATCTTTCCCGGAGGCATCGAGATAAGGCCCATGATGGTCATGGCGGTCACGGACTTACCGGAGCCGGACTCACCGACGACACCCAGGGTCTCGCCGCGATCGAGCGTGTAGGACACACCGTCGACAGCGCGAACGACGCCATCCTCGGTGTGGAAATACATCTTGAGGTCGTCGACCTCGAGCAGATGCTGGCCCTCGGGGACCGGCTGGTCCTTCAGGTCCACATAGTTCTTGTTCTTCTTCATCCTTATGCGTCCTTCATCTTGACGTCGAGGGCGTCGCGCAGACCGTCACCCAGCAGGGTGAAGGCGAGCACCGTCGTAAGAATTGCCAGACCGGGCATGATCATCATCCAGGGGGCGGTCATCAGATATTGCTGACCGTCCTGAATCATCGAGCCCCAAGAAGGCGTAGGCGGAATAACGCCCATTCCAAGGTAGGACAGAGCGGACTCGGTCAGAATGGCACCACCGATGTTCATGGTCGCGTAGACCACGATGGAGGCAACGGAGTTCGGGAAGATGTGACGCATGACGATACGGGCGTCCGATGCGCCCATCGCGCGCGCAGCGTCAACATAGTCGTTTTCCTTGACCGTCAAGATTGCAGAGCGGAAGACACGCGCAATCGAAGGCCAGCCGAGAATACCGATGGCGATAAAGACGTTCTGAAGGCCACGGCCGATAACGGCGATCATGGCGACGACGAACAGCACGTACGGGAACGCCAGGAAGATGTCCGCACAGCGCATGATGATCGTATCCCAAATGCCGCCATAGAAACCGGCGAGGGCGCCCATGACTAGACCGATGACCGTCGAGATGGCAGTCGCCATAATACCGACGGAAAGCGAGACGCGGGCACCGTAGATAACACGGACCAAAATGTCGCGGCCAAGAGCGTCGGTGCCAAACGGATGCTCGGCACACGGAGCCATAAGCGCCGTCTTTGCCATGGTGGTCGAGTCGGAGGCAGTCGGAGAGCCGAGCCAAGGCTGGGCCCACAGATCGGCAGTCAGCGCAATGAGAACGACGATGACGATCCAGCAGACGCCGATGACGGCGAGCTTGTTCTTACGAAGACGCTTGAAAGCGTCACCCCACAGGGTGCGGGACTTAGCGGGAGCAGACGCGGCCTCGGTGGCGGTAGCCTGCTCCTGAGACTGAGAATCAGTTTCCTGCATGAGACGTACCTCCCTTAGGCCTTATCCGACGGACCGCCAAGGCGGATGCGCGGGTCGAGGAATGCATAGCTAATGTCGACGAGCAGGTTGATCACCATGACGACGACGACGATGAGCGTAACGCCGCCCATAACGATGGGCCAGTCGCGCATGCTAATGGCGCGATAGACCTCATAGCCGATACCGGGCCAGTTAAAGACCGTCTCGGTCAGGATGGCGCCCGAAAGCATACCGCCAAAGTCGACACCAATATAGGTAACGACAGGGATGAGTGCATTCTTAAGCGCATGCTTGATGATGATCGCGCGATTGGAGAGGCCCTTGGCCTTTGCCGTACGGATGTAATCCTGGTTCATGACATCGAGCAACTGCGAGCGCATGATGCGGGCAGCATAGGCGGTCGAAACCGAAGCAAGCGTGATGGTCGGAAGCACATAGTGCATCCAATCCTGATACTGAGAGCTAGCACCGCCGGCACCCGAAATCGGCATGGAGAATGCGCCGCCGGTGGCATCCTTGAGGATGACGCCAAAGAACAGCTGCAGCAGCATACCGAGCCAGAAAGCAGGAACGGCAACGAGGATCGACGTGGTCAGCGTTACCAAAATATCCCAGAAGGAGTAACGCTTTACCGCCGAAATGATACCCGCACCGATACCCATGATTGCCTCGAGCACGATGGCGCACGCGGCAAGTTTGACCGTATACGGATACTTTTGGGCAAAGATATCCGTAACCGGCAGCTTGCGCTGATACGAATTGCCCAAATCGCCATGAAGCAGACCGTTCATGTAATACACGTAACGGTCCACGAGCGACGTTTGAACGGGATCGCCGTTCTCGTCAAGGATCGCGTTGCCGTCCTCGTCCGACTGGACCAGGTGATAGCGCACGCGAAGCTGAAGCTCCACCTCGGGGGACAGAGCCTTGTCTCCACCGATCAGCTTGATCGGGTCTCCCGGCACGATATTCTGGAGGGCGAACAGAATCAGCGTAACGCCCAAAAATACCGGGATGAACTGAAGCACACGTTTAACGATGTACTTACCCATACCACTCCCCTATCTAGGGATTAACCTAAATGGGATGCCGATCGCCAGACCGGCATCCCAAAATTACCATCAGCCAGTTTACCCCAGGTTAGGGGGAACTGTATGTTTCCCATGAGGTCTACGTAAAAACTTGACCCTCACCAAAGCTGCAAATCTTATGCGAGCTCAGCGGTACCCAGATCAGCATGCTTCTGCGGATCAACATAGAGGTGCTTGATGCGGTCGGAACCAGCGAGGGTGTGCGTGTAGAACATCAGCGGAATAACCGGGCAGTCGCCAGCGACCATGGCGTCGGCCTCCTGCATCTTCGCGATTCGCTCTTCGTCGTCAACCGTGGTACGAGCCTCGTCGACCTTGGCATCGAACTCGGGGTTGTTGTAACCGGAACGGTTGTCGCCACCGAGGGAGTCGGAGTGGAACAGCGGATACAGGAAGTTGTCCATAATCGGGTAATCGGCGATCCAGCCCAGACGACCAAACTGGTAGTTGAAGTTCTGATACTGTTCGAGCAGGGCAGACCACTCGGGGGTATCGGAGACGGCGTTGACGCCCACCTTGGCGAGGTCGCCGATGATGGACTCCATGATCTCCTTGTGGCCACCGTCCTGGTTGTAGGACAGCGTCACGTTAATGCCACGGTCACCGTTGGCGTCGGCAGGAGCAACCTTGTCGAGGTACTCGTTGGCCTTGTCGACGTCATAGGCGCAGAACTCCCATGCGCCCTCCTTGTAGCCATCGATGCCCGGAGGAACGATACCGTCGGCGGGAGTACGGGTGCCCTTGAAGATGGTCTTGCAGATGGCCTCGCGGTTGATGGCCAGGGAGATGCCCCTGCGCAGGTCGGCGTTGTTGAACGGCTCGGCCGTGGTGTTGCAAGTCAGATAGTACGTGGAAGGCTCAGCGCCGAGCAGCATACGCTGACCGTCGCTCATGGTGTAGCCATCCTTGGACTCGCCACGGTCCTTCTTGGCGGCATCGATCTGAGCAACGGGAACGTCGCAGACGTCGAGGTTACCGGCCTGGAACTCCTTGTAAGCAGTCTCCATGTCCTTGATGACCTGGAAGTGAACGCCGTCGATCTTGGCCTTGTCGCCATAGTAATCGTCGAACTTCTTGAGGTTGATCTCCTGACCATCCTCCCACTTGCCGTCCATCATGAACGGGCCGTTACCAATCGGGGCAAGGTAGAAGCTCTTGGCATCGGACTCGGCGCACTCGGGAACCGGGGCCAGAGCCGGGTGGGTGGCGACGAAGGGGAAGTCGGCGTAGGCGGAAGTCAGCTTGACGACGAGGGTCTCATCGTCGGGGCAGGTGACACCGGTGAGCTCGGTAGCGTTACCGGCAAGCAGATCGTCATAGCCCTCGACCATGGAAAGGTGATAAGCGACCTCGGAAGGACCATACTCGGTAGCGATAGCCGACTTGGTGTTGACCAAGCGCTCCCAACCGAACTTGAAGGACTTGGAGGTAACGTCGTCACCGTTGTGGAACTTAGCCTTCTTGATCTTGAAGGTGAACTCGGTGGCGTCGTCGTTAGCCTCAAAGGACTCGCAGGCCAGCGGAACGATCTCGCCCTTCTCGGCGTCGTAAGAGGTCAGAGGGTCGAAGAGCTGGTACTCGACCTGAGTACCCTGATCTTCCTGGACGTTGTAGGGGTCGATGCAGACCGGGTTGTTGATGTAGAAGTTCAGCGTCGAACCGGACTCAGAACCGGAAGCGTCGCCGCCCTTCTTGCCGCATGCGGCAAGAAAAGCCATGGAGCTCGCAGCGAGGGTGCCGCCAACAAAGGCGCGACGACCCATAACGGGCTGGTGGAACATAGAATCAGCCATGCCATCCTCCTTATGAGATAGGACAAAGAAATGTTCGGTCGGACACATGTCGAGACGACCCGATCCGAACCATCAAAACGCGACCCGTTGCTATGGCTGGTTATGCACAACAGGCCAACGTTTTGCAATACAGTAGCGCATTTTATGCACGATTTGGGGCTAATTCCGGTTAACGGTCGAGAATTTCTTTAGTTGGGCGAAGTATGTGGGGATATTTTGACTCTGTTACAAATATGTAAACAAAAAGGGTCCCGCACTTGCGGAACCCTTTTTCAAGTATTTATGCGGCTCGTGCTTAGTAGCCCACGATGCCCTGCGGGAAGAAGAACATGCACAGCACGACGCACACGGCAAATACGACAGCCATGATGACGGTCAGGCGGTCAAGGTTCTGCTCCATAACGCCTGTGGCAGAGCTGGAGTTATACAGCGAGCTAGCAATCATATCTGAAACGCCGGTGCCCTTACCGGAATGCATCAGGACGAGAATCGTCAGCGCCACGGCAGAGATAGCCCAAACGACAAACAGAAGAATCTGGAACGGACCCATAGATAAGCTCCTTAATAGAACAATTCAAACTCCAGTACTGTACCACAATCCCCCGCTCTCCCCTCCCTGCCACTCGGGGACGGGGTAGAAATGGCAAAAATACCAAAAGGGGGTTGTCCGATTGTGGACAACCCCCTTACTAGAAAACGGTATATGTTTTCTATTAGGCCTCGGTGGCGAGCACGCGGCCCGTCATCTCGGCGGAAGGCTCAATACCAGCCATGGTGAGCATGGTCGGAGCGATATCGGAAAGACGGCCGTCCTCGATACCGGTGAGCTTGGCCTTCTCATCAACGATGATGAACGGCACGCGGTTGGTGGTGTGAGCCGTAAACGGATGCTTGGAACCGTCGGAAGCTACGTCAAACATGTGATCGGCGTTGCCGTGGTCGGCGGTAATCAGCGCAAAGCCGCCCTTGGCGAGAATCGCCGGGACAACCTTGGACAGGGCATCGTCAACAGCCTCGACGGCCTTAACGGCGGCGTCGAAGACACCGGTGTGACCAACCATGTCGCAGTTCGCGAAGTTCACGATGTAGAAATCAGCGCGACCCTCGTTGATGGCGGCGACGAGCTTCTCGGTCACCTCGGGAGCGCTCATCTCAGGCTGCAGATCGTAGGTAGCGACCTTGGGGGAAGCGACGAGCACGCGCTCCTCGCCCTCCTTGGGCTCCTCGATACCGCCGTTGAGGAAGAACGTCACGTGGGCGTACTTCTCGGTCTCGGCGGTGTGCAGCTGCTTCAGGCCATTGGCGGCGATAACGTCGGCCAGGACGTTCTCGGGGAACGTCTTGGGGAAGGCGACCTCGACGTCAAACGTCGGATCGTACTCGGTCATCGTCACAAAGTGAGAAAGCTTGATCTGCTCGCGCTCAAAGCCATCGAATTCCTTGTCCGTGAACACGCGGGTCATCTGACGAGCGCGGTCGGGACGGAAGTTGAAGAAGATAGCCGCGTCGCCCTCGTGGATGCCCTCGTTGTGGGCAGCGAAGGGCTCGACGAATTCGTCGCCGCGCGGATCCTTCTCGTAGTAGGCCTTGATGCCGGCAACGGGGTCGACATCGGCATCGGACGCATTGACCATGACGTCGTAGGCACGCTGGATGCGCTCCCAACGGTTGTCGCGGTCCATGGCCCAATAACGGCCCGAGACGGTGGCGACGCGAGCGTCGCAACCGGTCTCCTCGGAGATCTTAGCCAGGAAGGCGCAGAACTCGCTCATGTAGCCAGCGCCGGACTGCGGGTCAACGTCGCGGCCATCCATAAAGGCGTGGACGCGAACGGTCTTGACACCGTGCTCGGCAGCCATCTTGACCAGAGCCTCGACGTGGTTCATATGGGAGTGAACGCCGCCAGGGCTCATAAGGCCCATAAGGTGAAGGGTCTTGCCCTCGGCCTTGACGTCGTCCATAGCCTTGACGAAAACCTCGTTCTTGGCGATGGAGCCATCCTTGATGGCATTGTTGATGCGCGAAAGCTCCTGGAACACGATGCGGCCGGCACCGATGTTGAGGTGGCCCACCTCGGAGTTACCCATCTGGCCATCGGGAAGACCCACGTCCTCGCCCGAAGCGCCGAGCGTGGTGTGGGGGTACTTCTCATACAGGCTGTCAAGGAAGGGCGTCTTGGCAGCAGCGACGGCGTTCTCGCCATCGGCCGGAGCCAGGCCGCAGCCGTCCATGATAATCAGGAGTGCAGGAAGATGACGCTGTGCCATATGTCCTACTCGCCTGCCTTGACGACCATAGAGGCGAAGTCGGCAGCCTTGAGCGAAGCGCCGCCCACAAGGGCGCCGTCAACGTCGGGCTTGGCGACGAGCTCGGCGATGTTGCCGGGCTTAGCGGAACCACCGTACAGGACGCGGATGCCGTTAGCGAGCTCCTCGCCGAACATCTCCTTGAGGGTCTCACGGATAGCGCCGCAGACCTCCTGAGCGTCCTCGGCGGTAGCGGTCTTGCCGGTGCCGATGGCCCAGATGGGCTCGTAGGCGACGACGACCTGCTTGGGGCAGGTGATCTCAAGACCAGCAAGGCCAGCCTTGACCTGGTTCACGACGTGCTCGACATAGGTGCCGGCCTCGCGGACCTCAAGGGACTCGCCGCAGCAGAAGACGGGAACAAGACCGGCGGCAACGAGGGCCTTGGCCTTCTTGTTCTGATCCTCGTCGGTCTCGTGGAAGTAATCACGACGCTCGGAGTGACCGATGATGCAGTAGGAGCAGCCAGCGGACTTGAGCATGTCGCAAGAGGACTCACCGGTGAAGGCACCCTTGGCCTCCCAGTACACGTTCTGTGCACCGAGGGCGATGGGGGCAGCCTGAATGCGGTCATGAACCGTGGTGATGTCGATGGTCGGAGGGCAGACGAGCACCTCGACGCCAGCCGGAACCTCGGGCAGAGCCTGAGCCAGCTCGTCGGCGAGCTTGGCGGCCTCGGCGACGTTGTTGTTCATCTTCCAGTTACCAGCGATAAGAAGGGTGCGATTAGGCATCGAGAAGCGCCTCCACTCCGGGCAGGGCCTTACCCTCGACGAGCTCCATGGAAGCGCCACCACCGGTGGAGATCCAGCTCATCTTGTCGGCCAGGTTGAACTTGTTGACAGCTGCGACAGAGTCGCCACCGCCGATAATCGAGGTGCAGTCGGCCTCGGCGACAGCCTCGGCGATAGCCTGGGTACCGTGAGCAAAGTTGTCGAACTCGAAGACGCCCATGGGGCCATTCCAGAACACGGTCTTAGCGCCCTTGACAGCCTCGGCGTAAAGCTCCTCGGTCTTGGGGCCGATGTCCATGCCCTCACGGTCGTCGGGGATAGCGTCGGAAGCGACAACCTCGGGAACAGCGTCCTCGCCAAAGTGATCGGCAACGCGGTTGTCGATGGGAAGCAGGATCTTGACGCCCTTCTCCTCGGCCTTCTTGAGCATCTCGCCGGCGCGCTCGACCCAGTCCTCTTCCTTGAGGGACTGACCAACGGACAGGCCCTGAGCCAGGAAGAAGGTGTAGGCCATGCCGCCACCGATAATCAGGGTGTCAGCGGAGTCGATGAGGTGATCGAGAACGCCGATCTTGGAGGAAACCTTGGAACCGCCGACGATAGCGACGAAGGGGCGCTCGGGCTCGGCGAAGATGCCGGTCAGCGTGTCGACCTCCTTCTCGAGCAGGAAGCCAGCGACGGCAGGCAGGTAAGCGGCGGGGCCCACGACGGAACCCTGGGCGCGGTGAGCGGTGCCGAAGGCATCGAGAACGAAGACGTCACCATAGGAAGCGAGCTTCTTGGCGATCTCGGGATCGTTCTTCTTCTCACGCTTATCGAAGCGGACGTTCTCGAGAACGAGAACCTTGCCCGGCTCGACGGCAGCGACAGCCTCGGCAGCCTTCTCGCCGTAAGTGTCGGCGACAAAGGCAACGTCGAGACCAGAGAGCTCGGCGAGCTTCTTGGCGACAGGCTCAAGGGAGAGCTCAGGCTGGAAGCCAGTGCCCTCGGGACGGCCGAGGTGGCTCATGAGGATGACGCGAGCGTTGTGCTCAACGAGATAGTTGATGGTGGGCAGGGCAGCCTTGATACGGGTGGTGTCGCCAACGACGCCATCCTTGATAGGCACGTTAAAGTCAACGCGGACGAGAACGCGCTTGCCGTCGACATCGATGTCGCGGACGGTCTTCTTGGTAAAGGCCATGTTTGCTTCTACCTTTCGTACGTGTCTGCCTCCCATTACGGCAGACGATTTCCTATAAAAAGGGCGCGACCCTAGGGTGTAAGCCCTATAAGGCCGCGCCCTTCTTTAGACGCTCAACGAGCTATTCGCTAAAAGCTAAATTAAGCAACGAACTTCTCGAAGTACTTGATGGTGCGGACCATCTGAGAGGTGTAGGAGTTCTCGTTGTCGTACCAAGAGGTAACCTGAACGAGGGTCTGGCCGTTGCCGAGGTCAGAGCACATGGTCTGAGTGGCGTCGAAGATGGAGCCGTGGGTCTCGCCGATGATGTCGGTGGAGACGATGTCGTCCTCGTTGTAACCGAAGGTCTCGGAGATGGTGGCAGCGTAGGCCTTCATAGCGGCGTTGACCTCGTCGACGGTGACCTTCTTGTCAACGACAGCGTAGAGGTTGGTGATGGAGCCGGTCGGCGTCGGGACGCGCTGGGCGGCACCGATGAGCTTACCGTTGAGCTCGGGGAGAACCAGGCCGATAGCCTTGGCAGCACCGGTGGTGTTGGGGACGATGTTGACGGCGCAGGCGCGGCTACGACGCTTGTTGCCCTTGCGCTGCGGGCCGTCGAGCGGCATCTGGTCGCCGGTCCAGGCGTGAATGGTGGTCATGATGCCGGACACGATGGGAGCGAAGTCGTTCAGACCCTTGGCCATCGGGGCGAGGCAGTTGGTGGTGCAGGAAGCAGCGGAGATGATGTTGTCCTCAGCGGTCAGCGTCTCATGGTTGACGTTGTACACGATGGTGGGCAGATCGCTGCCGGCCGGAGCGGAGATGACGACCTTCTTGGCGCCAGCGTTGATGTGGGCCTGAGCCTTAGCCTTGCTGGTGTAGAAGCCGGTGCACTCGAGAACGACGTCGACGTCGAGGTCGCCCCAAGGCAGGTTGTTGGCGTCGGCCTCCTTGTAGATCTTGATCTCCTTGCCGTCAACGGTGATGGAATCCTCGCCAGCAACGACCTCGTGATCGCGAGCGTAGTTGCCCTGCGTGGAGTCGTACTTCAGCAGGTAAGCGAGCATATCGGGAGAGGTGA
Organism: uncultured Collinsella sp.; assembly: GCA_902492755.1. Taxonomy (GTDB): domain Bacteria; phylum Actinomycetota; class Coriobacteriia; order Coriobacteriales; family Coriobacteriaceae; genus Collinsella. The sequence goes on along the minus strand of CABUNB010000017.1, from coordinate 30,220 downwards.
GGTCGTTGATAGCGACGATCTCGGAGCCCTCATGACCGAACATCTGACGGAAAGCCAGACGACCGATGCGACCGAAGCCGTTAATAGCAACCTTTACTGCCATTGTGTCTCCTTTCGTAAGGCCCCCGCGAGCTACAGCGCCCGCCGTTGAGGCCCACAAACTAACCACTCGCCTAATATACCTTTTTTTTGACTTGAATTTCACGAGAATGCTCGAAATTGAAAATCAAATTTACGTTAAAACGTTTTAAATACTAAAACAGCAGCTAAATCCGTATATAAGTCGATACTTTAATCTACCTGTTTGCTTCAATGAGCTTTTCAAGCCGTAAAACACGATGGTAGAGGGCCGACTTCGACAAGGGAGGGTCAGCCATCTCCCCTAAATCACGCAGCGAAAGATCGGGATAGCACTCGCGCAGGTCGCAAAAGACCGCCAAGGCATCCGGAAGCGCATCGCGAAGGCCTCGCTGCTCGAGCTCATCGATAAGCGCAAGCTGATGCTGGGCAGCACCGGCGCTTCTGGTCTGGTTGGCGAGCTCGGCGTTCACGCGACGGTTCACATCGTTCTTAACCAACTTGACCGCGCGCGCCTCCTCAATCTCGGCAACGCTGCGCTTGGCACCAATCAGCTTTAATAGATGCTCGATTTCCTCGGCGCTCTTAATGTACACGGCATATGACCCCCGCCGCGCATTAACACGAGCATGGACCCCAATCTGCTCCAACAGATCGCAAAGCCCCTTGGCATATTGCTCGCCCTGCACCGCGATCTCCAAATGAAAGTCGCCGCGGGGATCGGCCACGAAACCGCCGGCGATGAGCGCGCCGCGGATGTAGGCAAGCCTGCAGCAGGGACGGGCAACGATGTGCCGGGGAACACCGGCGACGAGCCCTCCCCTGCGGTCGAGAATGCCCAGCAGCACCAGAGCCTTGTCCAGGTCGGGTTGATCGGGCAAGGTGATGAGGTAGTTTCGAACCTTATGCAAAACCGATTTACGAACGGTGAACTCCGTTTTGAGCTTAAGGATGCGATGCGTCAGTGTGATCATCGTGCGCGCGACGGCGCCCGTCTCGGTCGCGACCGTCAAACGATACCGCCCAGAGCCGGTAAGCGAGAGCGTACCGCTCACGCGCGTGAGGGCGGCAAGCGTCGACAAGTCGCAGTATTCACATTCGGGTTCGCAGCGCGCAAGCTCGTCGCGCACCTCAGCGGTAAACGACATGCAGGCCTATGCTTTCGTGTTGGCGCGCGACAGGTCGCGATGGGAAATGCTCACGTGATATTGGGCACCTTCCAAATAACGTGCCGTGGCTTCGGCAATGGCAACGCTGCGGTGCTGGCCGCCTGTACAGCCGATGGCGATAGAAAGCTGCGGCTTGCCCTCCGCGATATAGCCCGGCATCACCGTATCGAGCAGCTGTGTCCAAGCCTTCCAAAACTCCTGCGTCTTGGGATGGTCCAGAACAAAATCGGAGACCTTTTTATCGAGACCGGTCATCGTGCGCATCTCGGGATCGTAGAACGGATTAGGCAGGAAGCGAACGTCGATCATAATGTCCGCCTCGACGGGCATGCCGTGCTTAAAGCCAAACGAGAACACGTGGACGTCCATGAGCTGCTGGTCGGACAGCTCGGAAAATGCCATACGTAGCTTGTTACGCAGCGCAGAGGTGCGCAGACGGCTCGTGTCGATAATCATATCGGCTCGGTCGCGCACGCCCTGAAGCTGAAGGCGCTCGCGCTGAATGGCATCGGCCGTAGTCTCCCCCGGCTTGGCAATGGGATGACGGCGGCGATTTTCGCTGTAGCGACGAATCAGCACCTCGTCAGAAGCCTCCAGGAACACGATGTCGCAGCTCATCTCGCGCTCTTCGAGCGCGGCGACCGCATCGAGCAACTCGTCAAACAGTCCCTGGCTACGCAAATCGCAGGTAACGGCGAGATGCCTGCCCACGCCCGTATTGATGCCGACGAGCTCGGCAAGCTGGGCGATGAGACGCGGAGGCAGGTTATCGATGCAAAAATAGCCCATGTCCTCGAACACGTGCATGGCCTGTGTGCGGCCCGAACCGGACATTCCGGTGATGATGACGATATCGGGGATGCGCTCCGAGCGCTCCGCCGCATCCATGGCATCTCCCTTTTGCATGTGCTGCCTCCCAAAAACAAGCGCGGGACCCAGCAACCCGGATCCCGCGCGGTCAATTGCCTATATTGAGTATACCGCCCCGAGCGGATACGAGGCCCGTCTTACGCCTCAAGCGCAGCCTTGAACCAACTCGTAATACTCGTGGGGTGCGTGATGGCGGTGCCGACGACAACGGCCCAGGCGCCAGCATCGATCGCGGCGCGAGCCTCCTCGGGCGTGTGCACGCGGCCCTCGCAAATGATGGGAAGACCGGGGAATTCCTCGGTCGCCTGACGCAGGAGCGGCAGATCGGGGCCATCGGCCATGGTGCAGTCGATGGCAGCGACACCATGAGAAAGCGTGGTTGATACAAGGTCGAAGCCCATATCAACCGCACGGCGAATGTCCTCGATGGTGGCACAATCCGCCATCAGGAGCACACCCTCCTCGTGCAGCGGACGGAAGGTATCCTCGACCGTCTTGCCATCGGGGCGCGGACGATCGGTGGCGTCGATCGCCACGATATCGGCACCAGCAGCAACGCAGGCGCGGGCGTGACGCAGCGTCGGCGTGATGTAAACGCCCTCGTGTCCATCCTTCCACAGGCCGATGACGGGGATCTCACAGCGACCCTTAATGGCGGCAATGTCGGCAAGGCCCTGACAGCGAATGGCGGCGGCACCGCCAAGCTCGCAAGCGCGAGACATTTGAGCCATGGTCTCGGGCGTACGAAGCGGCTCGCCCATATACGCCTGAACGCTCACGACGAGCTTGCCCTTCAGGGATTGAATCAAAGGATCGACGGTCATAAGGCTGCAACCTTTCTCAGAACAGCCTCCCGAGACGTGTTGTCTCGGGAGGCTCCTACAGCAGATACGTTTACTTCAAAGAGGCAAGAAGATGCTCAGCGGCACCGATGAGCGGAGCATCGCCCTCCAGAGAACCGATGAGGATCGGCGTGTCCTGAAGCGGATCGAGCGCCTGGCTGGCATAGCCCTCGTGCACCGAATCCTTCCACGTCTGCGAACGCCAATCGGGACCTTGGTGAATCACGCCGCCCGAAAGCACGATGACCTCAGGGTCCAGGATGTTAGCGAGCGAGCCCAAGCTGGCACCCAGCGCAAAGCCGGCGTCATGGATGACCTCGGTCGCCTTTGCGTCGCCTGCACGGCACAGGTCGTTCACATCGCGACCGACCGAAGGACGGCTGGGGTCGACGCGGCCAAAACGCTCATCGTACATACGACCAATGGAAGTGCCCGAAGCAACCGACTCCAGATGGCCGGAACGCCCGCAGGCGCAGGGAATGCCGGCGGCAGCCGAGCATTCGATGTGGCCCATATGGCCAGCAGCACCATGGAAGCCCTGCATCACGCGGCCGTTCTCGACATATGCGCCGCCGATGCCCGTACCGATGCCAAGACACAAGACGGAGAACTTGCCCTTGCCGACGCCCCAGTGGGCCTCGCCCAGAGCATGAGCCTGCACGTCGCCTACAACGGCAACGGGAAGACCGAGATCCTCGCGCAGACGCGGCCCCAACTGAACGCCGGACCAGCCGGGCATGATCTCATTTGCATACGCGATGGCGCCCGTCTTGGGATCGACGACGCCGGCGGCACCGATACCGACGCCAAGGACCTCGACATCGGGATTCGCCTCGAGAGCAGCCTTGATGGACGCCTCGATACGCTGGAAGACGGCCTCGCCGCCCTCTTGGGCCTCGGTGGGAACCTCGGCCTCAAAAACGGGATGGGGCACACTACCGTCAGCCGGGTACTCCATGATGGCAGTCGCGATCTTAGTTCCGCCGATATCGACAGAACAGACGTACTTGTTCTCCATGTCGCTCTCCTTCGGAGATAAAAAACAACTATAGGAAATGCGCCGTCAGGCTAGCCGTCACAGCGCAGTAAAGGTTTTCCAGGTGCCCAAGATCGCCGAGAAACCGTGTGGCCATTGACCTAATAGTCATGGCCACACGGTTGAACGGCGAGGTCGGGTGCCCGGGAAAGCTTTACAGGAGGCCGTTGTCCTGGAGGACCTTCCTAATAGCCTCGACGTTCTCGCCGGTCATGGCCTTCACCGGGCGCGGCATGGTCGGGCTGTCGAAGATACCCATGAGGTTCATAGCGGTCTTGAAGGCGCCGACGCCACCGGCATAGCCCTGGACGCCCGAGGTGACATCCCAGATGTGCGAAATCTCATTGAGGCGATCCTGCTCGGCCTTGACGGTAGCCCAGTCGCCGGCCTGAGCGGCCTTCCACTGACGAACGTAGCCCTCGGGCTCAACGTTGGCGAGACCCGGGACGGAACCATCGGCGCCACCGAGGTAAGCGCCGTCGACAACAACCTCGTGGCCGGTGAGGATGCTCATCGGATGGCCGTTCTTCTCGTTCTCCTGAACGAGGTAGCGGAACGAGATGTCATCACCCGAGGAATCCTTGACGCCAGCAAGGACACCCTCGGCGCCGAGCTTGGCAAGGAGCTTCCAGGGGAGCTTGGTGTGAACGCAGACGGGAATGTCATAGGCAAAGATGGGCAGGTCAAGCTCCTCGTGCAGGATGCGGAAGTGCTCCTCGACCTCGGTCATGCCCTGCAGGGCATAGAACGGGCAGGTGGCGACGAGGGCATCGGCGCCCAGCTCCTGAGCGACCTTGCCGTGCTCAATCATGCGCTCGGTCTCGGTATCGATGATGCCGACCAGAACAGGCACGCGGTGGTCGACGATGCGGACGGCCTCGGCGATGATCTGGCGACGACGCTCGTCGGTGGAGAAAACGACCTCACCCGAAGAGCCCAGGAAGAACAGGCCATCGACGCCGGCATCGATCATGCGGTTGATGCTGCGCTCAAAGGAGGCAACATCGAGCTGGTGATCTTCGGTATCGGGAACAACGACGGGAGGGATAACGCCGGTGAATTTCTGAGTTGCCACAAGAATCTCCTTAGTTGTCTGGCGGGTGGCCCTATGCCACCCACTTTTGTTGGCAGTGTCCAGGCCGTCTAGGCCAAAGAACACGAGTAGAACGTTTGGTTAAAAAAGTCTACGACTTCGTTTTCGAACGCATTGATGCGCTCGTGAGCGTATTTTGCATAGATGATATGCCTCCGGTCACACTCAAGACCGTTGAATACGGCAAACTGATCCTTGGGATCGCTCACGGTATCCATAAGTGATGTGCCCATGAGCACCGATCCGCGCACCCGAGACGACAGCACCTCGAGGCCGCCAGGAAGCGGATTGGCAACCGCCGTGCAGGCGAGGCCCCGCTCGTCCAGAGCAGAAACCGCCAGCGCGACTCCGCCGCCAAGACCCTCGCCCCATGCAAAGATGCGGTCGGGGTCCATACCATCAAGATTGCGCGCGACCTCCGCCAACGCGCAGCCCCAACGGACGCGCCTGACAAAAGCAGGCGAGGTAATCCCCTGCCGCAGATCGCTGGGTCCAATCGCCTCATCGTTCAGCGCAAGCACGGCATATCCCATGGCCGCAAACCTCGTCATGTGATGCCATCCCCGCACGGGTCGGTCGATGTCGTGAAACATCAGACATAGCGGCACAAGCTCGGATGCTCGGGCGCAACCGGCAGGCTCGATCAAACGTGCGTGGACCACATCGCCACCAAGCTCAAAGGAAACCTCGGAGTAGCGGGCATACGGATTGGCGAAATCGATCGCCGTAATACTCGGCCCGCAAACCTCAAGGTCCGAAGCGGCTATCTCTAATTCGGAAACATCCGCAGAAGCATCACCACGCCAATCCCGGAAATCAGCGAGCCTTGACGAGACCGTTCCGGGAATCCCCACAAGGTCGGAGACAATCAGCTCATTGACATTGCTCTCGCACTTAGACATGAGCCTCCCCTCCCTTGCAGAAAAACGGAATGATCAGATCGTCAAAATCCTGAATCTCCTCGTGGCCAAAGCCTTCAAAGAACTCATGACGCTTTTCACAGGTCAGGTTGTTATAGACCGCAAACTGCGTCGCTGGCGGACAGACGGTATCGGCTGTGCCGGTGCCAAACAGCACGGGGCATTTGACCATAGGGGCAAAGTTCTTGGAATCGAAGTACGCCAGTTTGGCATAGGCTTCCTCGATACGAGTCGAATCCTCGTCAAACCAACGCGACCAATAGCGCAGGCCCTCATAGGCGATATCGTCGGCATCCAAATCCCAGACCAGGCGGAAATCTGACAGGAAGGGATAAAGGATTGCGGCGCGGTCAACCAGGTCGCTGTTGAGCGCGCACGTCGCGATGCCCAAACCGCCGCCCTGCGAGGCACCGTTCACAAACACACGGGCTAAATCGATGCCCTCGAGCTCGCGGACGATACGGCACAGGATGCGAATGTCCTGGTGCAGACGGACATAGTAGAGGTTGGCCGGATCGCCGTCGATACCGGCGACGATATGGCCCGCGACCGTTGTGCCCTCAAATCCACCAATGTCCTCGGAGGGACCTCCTTGACCGGGGCAGTCGAGGGCGATGAGTGCCATGCCCATGCCCGCAAACGACGCCTGCTCAAACCAGCTGCGGCTTGCACCCGGATATCCATGGAACTGAAGTACCAATGGCACGGGCTCGTCCGAGACGGGTTTAAGGTACTTGGCATGCAGGCGAGCGCCACACATGCCGGTATACCAGAGGTCGAAAAGCTGGCAGGTCACGGCATCTGTGACCGATGCCGTCTCGATCGCATAGTCAAGCCCGACCGCGTCGGCCTCGGCCATGCGGTCCTTCCAAAAGAGATCGAAATCTGATGGACGGGGCATGGCGCCTCGATATTCACCAAATTGATGTTGTAGCTCCTGAGCACTTGGCATGGCTCGTGAACCCAACCTTTCGAAATCGCAACGGAGGTGCGCCCGGCAAGGGAACCGGGCGCACGGGAGGGAAAGCGAGGCTACTCGCCGAGCTTGGGATGCAGCAGCGACGGCGCAGCGCCGAGCAGCATCTTGGTGTAGGGGTCCTGGGGGTGCTGGAAGACCTGCTTGGCCTCGCCCTGCTCGACGATCTTGCCGCCATTCATAACGATGATGTCGTCAGAGATATAGCGGACCGTCTGGATGTCATGGCTGATGAACACCATGGCCAGGCCGAGCTCCTTCTTAAGGTCGGTCAGCAGGTTCAGAATCTGCGCGCGGACCGAAACGTCCAGAGCCGAGGTGGGCTCGTCGGCGATGATGGCATCGGGGTTCAGCGACAGGGCACGGGCAATTGCGACGCGCTGGCGCTGGCCGCCCGAAAGCTGGCCGGGAAGAACCTCGGCGGCGGAGCTGGGCAGACCGGTGAGCTCCAAGAGCTCCTTGACGCGCTTCTCCTGCTCGGCCTCGGTACCCAGGTTGTGGACGCGCATGGGGTCGAGCAGTTGCTCGCGAACGACCATGCGGGGGTTGAGTGCCGTGGCCGGGTTCTGGAACACGACCGAGATGACGCGACCCATGTGGCGACGGTCCTCGGCGGTACGTTTGGTAACGTCCTTGCCCTTAAAGTAGACCTTGCCGCTCGTGGGGGCCTGCAGGCCGCACATGACGTTGGCGGTAGTGGACTTACCGCAACCGGACTCGCCGACGATGCCGATCGTCTGACCGGGCATGAGCTTAATCGTTACACCCTGGACGGCGTGAACCAGGTTGGGGTGCAGAATCGAGCCGGTACGGGTCCTAAAGGTGACGTGGACGTCATCAAGGAAGATGATCGGCTCGACGCCGTTGACTGCGGTCTCGCTCATCTACATCACCTCCGCGTGAGGGGTCAAACCATTTGCCTTGAGCACCTCGTCGGGGAGCTCGGAATAGAAGTGCTCGGTGCCGGGCACGCGCTTGAAGACCGGACGGGTGTCCAGGCCAATACGCGGATGGCTCGAGCGGGGCGCGAAGCGATCGCCCTTGGGGAAATCGCGCGGGCTCGGAACGGCACCGGGCACCTGGTGCAGGCGGCCCGAACCGCTCTCGATGGACAGAACGGAACCCAGAAGACCGCGGGTGTACTCGTGAATCGGGTTCGTGAGCAGCTCCTTGGTGGGCGCCTGCTCGATAACCTGACCGGCATACATAACCGTGATGTTATGGGCGACCTCGGCGACCAGCGCCAGGTCATGCGAGACGAAGATCATGGCAAAGCCGAGCTTGGCCTGAAGGTCGTTGAGCAGCTTGATGACCTGCTTCTGGACGGTAACGTCCAGAGCGGTCGTGGGCTCGTCGCAGATGACCAGCTTGGGGTCGCGGGTAAGGGCCATAGCAATCAGAACACGCTGACGCTGGCCACCGGAAAGCTCATGCGGGTAGCTCTCGAGCGTACGCTTGGGGTCGAGGCCCACGAGCTCCAAGAGTTCCTCGGCGCTGCGGGTGCCGCCGCGCTTGGTGAGCTGCTTCATCTGGGCAGAGATGAGCATGGAGGGGTTAAGCGAGGACAGGGCGTCCTGATAGACCATAGCGATATCGGTACCGCGCAGGCCGAACCACTCCTTCTTGCTCATCTTGAGCAGGTCGCGGCCCTCCCAGAGGACCTCGCCGGAAAGGTGCTCGTCATCGTCGGTCAGGCCCATGATGGCCAGCGTGGTGATGGACTTACCGCAACCGGACTCGCCCACCAGGCCCATGGTCTGACCAGGACGGACGTCAAAGTTGACGTGGTCGACGACGTTGATGTCACCGTGGTGCTCAAACTGGATGCAGAAATCGCGGACCGAAAGGATCGGTTCGACAGACTCGTCAGGCACATGGCGATCGTCACGCTTGAGCTCGACATCGCGCAGGGCGCCAAGGCGAGCGGAGAGGGACTGGGCCTGCTCCTTGTAGGCGCGAACGGGGTCGGAGACCAGCAGGTCGGCCTCGCGGCGCTTGGAGGAATCGGTCGGATCCAGGGCGGCGGAGGGAGCAGCGGCCATGGCGTCGGTAATGCCCTCGGAGAGGATGTTGAGCGCCAGGCAGGTGATCATGATGGCCAGGCCCGGGAACAGCGCCTGCCACCAACGACCGGCGAGCACGCCGCCGCGGGCGTCGGCGAGGATGTTGCCCCAGGTAGCGGTGGGCTCCTGGATACCAGCGCCGATGAAGGTCAGCGAGGCCTCGAAGATGATGGCGTCGGCGACCAGGGTAACGGTGAAGACCATGATCGGGGCGATGCAGTTACGCAGAACATGCTTGATCAAAATCCACGGAGCCTTGGCGCCGGAGACGATGACCGCGCGGACATAGTCCTCGCCGTACTCGGACACGATGTTGGCGCGCACGATACGGGCAATCTGCGGAGTGTACATAAAGCCGATGGCAAAGATGATCGACGGCACGGAGTTGCCCAGGATGGAGACGAAGACGGCCGCGAGGGCGATGCCCGGGATGGACATGATGATGTCCAAGATACGCATGATCGTCTCGGAGACGGCCTTGCGCGAAACCGCTGCAAGGGCGCCCACGACCGAGCCGCAGACCAGAGCCATAGCAGTGGCGCCAAAGCCGATAATCAGCGAGTAACGACCACCGTAGAGCATACGCGACAGAATATCGCGACCCTTATCGTCGGTACCGAAGATAAATCCGTTGCCGGGAGCCTGGCGAGCCGTAAAGATCTCGACCGGGCTATAGGGGGCAAGAAGGGGCGCCAGAATCGCAGTCAGGGCGACCAGCACCAGCACGACGGCGGCAATCTTAGAAGACAGCGTCATCTTCTTCCAGCCACCGAGCTTGAGCCCCTTGGAGGCAGCCTTCTCGAGCTGCTCGGTTTGCTTCTCTCGAATCTTTACCATAATCTACACCGTCCTGATGCGCGGGTTGATGAGCAGGTAGAGCATGTCAACCACGATGTTGATGATGATGAAGGCAAGAGCAACGACGATAACGACGCCCTGAACCAGGTTCGCCTCGTTGCCCTGAACGCCCTGCAGAATCGCGGTACCCATGCCGGGGAGGTTGAAGATAACCTCGATGACGACGGCGCCGCCCATGAGGTAACCGATCTTAAGACCGAGGGTGGTGACCGGGGTGATCAGCGCATTGCGAAGAACGTTGATGCCGACGACAACCTTCTCGGGAACGCCGGCGCCGCGAGCCATACGGACATAGTCCTTGTCGAGCTCCTCGACCATGGCGGTACGCACGATACGAGTCATCTGGCCCGTCAGCGGAAATGCCAAGGCGATAGCGGGCATGATCATACGTCCCAGATAGCCAACCGGATTCGTGGTGAAGTGAGGCAGAGCACCCGATGCCGGGAGCACCTTAAGGTAGGAAGAGAACAGCAGGATCAACAGAACGGCAAGCCAGAACGACGGGGTTGCCAAGCCGGCGATGGAAAAGACGCGGATCACTTGGTCCGGCCATTTATCGCGATACAGTGCCGCGATGACGCCGAGTAAAAACGAAACGACCGCACCGATGGCAAGACCGATGAAGGTCAGCTGCATCGTGACGGGCAGGGCCGTGGAGATGCGCTTGGCAACGGAGTTGCGAGCAGCACCATAGGTGCCCATGTCGCCATGAATCAGATCGCCCATATAGCGCACGTAGCGCACGGGCCAGGGGTCGTCCAGACCATACTTCTCATGGTACTCGGCAACCGCCTCGGGCGAGGCACCGTCACCCAACGCCGTGTAGGCGGGGTCGGTCTTGGAGAACGACATAAGGAAGAACACCAGGACGGTGACGCCCAATGCCATGATCGGCAGCGCCACAAGACGCCTTCCAATCAAACGTAGCAAGTTGTTCACGTTCTCTCCCCTTTCTTTTGTCGGTAGGACCAACTGGTATATGAGTACGGATACTCATTACAAGACCCGAGCGACATCGTTGCCGCCCGGGTCTTTGTTTCAACTATGAGGATACGGTCCCAACGACCGACATCCTGCATACAGACTCAAGCGAGTCTTACGCCTTGACGGTCGCAACGCCCCTGAAGGACATGCTCGTCGTGCCGATGCCCTTGAAGCCATCGAGGGCCTCGCCGTTGGGCGCAGTGGACGGATCGTCCCAGGAAGCGGAGACGGTCTTGACGTGGACAACGGGGTACAGAACGGCGTTGTCGGCAATGATGTCGAAGCACTCGTTCCACTTCTTCTGCTGCTCGTCGCCCTCGGCGGCAAGAGCCTCGTCCATGAGACCGTGGAGCTTCTGCCACTCAGCGGACTCCTTCCACGGGCAACGGGTCTGCATCCAGACGTTGTCGCCGTACCACCAGTTGAGCAGCAGGTCGGGGTCGGCGCCGAAGCAGGAAGGATCGCCAGGGGCAAGGAGGATATCGTAGGCCTCGCCGCCGTCGATGGCAGCGTAGGTGGCCGGCGAGGTATCGGTCTGGATGGTCACATCGAAGCCGAGAGCGTCGAGGTCGTTCTTGACCTGGGCGGCCATGCCCTTAATCTGCTCGTTGTCGGTGGTGCGCAGGGTGATGGCACCCGGGGTGATGCCAGACTCCTCGATGAGCTTCTTAGCCTTCTTGGCGTCGGTCTTGTACACCGTGGAAGCCTCATGATAGTTGGTGAAGCTCTTGGGCAGGTAGCAGCTGGCAGCGGTGGCAAGGCCGGCGAAGGTGTTGCTGACCATCTTCTCGGTGTCGAGCGCATACATGACAGCCTGACGGACCTTGACGTTGTTCCAAGGCTCCTTGGCAACGTTGAACATGATGAAGCGGGTGCCGAAACCCTGAACGTTATCGATCTTGCAGCCGGCGCTCTCGAGCTGGTCGACGGCGTCAGCGGTAACGAGCTCCATAACGAGCGTGGAGCCCTCCTGCTGAGCGGTAACGCGAGCGGTGGGGTCGGTCAGGATGCTGTACTGGATCTTCTTATCCTCGGCAGCATACTCACCGTTGTACTCGGGGTTGGGAACCAGGGTGATCTCGGTATCGGAGATAGAGTCGTACATCCAGGGGCCGGAGCCGATCGGCTGCTTGGCGCGATCCTCCTCGGTCTGGGTGGCCGGGGTAACGCGGACGATGGCCAGACGATCCTTGAGCAGGGAGAAGTTGGGGACCTTGGTCTTGACCGTCACGGTGCTGGCGTCCTTGGCCTCGATGGACTCGAAGGGCTGGAAGAACGGAGCATAGGTAGCGGAAGCGGCGCAAGCGGTGTAGGAGGCAACGACATCGTCAGCGGTGACCTCGGTGCCATCGGAGAACTTGGCGCCCTTGCGGATGGTGACCTCGAAAGTGGTGTCGTCCACAGACTTGGGATCGTCGGTGGCGAGCTCGTTGAAGGTGCTGTAGTCGTGGTAATCGATGCCGTAGAGGCCCTCGACGACGTGCCAGTTAGCACCCAGGCCCACAGCGGAGCCGGTGCTGGCGGGATCGAAGCTGGACGGAGCGTAAGCGGAACCAGCTGTGATCACGCCGCCGCCACGGTTGGCGGAATCGGTGGAACCGGAAGCGGAAACCTCGTCGCTGGAGCTGCCACCGCAGCCGGTGAGACCAAGCCCTGCGACAGCAGCGACGCTGCCGGTGAGGCCGAGGAACGAACGCCTGGACATACCCTTGTTGATGATGGCCATGTCTTCTCCTATCAATAGAGAATCTTACCCGGAAGCACCTAGACGTGCCCCCGCGCAACTTGCGGACGATATATACCTTACCTACCGACGAGCCCAACTGAGGTGCCGCGCTCGGCGACCGATACATACATACGCTTGAACGGTATTTACTACCGTTCACCGAATTCATTGACAAACGATTCGCCAGACAGTATGTATCGACGAGGTGAGATATCAGTCTTCGTCAACCCGCAGAATAGCAGGGTTGTTCACCATAGCTAGTCAAACGTTTTAGCGTTAATAAAACCCGAAATCAGCAGGCAATCATGGCGAAATAAATGGTTGAAAATCGCGCAATCATGTATATCAGTTGTTTAGGCTCGTGTTTAGCTATCGGAATGGCCAGCCGCCGCCTCGGCGCGCTCGGCATTCCATGCAACGAGCGCCTCGTGGACCGCCTTGGCAACATCGGCAGGTATGCCGCGAACTTTCGCGATCTCTTGCTCGCTCGCCGCGCGCAAACGCTTCATCGAGCCAAAATGGCGCATAAGGGCACGTTTTCTGGTGGGTCCCACGCCTGGAACGTCATCGAGCACCGAAACCGTCATGGCTTTATCGCGCAGCTCACGGTGGAACGTGATGGCAAATCGGTGGGACTCATCGCGTACCTGTTTAATTAGATAGAGCGAAGCAGACCCGGTCGGCAGCACGACAGGAGTCTCGTCCCAAGGCACAAAAACTTCCTCGTCGGCCTTCGCCAAGCCACAAACTGGTATATCGAGCCCAAGAGCCTCAAGTTGCTTGATCGCAGCGGTCAATTGCGGCTTACCGCCATCGACAACGAGCAAATCGGGGCGCGAGCCAAAGCGCTCGTCGGCCATGCGCTCGGGAGCATAGCGTCGTCCCAAAACCTCGGACATCGACACGAAGTCGTTTGCCTCGTCCAATTCGGCCTGAATTTTAAAACGACGGTACTGGCTCTTGTCGGCGCGCCCGTTGGTAAACACCACCATCGAGGCGACCGTAAAGGTGCCATGCAGTGTAGAGATATCGAAGCACTCGATACGCAACGGCGGCGATGGCAGCGCCAACGCACTTTCGAGCTCCAGGAGCGCTTGATTGGTGCGGTCGTCAGCGTACCCCGTTCGCATCATGTAGCGCATGAGGGCATGGCGCGCATTTTTGGATGCCATATCGAGCAGACGGTGCTTTTCGCCACGCTGCGGCCTATGGAGATGGCAGGAACGCTCACGCTTGCCCGCAAGCCACTCCCCCAGCGCCTCCGCATCCTCAAGCTCGACGGAAAGGTTGACCTCAGCTGGAATATCAGCCGTCTCGTCGTAATAGCGCTTAAGAAAGCCCGACTGGAGCTCTTCCTCGTCAACATCAAGACCCTTGTCGAGAATGAACTCGCAGGTGCGAACTGTTCGGCCCTCGCGAACGACGAAGACGCAAGCGGCGGAGATGGTCTCCTCGCGATAGAACCCGATGACATCGATATCGACACTGGAGGGAAAAACGACTTGCTGACGATCGTCCAGACCCCTGATGACCTCCAAACGACGTTTGACGCGTGCCGCGCGCTCAAAGTCGAGCGCCTCGGCGGCATCCGTCATCTCGGAGGTCAGCTCATCGACGACATCCTTGCGATGGCCCGACAAAAAGCGCTCGACACGCTTGACGTTCTTGGCATAGTCTGCCGGGGAAATCGCGCCGACACACGCACCCGGGCCGCGCCCGACATGGTAGTCAAAGCAGGGACGCCCGTTTTGTGCGCAAATCATATTGACGATGTCTTCCTCGCCCTTGTGGGACTCGATGGTACGGCGACAACGACGCCACTCCGCACAGGATGCAGAGCAGATGGGGATAACCTTGCGCAGCGTATCTATCGTCTCACGTGCCGCACGGCTATCGGTATAGGGTCCAAAATAGCGCGTTCCCGGCTTATGACGCTCACGCGTGTATTTGATCGCGGGATACAGGTCGCCCTTTGTAATGGCGATAAAGGGGTAGCTCTTGTCATCCTTGAGGTCGACGTTAAAGTACGGATGGTACTGACCAATCAAATTGCGCTCGAGCACCAACGCCTCGTGCTCGGTCTCCACCACGATATAGTCAAAGCTCGCCACCAACTGCATCATCAGCGGGATCTTCTGGCGCTCGTCCTGCAGCGTCACGTACTGACGCATACGGGCGCGCAGGTTTTTCGCCTTGCCCACGTAGATGACATCGCCCTTGGCGTCTTTCCAAAGGTAGCAGCCGGGCTGCGTGGGAACGCGCGAAACCTGCTCGGCAAGCGTTGGAATGTTGTCGTGACCGGCCACGCGCACCTACTTGCGACGAATCAGCGCCGAGACCTCGGGCATCTTAAGGACGACGGCAAGGCCAAAGGTAACAGCAAGCGAGACGACACCCGCAACGCAAACGTAGCCAAGAGTAATCAGAATCGAGCCGCCAAGTGCCCCGACAAAGTGCTCAAGCGCCCACATGACGCCGGCGCCTGCGGCAGCACCCAGGCCACCGAGCAAAAGACCAAAGAAACCGCCATGCAGGATAGATTTGACCTGAAGACCACGCAGACGACGACGCAGCCACCACAGCGAGCAACCGACCAAGATCACGTAGTCGACGACATACGAAAGCGCGATTGCCGGCATACCGAAGCCCAGCACAACGCCAAACAGCAGAACCGAGCCGGCCTGGCCGATGGCGGAATACAAGCAATAGCGGCTATAGGGCTTCATGTCGAGCAAGGCAGAGAAGCTCTTCTGCATCAGCACGACCACGCCGTAGAGCGGCAGGGAAAGTGCCAGGTAGATAAGGAACTCCGACACCAGCGCCACACCGGACTCATCGAACTTGCCAGCGCAGTAGATCATGTTGAGCGGACGCGCGAAGACAATCAGGTACAGCGCGAATGGAATCAGGAAGAACAGCATCTGGGCGACGCCACGCGAAATGCCCGTGCGGACGCTGTCGTAATCCTTCTCCTGTGCGTCGTGAGAGAGCTCGGTATAGAGCGCCGTCGAAAGCGAGGCGGCAATCAGCGCGTAGGGCAGCGTGTACCACAGGCGCGCATAGGCGATGACGGAAGGACCAGTCTCGGGCTTGACCACCAGCGCAGCAGCGTTGGTGATAGAAGTCGAGACAAACATGCACACCGTGGCGAGCAGCGTCGGGATACCGAGCGCAATCGTCTGGCGCAGCGCGGGGTCCTTAAAGTCGATATGGATATGGGGATGCACGCCGTGCTTGCCAAGCGCGGGGATCTGACATGCCATCTGAACAAAGACACCGAGGGTCGTACCGGCCGCAATCAAGATGATGCCGGCACGTTCGCCAAACTGTGCGGACACGGGCGCAAAGCCCATAAAGCTCGCAATGACGATCACATTGTTGAGGACCGGGGCAAACGTCGACCAGAAGTAGTCGCGGTGTGCGTTGAGGACGCCCGAAAACACCGAGCCCAAACCATAAAACAGAATCTGGATGGCAAAGAAACGGAACATGAACGCAGCGGTATCCATGCTGCCGCCGTCACCCGAAAGGAACGATTGCGTCCAGATAAAGCCCGGGGCGAACACGGTCCCCAGCAACGAAATGCCACCCAGCACCAATAGCAGAATACCGAGCAGGTTGCCCACGTACTCGTTAGAGGCCTCGCGACCCTGCTCACGCCTCACGCCCATGTACACGGGCAAAAACGCCGTCACGAGCATGCCGCCCATCACGAGTTCGTAGAGCATATTGGGCAGGTTGTTGGCGACCTGATAGGAAGACGAGAGCAGCGACATGCCGATAGCGGCCGCCATTGCCCACGTGCGGATAAAACCGGTGACGCGAGACACGATGGTCAGGATGGTCATAAGCCCGGCGGAACGACCAACCGTGGAGTAGTCCGACGAGCCCATGTCGTCAGTGTCATCTCGCGACGAAGAAGCTTCGGATGAGGGTGTCTGAGGCGCAGATTCTTCTGCAAAATGAGCTCCGCGCTTCAATTCTTCCTGCGGCATCGCTCAGTCCTCTCTCGTAATCGCGGCAACCGTCGCCCCGCAAAATGCAATTAAATCATCGGGTGCAAGCTCGAGCTGATAACCACGCTTGCCTCCCGAAATAAAAATGGTATCCCAAAGGACACATGTTTCATCAATGAGCGTCCGGTAGCGCTTTTTCATACCGACCGGACTGCAGCCGCCGCGAACGTAGCCAGTCGCCGCAAGCAAATCCTTCACATGCATCATGGCCAAGGACTTCTCCCCCGCGGCACGCGCGGCGGACTTTAGATCGAGCTCGTCGGCAACAGGGATGCAGCACACGACGTGGTCGTTGGACGGCGTCACGCAGACCAAGGTCTTAAATCCTTGACCGGGCTCCTCGCCAAGCTGCTCCGAAATCGCGACCCCCAGGCCCGCCGACTCATCACCATCGTCTTCGTACGTATGTAGAACATAGGAAATGCCGGCGCTTTCCAGCTCGCGCATCGCATTGGTTTTTGGCGTCTTTACAGCCTTTGCCATGGCATATCCTTTCCCTCGCATTCGGACGCAAGGATTAAGTATATGTCCAATTCGGCTGCATACGTCACTTCGACACAGCAAGCGCCATCGAATCACAAGGAGTCGATGGCGCCCATAAACTGAATCGCCTATTTATTGAGCATCAAGTTGAGCCTGACGCTCCCGGTCACGCCTGAGCAACGGCGCCAAAAACTTGCCCGTATAACTCTGCGGACAGTCCGCAACCTGCTCCGGTGTGCCCGAAACCACGACGGTTCCGCCGCCGTTACCGCCCTCGGGGCCCATATCGATCAGGCGGTCGGCAACCTTGATGACATCAAGGTTGTGTTCAATCACCAGCACCGTGTTGCCCGCATCGACCAAGCGCTGCAGCACATCGAGCAGCTGGCGGACGTCCTCAAAATGAAGGCCGGTCGTCGGCTCGTCCAAAATATAGAACGTCTTGCCCGTCTGGCGTCGATGAAGCTCCTTGGCGAGCTTCACACGCTGCGCCTCGCCGCCCGAGAGCGTCGTGGCGGGCTGGCCCAGGCTCACGTAGCCCAAGCCCACATCGTACAGCGTCTGGAGCTTGCGCTTAATCTGCGGGATATTCCCAAAGAAGGCCAGCGCCTCGGTGACGCTCATGTCGAGCACGTCAGAGATGGTCTTACCACGGTAGGTGACCTCAAGCGTCTCGCGGTTATAGCGTTTGCCGCCGCAGACCTCACAGGGGACATAGATATCGGGAAGGAAGTGCATCTCGATCTTAATTTGTCCGTCGCCCTTGCATGCTTCGCAGCGACCGCCGCTCACGTTAAAGGAGAAACGTCCCGGCGAGTAGCCGCGCGCCTTCGACTCCGGCGTACTCGCAAACAGCGCGCGAAGATCATCCCACAGGCCAATGTACGTAGCGGGGTTGGAACGCGGCGTGCGGCCAATCGGCGACTGGTCGATATCGATAACCTTATCGATACACTCGATGCCCTCGATTTTCTTATACGGACCCACAGGGCGCGTCGAACGGTGAATGGCATTCGTAAGGGCAGGTGCGATGGTGTCGGTAACCAGGGAGCTCTTACCCGATCCCGACACGCCGGTAACAACCGTAAGCGTACCAAACTCGATCTTGGCGGTAACGTTTTTGAGGTTGTTGGCGCGGGCGCCCGTGATCTTAAGGCAGCCGCGACCGGGCTTGCGGCGTTCATCGGGAACCCGAATCATTCGCCTGCCGGTCAGGTAGGCACCCGTCATCGAATCGGGGCACGCCATGATATCGGCAGGCGTTCCCGCGGCGACCACGTGTCCGCCGTTCACGCCCGCGCCGGGGCCCATGTCGATCACATAGTCGGCAGCACGAATCGTATCCTCATCATGCTCGACGACGATGACGGTATTGCCGATATCGCGTAGGCGCTCAAGCGTCTTGATCAGGCGCTCGTTATCGCGCTGATGGAGGCCGATCGATGGCTCGTCCAAAATGTACAGGACACCCATGAGGCCGGCGCCGATCTGCGTTGCCAGGCGAATGCGCTGGGCCTCGCCTCCGGAAAGCGTCGCCGAGGCACGGTCGAGGGTCAGATAGTCGAGTCCGACATCGACCAGAAAGCGCAGGCGCTCCAGGATTTCCTTAACGATGCGCCCGCCGATAAATTGTTGGCGCTCGGTAAGCTCCAAGCCCTCAAAAAACTCGAGCGACTCGCGGCACGATAGGCAGCAGACCTCGTAAATGGACTTACCGCCTACGGTAACGGCGAGCATCTCGGGGCGCAAACGAGCACCATGGCAACTCGAGCACGGCTCCTCGCGGATGTACTTCTCCAAGCGCGCCTTGGTGTTCTCATTCGTCGTCTCGGTATAGCGCTCGTACAGGATATTGCGCACGCCCGAGAACTTGGTGTCCCACTGGCTGCGGCGCCCATCGAGCTTTTGATAGTCGACCGAAATCTTCTGGTCGCCCATGCCGTCTAAAAACGCACGACGCACCCGCGGAGGCAGATCCTCCCACGGCGTATCGACGCTCACCTTAAAGTGTTTGCAGACCGCAGCGAAAATCTGCGGATAGTAGTTAGAGTTGCCAAACAGGCTGCCAAAGACCCCGTCGGCGATCGACTTCGAGGGGTCTTCGATTAGGGCCTCGGCATCGACCGTCTTCTTAAAGCCCAGGCCATCGCACTCGGGGCACGCGCCATAGGGCGCGTTGAACGAGAAATCACGCGGCTGAAGATCGTCAATGGAGTGTCCATGCTCCGGGCACGCCAGGGCCAACGAATACTCCAGCAGCTCGCCCTCGGTCCCCTCGGGAGCATCACGATCGGGCAGCATGTACACGTTTACATTGCCATGAGCCAGCGCAGTCGCTTGTTCAACGGACTCGGCAATACGGCCCAGCGAGTTCTCGCGAATCACGATGCGGTCGACCACGACCTCGATATCGTGCTTGAATTTCTTATCCAAATCGATAGGGTCATCAAGCGAGCGAACCTCGCCGTCGACACGCACGCGGCTAAAGCCCTCGGCGCGAAGGTCCTCAAACAGTTTGGTGTACTCGCCTTTTCGCCCGCGTACCACCGGTGCCAGCACAAACGCACGACGACCCTCTCCCGCCGCCAGGACCTTATCGGCGACCTGGTCGGTGGTTTGGCGCTCGATAACCCGACCGCACTCGGGGCAGTGCGGCGTACCGACGCGAGCAAACAGCAGTCGCAGGTAGTCATAAATCTCGGTTACGGTGCCCACCGTCGAGCGCGGGTTCTTGGATGTCGTCTTTTGATCAATTGAGACAGCCGGCGAAAGGCCGTCGATTGAATCCAAGTCGGGTTTGTCCATCTGGCCCAAGAACTGGCGCGCATAACTCGAAAGGCTCTCGACGTATCGACGCTGGCCCTCGGCATAGATAGTGTCGAATGCCAGCGAACTCTTGCCCGAGCCAGAAAGACCGGTAATGACCACGAGTTGGTCACGCGGAATGGAAACATCGATATCCCGGAGGTTATGCTCACGAGCGCCGCGAATAACGATAGAAGAATCAGACATGGAAGCTCCTTGCCTCCTATTGCATCGAATCATACTGCCGATGAGTTTAGCGCACTCGACGCGCACAGATGTTCGTAATACAAGATTCGCAGACCTTTAGCTTTGCGTATCGGGCGCTTTGTTTCTCGAAATGCCGTGGAAAGGTTACAGTAATCTAATACTGAACTTAGTTTGCTGTACCAGAGGAACGTCCATGACCGAAGATATCCCCCTAGAAATCACTTCGAGCGACATGGCCAATCTGCCCATATTCATCGCCGTCCTTATCGTGGCCGCCGTCGTCGTGCGCGTGTATTTTTCAATCAAACGCAACGAAAAGCCACCCATTGCCCGCGTCTTTTGGTGCGCGACGCTCCTCATCCCGCTCGGCGTGGTAGCTGCATGGGTTACGAATCAATTGCTCGTAAATGAGGGCAGCTCCCTATGGGTCCTTTCTTATTCGGCGCTCGGTGCTGCCGCCGTCATGCTTCTTGTCGAGCCCTTGGTTTCGGGACTTATCGACCAAACCGACCTTACGACGGGAACGGTTGCCTGTATTTGCCGTGACATCCTTGTCATCGCCGCTGTTTCAGCGCTCTCGTTCATTTCACTTGAAATTGCCTGCAACGAAACGTTCTATCGCATTCCCGCCAACTCATTCGGGTTTTCCGTCGGGCTGCTCGCGACGGTTCTGCTCTCCCTTTATTTGCTGGGACAGCGTCATGGAGGCGTCATGGCCCTCGTGCCCGTCGTCTGTTGCATCCTTGGCATTGCCGAGCACTTCGTCATAACGTTTAAAGGCGAAGCCATCCTGCCAAGCGATATCTTGGCCCTTGGCACCGCAATGGAAGTGAGCGAGGGATACGAGTTTACCTTTACCGCCGGAATCGTAACCTCTCTCGCCCTGCTGGAGATTTCCCTGGGGCTTCTTTCGCTCATCCGACCGCGAAAGCTCCGTACGCCCACCCATGTCTTCCCCGCTATCGCCGCTAACCTCTGTGCTTTTCTGCTAGTGACCGTTGTGGGGCTCTCAGGCTTCTCCAGCATCGACTTGGAGCAGGCGCTGGATTTTGGATTTGACCGTTGGCAGCCCATCACCACGTATGCGTCTCAGGGTTTTATCACTTCGTTCACCGAAATGGTCAACGAGTTGCCCATTGAGAAGCCCGAAGACTATACGCCCGATGAGGCGCAGAGCATCAAGCAGGAGCTCGCCGCCGTCTACGACAGCACATATGGCTCGAGCGAACAGCGCGCGGCGGCCGTTGCCCAGTTCAATGAAATCAAGCCGACGATTGTTGCCGTCATGAACGAGAGTTTTAGCGACCTTTCGTGCTTTGAGCAGCTCCAGACGGCCGGGTACACCGGCCCCGCATTCTACAACTCGCTTCCCGACACACTTGTTCGCGGCACCATGCTCGCTTCGGTCGCCGGTGGCGGAACGGCGAACTCCGAATTCGAATTTTTGACCGGAGCGACAACGGCCTTTGTCGGATTAGGCAAGATCCCCTATCAGCTGTATCAGATGAATGGCGTCAACAGCCTGGCAAAGGACCTTAAAGAGCTTGGGTATACCGCTACCGCTATGCACCCGCAAAACCCCGTCAACTACCATCGCGATAAAATCTATCAGCAGCTGGGCTTTGGAGACTTTCTTTCAATCGGCGATTTCGAAGGTGCGCCCTATTACCATGCCGGCGTATGCGACTACGCCACCTATGACAAGATACTCGACCTGCTGAGGACCGACGACGCCCCGCAGTTCATCTTCGATGTCACGATGCAAAACCATGGCGGCTACGACTATGGCACCGTCCCCGCCGAAGAGCTGACGAACTATTGGGTCGATGGGGCCAGCGAGGGTGCCAATAGCGCGCTCAACACCTACCTCACCTGCATCAACGCATCCGACCGAGACCTTGAGTACTTTATCAACGAGCTGCGCAATATCGGTCGACCGGTCGTTCTCGTCTTCTTTGGCGACCATCAGCCGAGCGCTGCAACGGCTCTCAACGACGAGCTATACCCTCAGGAAGATACGGCAAGCCACGCTTTCCGTATTTATCAGTCGACCTATTTTGTCTGGGCGAACTATGAAATCGCCGGCAATACCGAGCTCAACGTCTACGACACCGTCGGTGCGAACGAGATTGCAGCCATAACCCTAAATAAGATTGGCGCCCCGCTCACCGATTACCAAAAGGCCTTGCTTGCAACAAGGTCCGATGTGCCGACCATCAATGTCGCCGGCTATCTCGGAGCCGACGGGCTGCGCTATGACTTGGAATCGGAAGACAGCCCCTATGTCTCCACAATCGACAAGCTGCAGCGCATTCAATATCTTGAGTTCGCCAGCAAGGTTCAGTAAGCCCGCCCGCTCGTTGGGGTGGCATGACATTGCAACGCACACTCGCGGCCAGACGCATCACACATGACTCCCGCTCGCAAACGAGGGTACAATGACGCTCGTGTCACATCGCGGGGCTCCGGCCCCAACATATACAAAGGAGTCATACATGGGTTGCGAGCACGCACAGGCCGCCGGCGGACAAACCGCGCCGCAGGAATTTGAAGAAAACACGCTGTCCGAGGTCAAGCGCGTTATCGCCGTGCTTTCCGGCAAGGGCGGCGTCGGCAAGTCATTCGTCACCGGCGCCATAGCCACCGAACTTGCCCGTCACGGTCACAAGGTCGGTGTCCTCGATGCCGACATCACCGGCCCCTCTATCCCCAAGATGTTCGGCATGAGCGGACGCCACGTCCACGCTCTCGGCAATCTCATGCTGCCCGAAATCTCCGAGCACGGCGTCAAGGTCATGAGCTCTAACCTGCTGCTCCAAAACGAAACCGACCCCGTCCTCTGGCGCGGCCCGGTTATCGCCGGCGCCATCAGGCAGTTCTGGAGCGAGACCTCGTGGGGCCCCATCGACTACCTGCTGGTCGACATGCCTCCGGGAACGGGCGACGTCGCCCTCACCGTCTTCCAGTCGCTGCCCGTCGATGGCATCGTCATCGTCACGAGCCCGCAGGATCTGGTCTCGATGATCGTCGCCAAGGCGGTCAATATGGCCGAAAAGATGAACGTCCCCATTCTGGGCATCGTCGAGAACATGAGCTATATCGAGTGCCCCGATTGCGGCAAGAAGATCGAGGTCTTTGGCAAGAGCAAGCTCCCCGAGGTCGCCGAGCGCTACAACCTCGAGATCTTGGGGCAGCTTCCCATCAATCCGGCACTCGCCGAGGCTTGCGATAAGGGCGAGGTTGAGACCGCGCTGCCCGACGGCATGCTGCCCCAGGCCGTCTCTGCCGTCGAGGCCATCGCCCCGCACGAGACCGACGAGGCCTAAGTGAACGCAAACGCCTCCTATGACGTCTTGGTAATCGGCGGCGGGGCCTCGGGTCTCGCCGCCGCCATTACGGCCGCACGCGCAGGCAAAACCGCCTGCATCATCGAGCGCGATGTTGCCTGCGGCCTTAAACTCCTTGCGACCGGTAACGGCCGCTGCAACCTTTCCAACGAATCAATTGATTTCCAGCGGTACAACAACCCCGCGTTTGTCGAATCCGTCATGGGTCCCCAGCCCGAGCAAGAGCTTAGTAGCTTCTTCTCCTCGCTGGGCATCATGACGACCTCCGAGGAAGGCCGGCTGTATCCGCGCTCCCTTCGCGCCGAATCGGTGCGCGACGCGCTTCTCAACGCTTGCGATCGCTTGGGTATCGCCTTGATTTGCGGGGCAAATGTCATCTCGGCGTCCAACTCCCCCAAGGGCTGGGCGCTCCAGATAGATCGTCCCGCGCGGGCACTCAAGGCAAAAAAGCGCGACGACCGGAAAACGGAGGTCCGTTCGCTTCGGAAGGCACTCGCCGATGCCCCTCGCAAGAACGAGACACTGCAAGCAAAGGCTGTAATTATCGCCACGGGCGGCAGCCCTGTCGACATCGCGCGGCTGTTCAGTCTTCCCCTCACGGGGCAGCGCCCCGTCCTCTGCCCCGTGTCGGCATCAGTCGTTGGAGACCAGACGGCCCTCAAGACCTTAGATGGCCTGCGCGTCCGAGCCCGTCTGACGCTCACCCGTAATCACAAGGAGCTCTGGCACGAAGACGGCGAGGCACTCTTCCGCACCTTTGGCATCTCGGGCGTTGCCGCCTTCAACCTCTCCCGCCGCGTCCAGCGCGGCGACACGATTCTGCTCGATTTTTTCCCCGACCTGTCCAAAGATGAACTATTCGATACGCTCAAGCAACGCCTTGGGCTGCTCGGCGATTTTTCGCCACGCGACCCACGCTGGCTCGATGGCATGCTCGCCCCGCAACTCTCCCACATTGCCTGTGCCGCATTCGAGCGGTGCCATCCGGGCTCACACGATGTCATCCATCTGGTCTCGATCCTCAAGCACTTTAAGCTGCTCGTCGAGGGAACGGCCGAAGAGCGTTCGGCCCAGGTCACGCGCGGCGGTGTGCCCATCGAGAGCGTCTCGGTGCCTAGCCTTTGCGTGAGCAACGCGGCCGATGCCCCGCTTTCCATCTGCGGCGAAGCGCTCGATATCGACGCCGATTGCGGCGGCTTCAACCTTGCGTGGGCATGGATTTCGGGCATTCGCGCTGCAAGCAGCCTGTAGCCGCGCAGTCTATAATCAAAACGCATTCGGGCCGTCTGGGACACCGGGCGGCCTCTTTCTTGCATCAAAGGAGACCTCGATGATCGAAATCACCCAAGTCCACGCGTCACTCGACGAGGCCGGCGACGAAATTGCCTGCCTTGCTATTGGCAGACGCGCTGTCAAACGAGCCCTGCGATGCAAGGATTCCCAGATTAAAGCCATCGAGCTCCATCGCAAGTCTATCGACGCCCGTAAAAAGCGGGACGTTCATTTTATTTTGAGTTTTCGGGTTGAGCTGACAAGTCTCCGCCTTGAGCAGGAAGCAGTCAGTAGCGTTGCCGAGCGTGACCGCTCGCGCATCCGCATGGTTGACGGCGCGGCGCCCTCATTCCCCTCCCCCGTCCCCAATGCACCCAAGGAGCGTCCCGTCGTTGTCGGCGCCGGTTGCGCCGGCCTCTTTGCCGCCCTTACCCTCGCCGAAGCGGGCCTCAAGCCCTTGCTTATCGAGCGTGGTGACCCGGCACTTCGCCGCTCGCAGGCGATTGACCTCTTTCTTAAGGAGCGTGTCCTCGACCCCGAGAGCAATATCCAGTTTGGCCTGGGCGGCGCGGGGACCTTCTCGGACGGAAAGCTCAATACGGGAACCAAGAATCCCGCCCATCGCCTGATTCTCGAGACCTTCGTCGAAGCGGGCGCGCCTCGCGATATCCTGTGGGACGCCAAGCCGCACATTGGCTCCGACATCCTTCCCTCCGTCGTCACCAACATTTCCCAGCGCATCGAACAGCTCGGCGGGACCGTTCGTTATCGCACAAAACTCATCGACATTCGCACCGATGCGTCCGGCGCAATCACCGGCATCGATGTTCAATCGCCTCGAGACACCGCGAGCGAGACAATCGTCACAAAGCACCTCATTCTCGCCTGCGGACATTCCGCTCGCGACGTATTCGAACTTCTCAAGACCCATAACGTGGCCCTCGCGCAAAAGACCTTTGCCATGGGCGTACGCATCGAGCATCCGCAGCGCGACATCGACCGTGCCCAATATGGCCCTTCGGCGGGGCATCCGGCGCTTGGAGCAGCTCCTTACAAACTCGTGGCCCATCTCCCCAACGATCGCAGCGTGTTCTCGTTTTGCATGTGCCCCGGCGGGCAGGTTGTTGCCGCCTCCTCTGAGCAGGGCTATCTGTGCGTCAACGGAGCCAGCCTCAATGCCCGCGACGGGCGCAACGCCAATGCCGCCCTACTCGTTAACGTCACGCCCGACGACCTTCCCAGCGATGACCCGCTTGCGGGCATTGAACTCCAGCGCGCCTGCGAGCAGACCGCCTATCGCCTGGGCGGCTCCAACTGGAACGCACCGGCACAGCTCGTCGGAGATTTCCTTGCGGGGCGTGCCAGCACGGCACCTGGAAAAGTGAAGCCCACCTATCCACTTGGCGTGACCTGGACGGCAATCGACGAAGCCCTCCCGCAGCATATCGTTGAATCACTTCGTTTGGGAATCCCCCTGCTTGGTAAGAAGCTGCGCGGCTACGACCGCCCCGACGCCGTCCTCACCGGCGTGGAGACGCGTTCGAGCTCGCCTGTCACCGTCACCCGCGACCGAGCGTGCCACGCCGCGTCGACCCCGGGTCTTTACCCTTGCGGCGAGGGAGCTGGATATGCCGGCGGCATCATGAGCGCCGCCACCGACGGCATTCGCTGCGCCGAAGCCCTGATTGCAGACCTCTAGCACACGAACTCTCGCACCCGAATGGCACAGGCCCCGAGCTCCACAGGGAACTCGGGGCCTGTTCGTTACTTCTTAAATCGTGCGCCCTGGCGCTTTCTGCCCGAAGCAAAGGTGGAACCCTTGCGAGCCTGCGAACGCAAACGCTCAATCGTTTCGTCCTCAGATGCACCCTCGAGCATCGCCCGAATCTGGACGACCGCATCGCGCAGACGTGCCGCCTCCTCAAAGTCCATGGCGGCGGAAGCATTACGCATGTCTTCCTCCATGGTCTCGACGATTCGCACGAGCTCGTCATGCGGCAGCCCTTCCAGCTGCTCGGCAAGCGTCTGCTCGGGCGCCACCGTCTCCGGTACGGCGCCCTCGCCGTTTTCATCGGGTGTATAGAACGCGCCGTGACCCAGCGAGTCGCCTTTCGAACGCCCCTTGGAGCCCACGGTCTTTTCGGCCTCGGCGATAAAGCTCGAGATATCGTTAATGGCTTTGCGGACCGTCTTGGGCACAATGCCATGTTCTTCGTTATATGCCATCTGAATCTCGCGGCGGCGCTGCGTCTCCTCGATGGCCTCTTTCATCGAATCGGTCACAACGTCTGCATACATAATGACTTCGCCGTCGGCATTACGGGCCGCACGGCCAATCGTCTGAATCAGCGAACGGCGGTTGCGCAAGAAGCCTTCCTTATCGGCATCGAGAATTGCCACCAGCGAGACCTCGGGAAGGTCCAGACCCTCGCGGAGCAGGTTGATGCCAACGAGAACATCGATCTTTCCCTCGCGCAGCGTACGCAGGATCTCGACACGATCCATCGTCGCTGTATCGGAATGCATGTAATTGACCTTAATGCCGGCATCAAGCAGATGATCGGTCAGGTCCTCGGCCATGCGCTTGGTCAGCGTCGTCACCAGCACGCGCTCCTTGCGCGCCACGCGCTCGCGAATCTCATCCTCAAGATCGTCAATCTGGCCGCGAACTGGGCGCACGTCAATCTTGGGGTCGAGCAGGCCAGTCGGACGAATAATCTGCTCGACGTCGTTTTGACTAACGCGCAGCTCATAGTCACCCGGCGTGGCCGAAACGTAGATGAACTGGGGGATCCTCGCCTCAAACTCATCGAAACGAAGCGGACGGTTATCGAGCGCCGAAGGCAGGCGAAAACCATGCTCCACTAGCGTCACCTTACGCGAACGGTCGCCTTCGTGCATACCGCGGATTTGCGGCACCGTCACATGGCTCTCGTCGATGATGCAGAGCATGTCCTTGGGAAAGTAATCGATCAGGGTAAACGGCGGCTCTCCTGGCTTGCGCCCGTCCAGGTGACGAGAGTAGTTCTCGATGCCGTTGCAAAAGCCCATGGTCTCAAGCATCTCGAGATCGTAATCGGTGCGCTGCTGTAGGCGCTGGGCCTCGAGCAGCTTATCGGTTGCCTTGAGTTCGGCCACGCGCTTCTCGCACTCTTCGCTGATTGATTTCAGGGCCGCCTTGACCTTAGGCTTCTCAGTAACGTAGTGCGACGCCGGCCACACGGGAATGGCCTCGTACTCACGCAGCATCTCGCCGGTGACCTCGTCGATCTCGGCAATCAGCTCGACCTCGTCGCCAAAGAACTCAAACCGCAACGGATGCTCGGCATAGGGCGGGTACACGTCGACGACATCGCCGCGCACGCGAAAGGTGCCGCGCGCCAGATCGTAGTCATTGCGATCGTACTGGATATCGATAAGCGCATGGATAAAGTCATCGCGCTCGAGCGGTACTTTCTTGTCGACGTTCGGCGCCAGACCCGCATAGTCCTCGGGAGAGCCAATGCCATAGATACACGAGACCGATGCGACAACGATCACATCGCGTCGAGAAAGCAGCGAGGCGGTCGCCTGATGGCGCAGCATCTCGACCTCTTCGTTAATCGAGGAGTCCTTCTCGATATATGTATCGCTTTGCGGCACATACGCCTCGGGCTGATAATAGTCGTAGTACGACACAAAGTAGACCACGGCGTTGTTGGGAAAGAATTCCTTAAGCTCGCTCGCAAGCTGAGCGGCGAGCGTTTTATTGGGAGCCATGACCAGCGTCGGCTTCCCCAAGGCCTCAATAGTCTTGGCCATCGTGAAGGTCTTGCCCGAGCCAGTCACGCCCAACAGAACCTGATAGCGATCTCCGTCTCTCACGCCCTGCACAAGCGACTCAATGGCCTTGGGCTGGGAACCCGCAGGCTCATAAGGAGATACGACCTTAAATGGCACCTCAGAGCCCTCAACGCCAAAACGTTTAAGCTCTCCGCCAACACGCTCTACTTCAAATTCCGCCATGGATACTCCTAACTCATATATCTGCAGTATACGCAGGCGGCAGGCATAGTCCTATACGAACTGATCGGGATAGAGGGTCTTGTAGCGAACCCAGGCGTTATTGACGCGAATCAGATACGCCTGCGTCTCGGGGAAGGTGATCGCATTATGCAACGACGTGCTCTGTTGCGCCCACCCGTCGACATTGCCCATACCGGCGTTATAGGCGGCAATGGCGCTGTCGGTCGACCCGTTAAAATAGGTTAAAAGATACGAAAGGTACGCACAGCCAAATTCGATGTTCATAGCCGGATCGTTAAGGTTGTCGGCCGAATACTCGTCACCGTTGACAAGACCCTTGGCGATCATATCCTGGGCCGTCTCGGGCATCAGTTGCATCAATCCCTGAGCGCCCTGATTCGACTCGGCCTCGGGATCCCAATTCGATTCCGATTTAATGACGGCACACACCAGATACGGATCCAGATTGTGCGAAATGCTCGATTGCTTTACGTACGCCTCATAGTCAATCGGATACAACGGCTTAAAGAAGGCGGCGGGGGCATATGAGTAAACGAGCGAGATAAGACCGAAGACGAACACGACGGCAAGTGGCGCCATGCGATACCACGTAAAGAAACGTGTCTTAGGCATCGGCCTCCTCCTTATCAGCTACATCACAGAAGCCATGACGCGCAAGCCACGCGTCCAGCTGTTCAAAGAGCAAGTTATCGCCTGCAGCATTATCGATTACCGTCGTTGCGATGTTGCATAGCGAAGCCTCATCGGGCTGACATGCAGAGCGAGCATCGAAATCAGAGGGCTCCATACCCCGATGAATGGCACGATCGCGACGGACTTCCAAGGGAGCGCTGATGACCAATATTTCATCGGCAAGCCCAAACGCATCCTCAAAACCGGTCGGAGCAGAAACCTCAACAACCGCAAAGGGATAACGAGGAGACGCAACCGTGCAACAAACCGGATCGAGAATCCTCATCGAAAGCTGTTCGATGAGGACCGGATGAACAATGCCGTTGAGCCGTGCGACGGTGTCAGGCGAAACGAAAGCTCGAGCAGCGAGGATGTTGCGGCGAATGCCACCCTCCCCGTCCAGAATGTCCCAGCCAAACTCCTCCGCAAGGGCATTGACGATCTCGGAACCAGGCACATACAGCGATTTGGCGAGCTCATCCAGATCGATAAGCATGGCACCGCGAGATTCGAGATAGCGGCAGGCAGTCGACTTACCCGAAGCAATATTGCCCAAGACAAAAACGGTAAACATCTAGTCCTCCCTAACGCCAATGGGAGTTATTATCGCTCAAATAAATTAGATGGACTCAAAATACAGCCAAACTGTAAGAGCGCCTGAGCGAAGGCGATCCCCGCTATTGCAACCCTCTTATAAACGCAAAGAAGGGGGAGGCCGCGAGGCCTCCCCCTTCTTCGATTCAAGCGTACGGCTCGGTGCCGTCCACCGGTCAGCGG
>CABUNB010000016.1 GCA_902492755.1 uncultured Collinsella sp. | reverse complement strand
TGGCTCGGGCGACCGATTCCCCGCCGCTCTCGGCGCGGGCGTCGGCATATCGAAGCGTTGTGAGGGCGGTGCGAATCGCGCGACCATTGCGGGCAGTCGCTCGTTGCTCAACGGCCTCCATCAGCTGTTCCGACGCAAGGCCGAGCTTTGAGATCGCCGAATCGGCAATGGGCATGCCGTCGGCAAAACCAGTTTGCAGCAGGCAATCTGTGGCCGTTTGGATGGGCGGCGTTACCGATATGCCGGCTCTGCGTATTGCTCCGGCCGGCTCAATCTGGTGTCGCTGAATATGTGCGCCCGGACGAGCCGACGGCTTTGTCGAGCTGCAAACATGCACGACGTTCAGGTGTCGCCACGAGACCTCGAGCCCCAGCAGGCAAGCTGCCGAAAACGAGCAGAACGTCCAATCGGGATGGATGATCGCAAGGGCGCGGAGGATCTCGCAATGGCGTTGCGCTCGGTTGAGTTCATCCCAGTGCGTTTTTCGCGCAAACAACCCCGGCATGGGCGAGACAACCGTGCCGCCGGTGCGCCGAAGGAGCGCTTTTCGGATCGCCGTGCTCGGGGGAATCAGACAGCGCCCCTCTTGTTCGGCTTGAGTGAGCAGTTGGTCGATGAGCTGGTCGTTGCAATGGGTCATGAGCTACCGCCTCCTTTTGGGTAGCAAAAACGTATCAGCTGGAACTTGCCGCTCAGCTGACCAAAAGCTGACCAAAATCTAACCATGCAGGTAGATGACCTGCTTTTGGCGACATATTTCTTGTTTGAATCGGTGAGCGGTAATCGGCGACCGTGAACGGTAGCTGGATATGAAGTCTTGGTAAGTTTCGGGACGTGTACTTTTTGAAAAAGAGCATTCTATCTGCTGTTTTGTGTTTCTGGATCGCATATTTGAAGGCATGTGATAAGGGCGGCGGACTGTCGCCTTGTACCTGAGGAAACCGTGACCCGGAATTGCCGCTCGGAACGGGACAAGCTTTCCGGAACAGCCCTCAACCGGAAACTGCGTCCCGGATTCGACGCTCAGAATGGGATTCGCTTTCCGGTAGAAGTTTCAGCGGAAAGTGCATCCCAGAATTCAGGCTCAGAACGGGACACGCTTTCCGGATGGCATGTTTGGCGGAAACTACGGCCCAGTTTTTGGCTCCAGAACGGGATACATTTTCCGGAACGGTCCACGTGCGGTGGTGTACCGACCCTTTTGCGTGCGCCGCTT
Source organism: uncultured Collinsella sp. (assembly GCA_902492755.1). Taxonomy (GTDB): domain Bacteria; phylum Actinomycetota; class Coriobacteriia; order Coriobacteriales; family Coriobacteriaceae; genus Collinsella. The sequence continues at coordinate 45,880 of CABUNB010000016.1, read as the reverse complement.
GTCGAATTACGTTATAGCTAGCTATATTATAGGAAGGTATAATATAGCTAGCTATAACGTAAAGGAAGGATGGCCCTATGTTTATCGGAAGAACGGCGGAAATGTCCGAGCTCAATCGACTGTATGGCACGGGCTCCTTTGAGATGCCTGTGATTTACGGCCGCCGTCGCGTGGGCAAAACGCGTCTTATCACAGAGTTTATCCAAGGCAAGAAGGCTATTTACTTTCAAGCTCGTCGTACCAATGCAGAGGCAAACCTGCATGGCTTTAGCCAGGCGATACTTGCGGGCTCCGTTGGTGTTGCTGGCGTGTCGTTTCGTAGTTTTGACGAGGCGTTCGATGCATTGGCTACCATGGCTCGTACGGAACGTTTGATTGTCGTGATTGACGAGTATCCTTATCTCGCCCAATCGAATCCCGAGATCAGCTCGTTGCTGCAAGACAAGATCGATCACTTGTACAAAGAGGCCAAGCTTATGCTTATCCTGTGCGGGTCGTCGCTTTCGTTTATGGAAGAGCAGGTGTTGGGCTACGAGAGTCCGCTATACGGTAGGCGTACGGCCCAGTTTAAGATCATGCCGCTCGATTTTATGACGACCCTCGGCCTGTGGCAGAGCATGGGTCGCGAAGACGCTGCAGTTTGCTATGGCATGACGGGTAGCATTCCTGCATATATCGAGAAAGTCGATCCTGCCACACCGCTCAAGGACAACATCAAACGTCTTTTTCTTACTCCTACGGGCTATCTCTTTGAGGAGCCGAGTAACCTGCTATTGCAGGAGTGCCGCAATCCCGAGCAATATGATGCGATCGTGCAAGCAATTGCTCAGGGGCGCTCGAAGATCTCGGAGATTGCGAGCTCTACGGGAATCCCTGCGAGCAACGTAAAGAGCTATGTGGATAAGCTGGCGTCGCTTGGGATTGTCGAGCGCGAGCTGCCCCTAAACGAGACGAGCAATAAGCGAGCCGTGTATCTGCTGAGCGATCAGATGTTTAGGTTCTGGTACAAGTTTGTTCCGCAGAACATCGGGCTGATTCAAAACGATATGGCCGAGATGGCGTATGAGCGCATTGAGCCGCACGTATCGGATTACATGGGTACGGTCTTTGAGCTTATATGCAGACAATACGTGTACGAACTCGCGCGGGCGGGCCAGCTTGATGTGGTTCCGGCAAGCGTTGGGCGCTGGTGGGGGACGGATAATCGCACGCATACGCAGGAAGAAATCGACTTGATTGTTGACGATGGCGAGGGCACTGCGCTGTTTGCGGAATGCAAATGGCGCAATGAACCGGTGGGCGAAGACGTGCTGCAAAAGCTCGTGCATCGAAGCGAGCTCTTTAGGCGGCAGCACAAAAGCTATGCGATCTTCTCGAAGCGAGGCTTTACGCAAGGATGTCAGGAAGCTGCGGCGAGCAGGGGAGATGCCAAGCTGATTTCGTTTGCCGAGATGTGCGAGCGGAGATAACCAAGCACGCTCTGATGTGATGCTCGGAATGGGTCGCGCTAAGGATGCCAAGCGTAAAACCTTCAATGAAAATGGCGTAAAAACTACATCTGTCATGGCGTAAAAACTACATTGAAAGTAGCGTAAAATCAGCATTGAGAATGGCGTAATTTCGCATATCGCGTGATAGAGAGGGACGGCCGTCTATGGATGCACCAAAGAGATTGACCCAAAAGGGATATAGGCCCCGGCTCATAGAGGAGCGCCTCGACACCCTTATGCGGGCGTTTGGCTGTGTGGAGATCAACGGCCCCAAATGGTGCGGCAAGACCTGGACGGCGCTCTCTCGCTCGGCGAGCGTCTCCAGGCTCGATGAGCCTGCGCAGCGTGCGGCGGCAGAGGTCGACCCAAGCCTGGCGCTCATCGGCGATGCGCCACACCTGGTCGATGAATGGCAGGAGGTGCCCGAGGTTTGGGATGCCGCCCGGCGTTTCGTGGACGCGAGCGGCAACGAACGGGGGACACTTTTGCTCACGGGCTCGACCGCGCTCAAAAGCGAGGAGCGCAGCCATGTTCGTCATTCCGGCACGGGTAGGATCGCCCGTCTGTCAATGCGCCCCATGGCCCTGTGTGAGTCGGGCGACGGCGAGCCGCTCGTGTCACTGGCAAGCCTCTTTAAGGGCGAGGATTTTGCCCCTCAGCGTCGCGAGAGCACGGTGGATGACGTCGCCCGCTGGTGCTGCAGGGGCGGTTGGCCTGCAAATCTTGGGCTTTCGGAAGATCTTGCGCGAGAGACGGCAAGCCAGTACGTGCACTCGGTGCTCGACGTCAACGTGCTGGACGAGGGTATGTCGCCCGAGCTTGCACACGGCCTTTTGCGAGCTCTTGCCATGAACGAGAGCCAGGCTGTCACGTACAAGACGCTCGTAAAGGACGCCTCGTACGGTGAGGCGGGCCCCGACGAGAGGACCATCGCTGCGTACTTGGACCTCTTCAACAGGCTCAAGCTGACCGAGGACCTGTGCGGATGGGAGCCGCCCATGCGCTCGAAGGCCCGCGTTCGCGTGCGCCCCAAGCGCTACTTCTGTGACCCGTCACTTGCGGCGGCGTTGCTGGGGGCTACCCCTGAGCGGCTGCTTGGCGATATGCAAACGCTGGGGATGCTCTTTGAGAATCTCGTCCTGCGCGACGTGCGCGTGTTCCTTTCCACCTACGGCGGTGTCGACAACAGTGTCCATTATTTCCGAGATGAGAAGGGCCTTGAGGTCGATCTGATCGTTGAGCACGACGGGCGCTGGGGAGCCATCGAGGTCAAGCTGAGTGATGCGAAAGCAGACGATGGAGCGAGAAATCTCAAGGCGCTGGAGAGGAAAGTGCTCTCCAATCCTGCCGCCCAGAATGCCGCGCCGGCGTTTTTGGCGGTCGTGGTTGGAAAGGGGAGCATTGCCTACACACGCGACGACGGCGTGGCGGTGATTCCCATGGCGGCACTTGGGGCGTAGTGGTTTTGCGGGCGTGCCGTGCTTCCTTTACCGAAAATCCATTTGGTAAACCAGATGCTCGCGGATAGAATAAAGTTGACGGCAGCCCAAGGGTGATAGCTGGGCAGCGCCGTTGCTTGGTCAAGAGGTCAGTGCCTTAATGGCAGCGACTTGTTATGCTTCGAATGCTGCTTGAGTGCCTCGGAAAGTTCGATAAGCGCCGTGAAGAGCGAGACCAAAGCAACCAAGAGCTCTACGAGCTCTGATGGGCCCGGGATGACCGCTGATTCAAGTCACCGGGCCTAAATCTTTTTCATGCATTTGAATAGAGCGGGCAACTCTCTTGGGGCCGTCTGCATGGCGTGTGCCTGGCGCATGGTATTGCGCCCCACTTTCATGTTCGTACGGGCGCCTATCCTTACGGCAATGTAGCCGCCTATGTAGCAAGCGGCAGGCAACGGAGAAAGGCCCTAACCGTGTCAGCTGAAAAGACGCCGTGTATCTCGGCTATCGATACGACGAACTTTGCGCGCCAGATCGTGCTGGACTTTGAATTTGCGCCGGTGCCAAAGCAGCGCCAGCGACGTGGGCTGCGCAACGAGATTATCGAGGTCGGCGCCGTCAAGCTCGATTACCACGGCAACGTTATGGGCGAGTTCTCGCAGTTTGTGCAGACGGAATTTACCGAAGGCGTTGCGTTTCTCGTCCGCGAGCTTACGGGGATATCAGCCGTGGATACCGCGATGGCCGATCTGCTCTACATGGTGATCAAAAGGCTCAGCGATTGGATCGGTCGCTACTCCGCCCAGATAGTTTGCTGGAGCGGAGCGGATCGTCGACAGCTTTTGACCGAGTGCCAGGTAAAGCATATCGACCTTGCCGCATTTCCTACGGACTGGGCCGACCTGCAGGCGTTTTACACCTCGATCATGGACGTGGGCAGCCACGGGCGCGTCTCGTTGAGTGACGCGGCAACGTGGTTTGGTATCGAGTTCGACGAGTCGACGGGTCACGCCCACAGCGCTCTGGCCGATGCGCGCGTGACCGCCAAGCTGCTCAAGCAGGTGATGGACGGGGACTACCGCGTGAGCCCGCGCGCCCAGGAGATCCGCCAGCGGTGGGGGATGGGCGAGCGAGCCCAGACGCGCCTCTCTAGCAAGTGCCCCGAGCTGAGCGACCTGCTGCTGAAGCTGAAGGCGGAGGGGGGGTAGGGGGGCAGACGGCCATCCGGAGGCACCTGATCGGCGGCCCCTCGGGGCTTGCCCGTATCGTAGGCAATGCGCCGAATGCCCGCCATCGAAATTTATCGATGGCCTATTACAGACTGTAATGGGCTTGAGCCATCCCGGGGAAATTGCCGCGTGACCTATAATGTTTGGAACAGTTAAATGCGCTTTTTGCAATTGTGCAGATAGGTTTTGCTATGGTTTTCGATAAAGAGGCTTCGTTCGAAGAAGCGGTCATAACCGTGCTGAAGCAGCACGGCTGGGACGACGCGGGAGGTGTGCTTCGCTATCCCACCGAGCAGGACCTCATCGACAACTGGGCGAAGATTCTGTTCCAGAACAACGCCGACATAGACCGTCTGAACGGCTGCCCGCTCACCCAGGGCGAGATGGCGCAGGTCATCGAACAAATCGAAACGCTCAAGACCCCACTCGCACTCAACGGGTTCATCAACGGAAAGACCGTCGCCGTCACGCGCGACAACCCCGACGACGCGCTTCACCTGGGCAAGGAGGTGAGCCTGAAGATCTACGATCGTCAGGAGATCGCAGCCGGCCAGAGTCGCTACCAGATAGCTCAGCAGCCGGTCTATCCTGCGAAGAACAAGATCCTGAACGACCGCCGTGGAGACCTGTGCCTGCTCATCAACGGCATGCCGGTCATCCATATCGAGCTCAAGCGCAGCGGCATCCCCGTCAGCCAGGCCACTGGTCAGATTGAGAAATATGCCCACGAGGGCGTGTTCACGGGGCTTTTCCGCCTGACGCAGATCTTCGTGGGGATGACCCCCGACGAGGCGCGCTATTTCGCCAACCCTGGCACGGGCGCGTTCAACCCGAACTTCTTCTTCCACTGGGAGGACTTCAACAACGAGCCCGTCTGCGCGGGCGATAAACCCGGAACCGACGAATGGAAACGCTTCACCTCCACGCTGCTTTCCATTCCAATGGCGCACCAGCTCATTGGCTTCTATACCGTGGCTGACAGCTCGGACGGCTGCCTGAAAGTCATGCGCAGCTACCAGTACTACGCAGCCTCCGCCATATCCGACAAGGTGCGCAGATGCAAATGGGACGAGAGACCCAAGAGCAGCACCCCGGGGCGCCCCGGCGGTTACATATGGCATACCACCGGCTCCGGCAAGACCATGACGAGCTTCAAATCTGCCCAGCTCATAGCCGACTCGCACGACGCCGACAAGGTGATCTTTCTCATGGACCGCATCGAGCTGGGTACGCAGTCGCTCTCCGAGTACCGCGCGTTCGCAGACGACGCCGACGACGTGCAGGGGACCGAGAACACGCAGGTGTTGAAGTCGAAGCTCGCGAGCGACGACCCCAAGAACCGCCTCATCGTGACCTCTATCCAGAAGATGAGCAACGTGAAGGCCGGCGAGGGCAGAATCACCCAGGCGGAACTCAACCGCCTGGCTTCCAAACGGATCGTGTTCGTCATCGACGAGTGTCACCGCTCCACCTTCGGCGAGATGCTCCAGGACATACGCCGCGCGTTCCCCAACGCGCTGTTCTTCGGCTTCACAGGTACGCCGATTCTCGACGAGAACCAGAAGAAGGGCTCCACTACCGCCATGGTGTTCGGCGAGTGTCTGCACCGTTACAGCATCGCAGACGGCATCCGCGACGGCAACGTCCTGGGCTTCGACCCATATATGGTGACGACTTTCGACGACCACGACGTGCGCGAAGCGGTCGCCCTAGAGCAAGCGAAAGCCGCAACAGTAGCCGAAGCCATCTTCGACGATCGAAAGAGCAAGGTCTTCTACTACTATATGGACTCGGCAAAGGTCCCCATGGGACCGATGGTCGACAGCGCCGGCAACCACATCAAGGGCATCGAGGATTTCCTCACCCGCGCCCAATACTGGCCCGGCACTCCGCACCACGAAAAGGTCGTAGAGGACATCCTGCGCCGTTTCCCGGTGCTCTCCCACGGCAACAAGTTCCATGCAATCTTGGCGACGAGCTCCATCCCGGAGGCGATCGACTATTACCGAGCCTTCAAGGAACGCGCCCCGCAGATGAAGGTGACCGCCCTTTTCGACCCGAGCATTGACAACAAAGCCGGCTCTACGGTGAAGGAAGATGCCCTGGTCGAGCTCATAGAAGACTACAACAAGGCATATGGCCAGGAGTTCACCATCCCCACCTGGCCCGCCATGAAGAAGGATATCTCGGCGCGCCTGTCTCACAAGAAGCCCTACGTCAACGTCGACTCCAACCGCGACTCTCGTATCGACCTGCTCATCGTGGTGGACCAGATGCTCACGGGCTTCGACTCCAAGTGGCTCAACACGCTCTATCTCGACAAGGTCATCGACTACGAGAGCATCATCCAGGCCTTCAGCCGCACCAACCGCCTGTTCGGCCCTGACAAACCCTTCGGCACCATCCGCTATTACCGCCGTCCCCATACTATGAAGGGCTACATCGAGGCCGCGGTGAAGCTGTACTCGGGCGACCGCCCGCTCGACATGTTCGTGCAGAAGCTCCCGGACAATATCGCGCTGATGGACGCGCGCCTTCAGGAGATACTCATGGTCTTCGAGGCAGCTGGCGTAGGAGACCTCTCCAAGCTCCCCGCATCGCAGGAAGCCAGGCGTAAGTTCGCCAAGGAGTTCGTCGAGCTCAACGAGTTCCTCGAGGCCGCGAAGGTGCAGGGCTTCACATGGGAGCAGGACACCTATGAATTCGAGGAGGAGCCGGAAGAAGGCGAGCTGAGCGGCAAGTCCTTCTTCGTGCAGCCGGTCATCGACGAGCGGACCTACCTCATCCTCGTGCAGCGCTACAAGGAGCTGTTCGCAGGAGGGGGCGGCCCTGGCGACGCGCCTGAAGCGCCCTACGAGCTTGATGGTCATATAACTGAGATCGACACGGGGCTCATAGACAGCGACTACATGAACGCGAACTTCGAGAAGTGGCTGAAATGCCTTGAGCAGGACGACGAGGGGCTCGCCGCCGCGCGCGAGGAGCTCCACCGATCGTTCGCGTCCCTGAGCCAGGATGACCAGCGCTTCGCCGAGCTGTTCCTTCACGACGTCGAACGAGGGGACGCCGCCCTGGAAGACGGCATGACGCTGAGGGATTACATCACGACCTATGCACGCAGGGCGAAAAACGCTCAGGTCGAGCGAGTCGTTGAGGCGCTCGGCATAGATGGCGATCTTCTTGCCACCATGGCTGCGCTCGACCTGGCGGAATCGAACATTAACGAGTTCGGGCGCTTCGACGATTTGAAGGACTCGGTGGACAAAGCGCGCGCCAAGGCCTTCTTTGAGCAGAAGGAGGGCAAGACGCTTCCCCTGTTCAAGGTGAACACCCGTGCGGCGGCGCTGTTGAAGAAGTTCATCCTGGAAGGCGGCTTCGACATCGACGAATGAGCGGCGATTTTGAACAGGCGAAATCGAGAGTTTGTCAATCCGAGGGGGCGTATGTGAGCGTGCGTCCCCTCGCTTCATCTTGGGAACAGCGTAAGTTCTCCGAGCTTGCCACTCTTCGGCGAGGACTGACCTATTCACCGGCTAATATTCGTCCGTATGGACAAGGCGTTCGCGTACTAAGGTCATCAAATATTGCAGAGGACGAGTTCGTCCTCAGTCGCGAGGATGTGTTTGTGGACGAAGATGTCGTCAAAATGGATTTGGCGCAGGATGATGAGATTCTTATTACAGCAGCAAATGGATCGCCGAGGCTAGTTGGTAAGCGCGCTAAAATTCATGATTTAGCTGGCAAAACAGTCCATGGTGGGTTCATGCTTTGCGCTCGCGCGGAACAACCGGACTTTGTCGTCGCCCTTATGGGATCGCAATGGTATCAGCGATTCTTAGCAACAGGCGTTGCCGGCGGAAACGGATCAATTGGTAATCTCGATAAAGAAGCCTTAGAAAACGAGACCGCGCTTATTCCGAGGACTGAAGAGCAACGCCTCATCGGCGCCCATTTCTCACGCCTCGACGCCCTCATCACCCTTCATCAGCGTGAGCCGCCTCACACGATGAAGGAGGGTAAAAATGTCGATCAGCATCAATGAAGAATCGCTTTTCTGCGATTACTACTCGGAATGGATTAGCGTTTACAAAGAAGGGGCCATCCGTGAGGTCACCATGGGAAAGTACCGGCTCACGCAGTCTTGGCTTGCCAAGCTGATTCCAGACCTCAAGATAAAAGATCTCGACCGCACTTCGTACCAGCAGCTCATCAATGCTTACGCAGAGCATCATGAGCGACAGACAACCATGGACTTTCACCATCAGCTTAAAGGGGCGATCCTTGACGCAGTTGACGAAGGACTCATCCCCCGCGATCCTACGCGCAAGGCCATCATCAAAGGAAAACAGCCGCGTGCGAAAAAGATCAAGTATCTCAACCAGTTTGAGCTTCACGCCATGCTCGGCGACCTTGACTTATCAGGCGGGCCAAGTTGGGATTGGCTTATTCTCATAGTCGCTAAAACGGGCCTGCGCTTCTCCGAGGCCCTTGGGCTTACCCCCGAAGACTTCGACTTCGCACATCAAACGCTCTCGGTGAATAAGACCTGGGATTACAAGAACGGCGGCGGATTCGTCCCCACGAAAAACGCTTCATCAGTGCGGAAGGTTCAACTCGACTGGCAACTCATCATGCAACTTTCCGGGCTACTCAAAGACCTTCCGCCGACCGAGCCCATATTTGCGAAGGGAAAGGTCTATAACTCGACAGCTAACAGCGTTTTGGCGCGCCACTGCAAGAATGTTGGCGTGCCTGTCATATCCGTCCACGGGCTGCGGCATACGCATGCGTCACTTTTGCTGTTCGCCGGCGTCTCCATCGCCAGCGTATCCCGAAGGCTCGGCCATGCAAGCATGACCACCACTCAGGAAACCTATCTGCACGTCATTCAGGAGCTCGAGAACAAGGACATTGACATCGTCATGAGAGCTCTTTCGACTCTAATTTAACCTGTATCAGCAAACCGCGACTCACGCTGATGAAGGGTGATTAGGCTGTCGAGACCGAGAACGACCGTAGATATGCGCTTCTGCTCGCTTTCCGACGGGTAAGGGATCTCAACTTCAGCGATGTCGTTGCCATGGACATGTACGACCGATTTTCCTTGTGCCCGCTTTGCTAAATCGTCATGAGCCTTGCTGTACGTTATAGCAAGCGCGATGTAATCTGGATCAAGCTTGCTTACTGGAGTGACGACGTTCAAATCGCCTCCAAAAATGATTCCTGACCTGCGCACGGATGATGCAACGGCAATATCTTCTGCCGTTTCCCCGGATGCAGGAACGATTACTTCGTTGCCCTTTGAAAGAAGCGATCCCTCTTGCTCAACGGCAAAAGTGTCCACGTTCTCAATACGTGATTCATATTGGGTATACAGGCGTCCATACAAGATCAGTGGGGTGCCAGCATCCCTAATGTCGGCTTTGCTGTAGCCATGTCCCTTAGAAAAAGTGCAGAGCTCGCCCAACTTACGCTGTTCCCAAGATGAAGTTTCTTGCCTCGAATAACCGCTTGGGAACAGCGTAAGTTGGGGGAGCTGTTTGTCGAAAGCGATGAGCGCTCCTCAACCGAAGAAATCCTGTCGGTTAGCGTAGCCAACGGTATCTATCCGGCATCCGAATCCGAAAGAGACACCAATCCTGGCGCAAGCATTGCCAATTATAAGATTGTTCGCGTTGGGGACATCGTGTACAACAGCATGCGCATGTGGCAGGGCGCGGTCGGTTCAAGCAGGTACAACGGTATCGTAAGCCCAGCTTATGTGGTTGCAAAGCCTGTAGTCGAGCTTGACTCGACTTGCTTTGGCTACCTGTTGAAGAGGCCTGAATTGCTTTACAAATACCTCTGCAACTCCCAGGGCAATTCCAAGGATACGCAAACTCTGAGGTACGAACGTTTCGCTGAAATTACGGCTGAAGTACCATCGACCATCGAAGAACAGCGAGCAATATCTGATTGTCTAGAGGGTCTCGACAACCTCATCACCCTTCATCAGCGTAAGCTTGAGTTATTGAGAAATACTAAGAAATCGCTGCTGGATAGGATGTTTGTCTAATAGCTATCGTGAGTTGTTTCTAATTTCGAGTCTCAAAACCGCCGATTTCGCTATATCGAATCGGCGGTTTTTCGTTTTTGCGAGGAATAATTGTCGTTCGCATTGTCGCCGAGCTGTCACTGATGAAGGGTGATGAGGGTGTCGATCTCACTCAACGCCGCGCCTATGGCAGTTTGCTCCGACAACCCAGGGAATCTTACTTGTGTATCTTGCAGTGCGGCCTTTGAAACGGAAATTACCTTGATCCCCTGCATTAAGGGAAGAAGCTGTCTGTGGTATGCATCGGAATTAAGGTAGTGCCCCAGGTACCCCGTCCCAAAGGGAAACCGAGGTCGCGCCGGTATCGTATGCAGCCCCGAGATAGTTGGCTCTTTGGGTAGTTTCCGCAGTTCAACACACTTACCAGCCGCTTCGTCTTCCGCTGTGTCGGCGAAAATGACATCACCTTCGCGAAGTATCGACCCAGCAAATTTGGGAAGCACTGTATCGTCGGTAATGAACGGCAAATCGCTTCGTTCGCCATCGAGGCAATCACCGAACTTAATAAGAATATCTCCGTAATGAACATTGCGAGCAGTGCCATTCTCGCCATTCAAACCAGCGCGTGAAAGAGTGTTGTTCTTCAAGAACTCGAAGCAGTCTCCCAACTTACGCTGTTCCCAAGAAGATACCCGCACAAGCTATGGTATTGGCACTTACGCTGATGAAGGGTGATGAGGCTGTCGAGGCGGGCGAAGTATTGACCAATTTGCTTCTGCTCTGCCGCAGACGGAACGGGAACACTCAACTCCATCACCTTGTTCTTGGAGATGTTGAATCTAGAGATTCCCTGAGCCAGCAGAGTGAGATCGGAACGAATCGAACTTGACCTGAGCATGTAGGCTAGGTAATGCGGGTCAAACGTTGAATCTTGTCTGTATCCAAAACAGAAGCTGTTGAGGTAAACATCATCCTGGTCAGAGAGCCAAACTGAGGACATGCCAACTTCATCTGGCGTTTCAGAAGACACAGTGAAGAACGTGTCACCGTACGCAACTTTGTTTTGGCTTGAATCTATTTCGACTGTCTCGAGCCGCTTTGTGTCCGTCAGGGGATTGTCGAAGACATTGGTATACGGAACGAACCTAGCGTTGCCATGACCGAAATCTTCCTTGGTTTTACCGCTCAGACCGCCATAGGTTGTCCCACAGTTGCCCAACTTACGCTGTTCCCAAGGGTCAGTAAAACCGGCGAAGCGGATCTCAGGCACATTGGTCTTTTCCGCCATACTATTCACCTCCCAACAGTTTCCGCAGCTCAGCAATGCCCGCCATATCGTGCTCGTTGCCCGTGAGCTGGCCCAGCATCGCTGCCAACTCGTTTTCCGCCTCTGCAATCTGGTTGCATACGTCCGAATAGGTTGTCGCGTACTTTGCGTTCAGTGCGACGACCTTTGCGATGAAGTCGCTTACGACAGCATTGGGCAGCTCGAGCAAATCAGATTGCAGCGGCTCAATCCACTTCGCAGCAAGCAATTCGTCGCACTGGGCGTCGGTCAGGCCCTCGATAACCTCCTTGGTCTTCTCCTCGAGCGCGACAAGCGCCTCCTTCCTTGCCTTTTTGAGATTTTTCTCCTCGTCGAGCAGGGACTGAGCGCGCACGAGGCCCCGCTCGAAGTCGCCGTCCGGATGCTTGCCGATGCTTTTCACGGCCTTCTTGAGGGACGCCGCCACGAACGCGCCGTCATCGCTGAAAACATCGCTCGAGCTCTTCTCCTCCTCATCGAGGTTATCGAGAATCTCGTCGAGTTCTTGGGAGATCTCACTTAAACGGGAGTCGCGCGCGGAGATTTCCTTGACATCGTCGGCGAGCAGCTGTTCTTGGACGAGCGCAAACGGCAAGATGCGGCCCGTCCAGCCATCCTGCACCTCGACGTCTTTGCCGTTCTTCTTTTTTATCACCATATTCGGATCGACTTTGCGCACAGCCCCTTTGCCCTCGGTTTGGATAACCTCGAGGTCGCCGGAGATGCCCGTCCACGCATCGTCGAGAGCTTGGTAGGCATCGTACCCGTCGACGAGCGCGACACCAGAGAGGGCGTCGCGGAGCCGCTCTGCGATATAATCCTCCTCGGCCACGGCATCAACCTGCGATGAGTCGTCTACCAACCTCTTCCGCAGCTCTGCGGGCAGATGAGCCAACGCATCTCGATACCCCGCCAGGAAAGAAACGACGTCGGCGTTGGCCTTCACCGTTGCCGCCACGTCGTCCGTCATGGAAGCAAGGCACGACCCGCCGCCCTCACCGAACAGCTGGCCCTTCAGGCTTGGCCACACTTTCCAGTAGCGGTCGAGAGCATCGACCTCGGCTTTCGGAACCCCACCGAACATGGTGGCATACACGTCCCAACTCTCAGCAGCTTCGGATGAATCAACATAGCGCGGAATGTTGAGGTTGTAATCGTTGGCGCGTATCTCGTCGATGGTCACCAGACGGCTGAACTTGTCGACGGTCGCCCCAGTCGTGACCGCGTCCACGATGCGGCGTATATCGCTCGCACGCAGTTTGTTGTTTTTGCCTTCTTTCACAAAGTGCTTTGAGGCATCCACAATCAACACGTCACTGCTCTCGCGCTGCTTGCGGAGCACCATAACGATGGTCGGGATGCCGGTGCCGAAGAAGATGTTGGCAGGAAGCCCGATGATTGCCTGGATATGGCGGTCCTCCACCAGGTTCTTGCGGATGGTGCCCTCCTCGCCGCCGCGGAACAGCACGCCGTGGGGCAGGACGATGCACATGATCCCGTCAGGGCGCAAATGGTACAAATCATGCAAAAGGAAGGCGTAATCGGCTTTGGATTTGGGAGCGACGCCGAACTTGAAGCGCGGATCGAGCTCCTTGTCTTCCGGGTCCCAATTCTGGGAGTAAGGGGGGTTCGACACAACGGCATCGACGAACAGCGGATCGTAGGTCTCGTCCTTGTTCTCGACCGTGTCGAACCAGGGCCAATCGTCTTCGAGCGTGTCGCCGTTGCGCGCTACGATGTTGTCGGGGAGTATTCCGCGCATGACCAGATTCATACGTGTGAGGTTGTACGTGTTCTCCTTAAGCTCCTGCGCATAGTATTTGATGGAGTCCGGGTCGCCGTTGCGTCGCGCCACGGCCTTGCCGATATTGATGAGCAGCGAGCCGGACCCGCTCGTGGGGTCGTAGATGGTGATGTTCTCGCGTCCGGCCAGGTGCCATGAGACTATCTCGCTCATGAGCATGGACACTTCGTGCGGCGTGTAGAACTCGCCTGCCTTCTTGCCGGCGTTGGCGGCGAAGTTGCTGATGAGGTACTCGTAGATGAAGCCGAGCACGTCGTAGTCCTGGCGACCGTCCATCGGGATGTCTTTGATGAGGTAGATGAGGTCGCGAGCGGCCTTGGACTGGCTCCGTGCGTCGGTGCCGAGCTTGGAGAGACCGGTCCGCAGCGTGTCGAAGATGCCGTCGAAGACGCGCTTGCGAGCAGGGTCGATGTTGCGGCTAAAGGCATTGAGGGCGTCGCGAACGTTCGAAATCTCGAAGTCGCCGCCCTTGGAGACCCAGGTGGAGAAGAGGTTTTCGTAGGCGATGAAGTAGCCGCACTCGCCCTTGACGAACTCGACCGTCTCTTCGTCGTCTTCCACGAGGCTCGGCAAATCCTCTTCGGCGAAATCACGCGCCTTCAGGCGGGCAACTTCGGTCTCGGAAAGGAACTTGTAGAAGATGAAGCCCAGGATGTAGTCCTTGTATTCGTTTGCCTCGATTTTCGAGCGCATCTTGTTGGCGGATTCCCATATCTTTGATGCCAATTGCTGCTTGTTCATCTAGTTTTCCTCGCTTCTATAGACTTGGTTGAGCGTTTCTCCGTCGTCGCTTACCCATTCGGTCCAGCCGTTCTGGCTGCCACCGAGCACGAACACCGCCGCGGCGCTGGGCGTCGGGAACTCAAGATCTTCGGCGAGCTCTACGATACCGCCCGAATCGCCGAAGATCTCCCTGCGCGCAGCCGCGACGGCCGCGTTCTTCAGCGCGGGTTTGGAGAGGTTCACCTTCGAGCCGGCGAGAACCGTGAAGTGCCCAGTGGCCTTGTCGTAGCGCCCCGCCCCGCGTATACCGTTCTTCTTCGTATGGAAGACGACCGAGGCGCCGGCGGGACCCTGGTCGACCCTGTCGAGGTCGTACCCCAGAGCTGACATCCTGAAGAGGATCCTCTCGTGCAGGCGCTCGACGGCCTCTTCCTTGTACGGGTCGACGTAGGGCTTGGGCGTCGCCGAGTTGTCAGTCTCGTACGAGCCGTGGGTGCGCACGTAGTCGATAGCCTTCGCCTCGAGGACGTCCAGCGCGTCCCTGCTGATGTTCTGATCGTCATCGAGGAACATGACGGCCTTGTTCCAGAACTCCTTCTTTGCCTTGTGTGCGTCGAGCCGGGCGATACCCTGGGTCGTCTGCCCAGCGTAGACGCGGCTCACGTTGCCGTGGTCCTCGTCGAGCAGGTAGTAGATGCCGCGCTGCGGGATGTTCGGCAGCGACTTCGCCTCGGCAAGGTCCTCCCTCGGAACGACGACGGTCACAAGCGACTCGCCGTCGATGCGGCAAATACGTATGCGGTCCGGCTGCGCGTCTATGAGCTGGACGGTGAAGGTCTTGACCCGAATCACGCTTATGCCCCCTTCTTCGCGAGCTCTTCGATCATGCACGTGCGCACGAAGGCGGAGAAGCTCATGCCCCGGAGGGCCGCCTCTTCCTTCGCAGCGTCACGCAGGGTATCGGGGATGCGCAGGGTCACGGAGACCTGGTCGCCGTCCACCAGGAAGCTCCTGATCTCGGTTTCGTCGGGGTTGCTCTTGATGAGCTGCTTGTAGCTATCGGGCATCTGTGCTCCCATCGCTCGAAATGCAATACAAATGCGTTTACAGAATTATAGCGTTGCATTGCTTGTGACTGTTGAGGCGAACGGGTGAACGGTCAGGCGTGGAATCAAAGAGTCAGGCAGAGACAATCTTGCCAACAACGCTGTCGCGGTCTCGCGTGGCGGGTGCGTTCGCCTACATTCCCGCAATCCCGCGCGCGGCACTCAGCAGCTCGTACTCCCTCTGGCTCCACTGGCGCAGCTCGGCAGCCTCGACGGCGTTGCGGCACAGGTCCAAAAACACCTCGGCTCCCTCGCAGAGGCACTCGCGTGCAAAAGCGCCGGATCCGTCCGCGACGCACGCGCCGTCGGCGAAGAGCTTCCAGCTCGACGGCTCGCGCGAGTCGTCTCCAAGCAGCTTGATCTGCAGTACGTGCGGGTCGCCGGCGGTGCAGAGCTCTTCCTCGAGCACCTGCACCGTAAAGCGCATCTGGTGGGAGAGGCTGCTCTTGGCCATGGCCGAGGCATAGCCGCTCGGCTCGTCCAGGAGATGCATTCGTTTTGGCTTGACGATCAGGTTGTGGAAGTTACGCTCGCTGCGCACGGAGAAATTGTCCATACGGACTCCTTTCATCGATGTTGGCAGGGCCACCGTGCCTCTTGGTCGGTTGGCGTCGGGATCGTGGAGCCAACTCTCTACCCCGACTCTGGATAAAACGCGCCCGCTCCTTGCGGGCACGATGGAGTCTATCAACGTGTACGGACAGAAATCAAGCGCCGCCTGCGAAATGATGCGTGAACGGCGTTGGTTCCCAAGTGATTATTCGGCTTCCATTCGGAAAAGTGTCGAAATCAGCCGTGTAAAAGTACGGAAAAGTGTCGAAATAGGCACCTTAAAACTTCGGAAAAGTGTCAAATTCGATAGGCAAATTATCCGGAAAAGTGTAGCTGGATGACAAAACAGCACTTAGAAGCCGGTGCTGGATGCGGGATCCTGCGGCCGCCTTCAGCCCTCGCTATTCGTCGTCTCCGTCGTTGGGGTCGCCCTTGAGGGTGTTGATGTCCAGGTACTGGTTATCGTCCTCTTTTTGCTGGGTCTCCGACTCCGCTTGGGTGGGGCCGCGGAACAGTTGGAATCCCTCAAACGCAATGACACCGAGCAGGACAATGATAATGGCGATAAAGGCAACCTTGACTGCCTGCGGAAATTCCGAGAAACGCAACGCCTTTTCCTCGGCGTAATAATCGGCGAAGCGCTCTTCGCCCGTGCTTTTGGTATACGCCGGTGCGGGCGCGGCCTCCGGGTCATATTCCGGTGCGGGCGTGGCAGCGTACGGATCGTTGAGATAATCGCTCGATGCGGTGCCATAATCCTCGGTCTCGATGCGACTGGTGCCAGCATAGTCATCGGAATAATCGGAATATGCCGCACCGCCCTCATAGTTCGCGGCGCTCGTGTTGGCGGCAAAAAGCGGGTTAACTGGAACGTCGAGCGCCGGCATGCCGGTGGAGGTCTCATCCAGATCGGCTGCAGTCCAGGAATCGTAGGCAACCTGATGGGCGACGGGCTCATCGAGCCTTGCAACCGGAGGCTTGCGTGCCGCAGGAACAGGCAACTGCTGGGCGCTGTACATAACGGTGCTGTCGGCCGATTTGCCCTTCGTCGCTGCAGCGAGAAATGCCGCCGTCTCGGACGGGTCGCTTGCGGGGCGGGGAGCGGGTGTGGGCGCCGAAGTGGGTGCGGGCGTAGGCGCGGGCGTCGAAACAGGCGACTGCGCAGGAGTCGGCGCAGGTGCGGACTTAGGCACAAGTGCGGGATTGGGGTTTGACGGGCGAGCCCCGCCGCCCATGAGTTCGTCGGCGGTCCACGGGCGATCATCCATCACATCGTCAAGGCTCAGCGAAAACAGGTCGTCTTCACCCTCATCGAACATGCGGTGCACATGTCCACCAATTGCCGGAATCAATCCGCGACCGGTGCATGATGCCTTGCTCAACGCCATTCTGTCCCATCCTTTCGAAATACTAATGACATCGATTATATGGAACTTCCCAAGCTGCTCGGTCTTGGATTCGTGCTTTCCAGAACTCGCGCCCAAAAGGGGAGGGGCAATCCAGGCGAGTGCCTACTTGTCGCCGGCAGCAGCCTTGGCCTCATTGAGGTAGCTATAGAAGCTGTACTTGGAGATGCCAAAGAACTCGCAGGCGCGCTCGCTCGACTTGGAAATGAGGAAGGCGCCGCGACGGTCGAGGTAGCCAATGGCACGAATGCGCTCGTCTTTGGTCATGAGTGCCGCGGGCTTGCCCACAAACTGCTCGCACTCGTGCAGCAGGTCCTCGAGCAGGTCGCCGATGTTCTTGGTAATGGGCTCGGGCTCGGTATAGCCCGTGCCGCCGGTGCCGGTAAAGGCGTCGAGCGAACGCTCAAAAGCCTTCATAAGCGTAATGTCAAAGTTGATGCCCAAAATGCCGACGGGCTTGCCCTCGTCGTTGCGGATAAAGATAGTCGAGGACTTGAGCAGCTTGCCATCGGCGGTTTTGGTGAGGTATGGCTCGCGGTCGTGCACGTCGGTGGTGTCCTCGTGCATGGACTCAAACACAATATGGCTGGGACCGTCACCCAGTTTGCGCCCGCTGACGTGGCCGTTTTCGATCACCACGATGGAGTGGTCCACGTCCTCGGTTTCCAGGTCGTGGACGACGACTTCGCAGTTGGGACCAAATTGGAGCGCCAGACCGTGTGCGAGGCGCTTGTAAAACTCAATCTGTGCGGGGGTCATGGGTGCCTTCCTAAAAATTAGTTTGGGCACACTTTGCCATAAACCACACTTGACCGCAAACAAATCCATCAACAAGGCAATTCATGACCGTTCGGCGGCGAAAAAGTACCGATTACGGCAACAAACAATTCGTTAGATATGCCAATCAAAAAGTGTGATAGAACATTACTAACAAACTTTTTGTTTGGCATCCACATAAAAGTTCAGCCTGCGAATGGGATCGGGCTGAAACGCGTATGCGGGGGCCGGCAAGAGAGGACTTAAGGAGTTCACCGTATGGCCGATAAGATCCAGTGGGCGGGCAACACGATGCCCAAGAGCGATGACAAGCACTTGGGAATCATGAGCCTCGACCACGTGAAGAAGGCCCGTGCCTTCCACCAGTCGTTCCCCCAGTACACCGTCACTCCGCTTGCCCGCCTGGATGGCCAGGCTGCACGCCTGGGCCTGTCCAACCTGTGCGTTAAGGACGAGAGCTATCGCTTTGGCCTCAACGCCTTTAAGGTCCTGGGCGGTTCGTTTGCCATGGCCAACTACATTGCCGACGAGACCGGCAAGGACGTTGCCGAGTGCACCTTCGATTACCTGACCTCCGATCAGCTTGCCAAGGACTTTGGCCAGGCCACCTTCTTTACCGCCACTGACGGCAACCATGGCCGCGGCGTGGCATGGGCTGCCAACAAGCTGGGCCAGAAGGCTGTCGTGCACATGCCCAAGGGTTCCACCAAGCCCCGCTTTGATAACATCGCCGCCGAGGGCGCTACGGTGACCATCGAAGAGGTCAACTACGACGAGTGCGTGCGCATGGCCGCCGCCGAGGCCGATGCCTGCGAGCGCGGCGTCATCGTTCAGGACACCGCCTGGGAGGGCTACGAGAAGATCCCGTCTTGGATCATGGAGGGCTACGGCACCATGGCTTCCGAGGCTGCCGAGCAGCTGCGCGAGATGGCCATCAACCGCCCGACGCACGTCTTTGTCCAGGCTGGCGTAGGCTCGCTGGCCGGTGCCGTGGTGGGCTACTTCACCAACCTGTATCCCGATAACCCGCCCACCTTTGTCGTGGTCGAGTGCGCTCCGGCCGCCTGCCTGTACAAGGGCGCTGCCGCCGGCGACGGCGACCCGCGCATCGTGGACGGCGACATGCCCTCCATCATGGCCGGCCTGTGCTGTGGCGAGCCCAACATCCTGGGCTGGGATATCCTGCGCAACCACGCTACCGCTTTCGTGTCCTGCCCCGACTGGGTCACTGCTCGCGGCATGCGCACCCTGGGCGCTCCCGAGAAGGGCGACCCGCGCGTCATCTCCGGCGAGTCCGGCGCGGTGACCACCGGCCTGGTCGAGACCCTCATGCTCGATCCCGAGTACGCCAAGCTCAAGGAGCTCATCGGCCTGGACAAGACGAGCTCCGTGCTCTGCTTCTCCACCGAAGGCGACACCGATCCGGATCAGTACCGTCGCATCGTCTGGGAGGGCGAATACCCCACTTGCTAATACTGGGTGGAGTAAATAGGTATCGCTCCGCCACCCCACAGGTAGATTCCTTCGTTTGAAAGGTTATGAACAATGGCTAAAGAACTCGATTTCGACGCTATCAAGGCTGCTGCTGAGTCTCATCGTGCTGATATAACTCGCTTCCTGCGCGCTATGATCTCGCATCCCTCTGAGTCTTGCGAGGAGGGCGAGGTTGTCGCCTGCATCAAGGCCGAGATGGAGAGCCTCGGCTATGACGAGGTCAAGGTCGACGGCCTGGGCAACGTTATGGGCTTTATGGGCGAGGGCGACAAGATCATCGCCATCGACTCCCACATCGACACCGTCGGCATCGGCAACATCGAGAACTGGGACTCCGATCCCTATGAGGGCTACGAGACCGACGAGATCATCTACGGCCGTGGTGGCTCCGACCAGGAGGGTGGCATGGCTTCTGCTACCTACGCTGCCAAGATGATGAAGGACATGGGCCTCATCCCCGAAGGCTACAAGATCATGGTTGTCGGCACCGTCCAGGAAGAGGACTGCGACGGCATGTGCTGGCAGTACATCTACAACAAGGACGGCATTAAGCCCGAGTTCGTCATTTCCACCGAGCCCACCGACGGTGGCATCTATCGCGGTCACCGCGGCCGCATGGAGATCCGCGTCGACGTTCATGGCACCTCCTGCCACGGCTCCGCTCCCGACCGCGGCGACAACGCCATTTACAAGATGGCCGACATCATCGCCGACGTCCGCGCCCTCAACAACAACGGCTGCGACGAGTCGACCGACATCAAGGGCCTCGTCAAGATGCTCGACCCCAAGTACAACCCCGAGCACTTCGAGGACGCCCGCTTCCTGGGCCGCGGCACCTGCACCGTCAGCCAGATCTTCTACACCAGCCCCAGCCGCTGCGCTGTCGCTGACTCCTGCGCCATCTCCATCGACCGTCGCATGACCGCCGGCGAGACCTGGGAGTCCTGCCTGGACGAGATCCGCAACCTGCCGGCAGCCAAGAAGTACGGCGACGACGTGAAGGTCTCCATGTACATGTACGACCGTCCGTCCTGGACCGGCGAGGTCTACGAGACCGAGGCTTACTTCCCCACGTGGATCAACAAGGAGACCGCTCCGCACGTCAAGGCCCTCGTCGACGCCCATAAGGCTATGTTCGGTGACGAGCGCATCGGCTGCGAGCCCAGCATGGACAAGCGCACCGGTCGTCCGCTGTGCGACAAGTGGACCTTCTCCACGAACTGCGTTTCCATCCAGGGCCGCTATGGCATCCCCTGCGTCGGCTTTGGCCCGGGTGCCGAGTCTCAGGCTCACGCTCCCAACGAGGTCACCTACAAGGACGACCTGGTCACCGCTGCCGCCATGTATGTGGCTGCCCTGAACCTCTACGATCCGAGCCAGGCCGATGGCGATGCCACCGTGTTCCGCGCCGGTCTGACCAACAACAAGATCGACTAGTCCCATTCCTCGATCTTGTTGAGCCGGGGGCAGTTTATGCCCCCGGCGCCTCCTGTTGACTTGGGGCCCGCGGTCGTTATCTCCCATGCTTCCTCGACGGTGGCGGGTCCTCGTCATAGCGCTCTGCATGTTCTAGCCACACGCGCATGCCGGAGCGCATCTACTCATTGCGATCGTTTCACCTTTAGAAAGGACATTTACATGGACGCCAAGTTTACCGAGCTCGTCGAGCAGCTGAACGGCCTCGATTTTAAGGGTATGTACGGCAGCGACTTCCTGCACACCTGGGATAAGACCACCGATGAGCTCAAGGCGCTCTACATCGTCGCCGACGCTCTGCGCGAGCTGCGCGAGAACAACGTTTCGTCCAAGATCTTCGATTCGGGCCTGGCCGTCTCGCTGTTCCGCGACAACTCCACCCGTACGCGCTTCTCCTTCTCTAAGGCCGCCAACCTGCTCGGCCTTGAGCTGCAGGACCTGGACGAGAAGAAGTCCCAGATCGCTCACGGCGAGACCGTCCGCGAGACCGCTACCATGATCTCCTTCATGGCCGACGTCATCGGCATCCGCGACGACATGTACATCGGCAAGGGCGACGCCTACATGGCTGAGGTCTCCGAGTCTGTCCAGCAGGCCTACGAGGACGGCGTTCTGGATCACCGTCCCACGCTCATCTCCCTGCAGTCCGACTCCGATCACCCCACGCAGTCCTCTGCCGACATGCTCTACCTCATCAACGAGTTTGGCGGCCTCGAGAACCTCAAGGGCAAGAAGGTTGCCGTCACCTGGGCCTATTCGCCCTCTTACGGCAAGCCGCTGTCCTGCCCGCAGTCGCTGATCAGCCTGCTGCCCCGTTTTGGCATGGACGTCACCCTGGCTCACCCCGAGGGCTACGACCTCATGCCCGAGGTCGTCGAGCGCGCCAAGAGCTATGCCGCCGAGTCCGGCACCACCTTTAAGCAGGTCAACACCATGGCCGAGGCCTTCGAGGGCGCCGACATCGTGATCCCCAAGAGCTGGGCTCCGTTTGCCGCCATGGAGAAGCGCACCAACCTGTACGCCGAGGGCGACGACGCCGGCATCGCAGCGCTCGAGAAGGAGCTGCTCGCTCAGAACGCTACGCATCAGGATTGGTACTCCACGACCGAGCTCATGGAGAAGACTGCCAACGGCCAGGACACCATCTTTATGCATCCGCTGCCCGCCGACATCTCCGGTGTCTCCTGCGAGCACGGCGAGGTCAACGCCGACGTCTTCGACATGCACCGTGTGGGCATGTACAAGGAGGCCAGCTACAAGCCGTACGCCATCGCAGCCATGATGTTCCTGCAGAAGGTTGCCGATCCCGCCGCTACCCTCAAGGCCCTCGACGAGCGCAACACCGCCCGTTGGTTCCAGGCCTAAAGCTGGGCTGAGGTAAACCATGTAAAGGGGGCGCTCTGCCAACCGGCGGGGTGCCCCCTTTTTGCATCGGGGGCATGCGGGATAAGCGCTTTCGATGTTGATGCCCCGCGGCGCGAGTTATGGGTACGATGGTTTCAGGGGAGGTATCGCCATGAAACTTGGTTGCGTCATTATGGCTTCGGGCGAGGGCAAGCGGTTTGGCTCTAACAAGATGCTCGCCGATATCTATGGCGAGCCGCTGATTGTCCGGACCATCGATTCGGTTCCCCGGGGCTTTGACGTCGTGGTTTCGACGCGTTGGCCCGAGGTCGCTAAGATTTGCGAGGACAAGCATTGCCCGTGTGTGCTGCACAATGGCGAGCTGCGCAGCGAAAGCGTCCGTGCGGGCCTTTCGTGGGGAGCCGAACGCAACTGGAAAGGTTGCCTCTTTTTGCCGGGCGACCAGCCGCTCGTGAGCGCGGATTCTTTTGAGGCCATGGTTCGCGCGTTTGACGAGCGTGACCGCAAACATCCGGTGCGCTTGGCGTGCAACGGTGAGCCTTCGAGCCCGGTGCTCTTTCCGGCGGAACTGTTCGATGCGCTCATGCGTCTTGAGGGCAAGGACGGCGGCGGTTCGATCCTCAAGGACCGTACCGACGTGGTGCTGGTCGAGGCGCGTGCCTACGAGCTGTGGGACGTCGATACCGCCAAGGGACAGCAACGCATAACGGAGCATATCGCTGCCTGCTCGTATTTTGATCGCGTGGCCAACAGCATCAATCAATAAGGAGCAATTATGATCATCATAAAAAACGGCGCGCTCGTGACGCCACAGGGGCTTCGCCGTGCCGATCTTGCCATGGATGGCGATAAGATCGTGCGGATCGCCGCGGCGATTGAGCCGGCCGAGGGCGATACCGTCGAGGACGCCGCGGGCTGCTGGGTGTTTCCCGGCTTTATCGACGGCCACACGCACATGCAGTGCTGGACCGGCATGGATTGGACAGCCGATAGCTTTGAGACCGGCACGCGCGCGGCTGCCTGCGGCGGCACGACGACCATCGTGGACTACGCGACGGCCGATCGCGGCGTGACCATGCCCGATGCCTTGGCCGAGTGGCATCGCCGCGCCGACGGAACCTGCACGGCCAACTACGCGTTTCATATGGCACTCGCCGAGTGGAACGAGCGCAACCGCGCCGACCTTTCGGCCATGCGCGAGGCGGGCGTATCGTCGTTCAAGACCTACTTTGCCTACGATCACCTGCGCTTGGACGATGCCGAGACGCTCGAGGTGCTCGAGGAGCTCAAGCATATTGGCGGCATACTGTGCGTGCATTGCGAGAACGGCACGCTGGTGAATGAGCTGCAGAAGCGCGTGTTTGAGCAGGGTATCCACGGGCCCGAGGGCCATGCGCTCAGCCGTCCGGATGTGTGCGAGGCCGAGGCGGTGAGCCGTCTGCTATATCTGGCGCACCTGGCCGGCGACGCACCGGTCAACGTGGTGCACCTTTCGACCAAGCTGGGGCTCGAGGCCATTCGTGCCGCCAAGGCGCGCGGGCAGAAGAATATCTATGTCGAGACCTGCCCTCAGTATCTGATGCTCGACGATACGTGCTACTTGGAGCAGGGAGAGGACGGCTTTGCGGGTGCCAAGTATGTGATGAGCCCGCCGCTGCGCCATGCGGGCGACCGTGCGGCACTGCGCGAGGCGCTTGTGGCCGGCGAGATCGATACGATCGCGACCGACCACTGCAGCTTTAACCTGCACGGGCAAAAGGACCGCGGGCGCGACGACTTCCGCGCGATTCCCAACGGCGGACCCGGTGTGGAGCATCGCCCCGTCGCGATCGCTACGAGCTTTGAGGGGCAGCTGGGCCCCGAGGATCTGTGCCGCTTGATGAGCGAGAACCCGGCGCGCGTCTTTGGCATGTATCCGCGCAAGGGCTGTCTTGCCGAGGGCTCCGATGCCGACGTGTGCGTGTGGGATCCTTGCGCGCGTTGGACGATCAGCGCCGCGACACAGCATCAGGCCGTGGACTACACGCCGCTCGAGGGCTTTGAGGCACATGGCCGCGCCAAGGCCGTGTTTGTGAACGGCGTGCTGGCGGCACGCGACGGCGAGCCCACCGGAGCCCAACCCGGCCGCTACGTCCCCCGCTAACAGGAAGATCACCGGATTCCCCTCCGCAGTTGCGGTGAAATACGGACTGTTTGCGGCCGTTTGGCGGCCAAACAGTCCGTATTTCACCGCAACTGACGAGATGGGGCCGGCTACTTGAGGCTGGTGGCGATGAGGGGGCGGCCGAGGGCTGCCTCGAAGCGGTCGGCCATCGTGGGGTCGCTGAGCGTGTCGACTTGGTTGAGCATGACGCGGGCATTGTTGAGGTTCAGCATCCGCAGCTCGGCATTGAGCACCTGGGCGACGCGCTCTGGGGTGGCAGTGTCGGTGAGCTCGCAGCCGCAACGCTCGCAAAAGAGCTCGGGGCGGTGGACAACCTCGGCGACGGGTTTGCCCAGTCCCGAGGCGCCGACGACCCAGACAACGTTTGCCGTGGCGGCGGGAATTACCGGCTCCCAGGCGGCATGCGCCTTGAGCGGGAGTCGCTTGCTGCCATCTGCCTCGGCCAACACATAGTCAAAGCGCTGCGCCAGCTCGTTGAGCGGCTCGGCGGGGGCGGAGAGCTTGCCTGTCTCCGGGTCCAAGATGCCTGCCTGGCAGATGCCTCCGCGTGCAAGGCCCGCGCAGGCCTCGCAGGTGCAACCGGGGACATGCGAGGCGCCCGGCTTCCAAGGCACGGCGTCCAGGCGACGATTCGACCCGTCCCATGGCACGCCGGCAACGGGAAGCATATGCGTGGTGGTGCAGAGGAGCACGCGGCCGCCAGCGCGCATGAGCTCAAGACCCAGCGTTTTGAGCAACGTCGACTTGCCGCCGCTGCCGATAATCGCGGTAATGTCCGGCTCGATCCTGAGCGCCGAGGCAAGATTGCCGCTAACCGTTTCCATCTGTTCACCGCCGTATAATACTGTGATAATAAATAATCATCAGAGTAGCGGTCGAGCCGCTTTTGCTCTGCTCAAACCGTAGCACAGGGAGGTGCCCCGGGAATGCTCGTTTATGTTCGCGGCGCCGGCGATATCGCCACGGGTGTCGCCGCTCGCTTGGTGCGCGCCGGCGTGTCGGTCGTTATGGCCGATATCGCGGTTCCCACGTGCATCCGCCGCACAATCAGTTTTTGCGAGGCTATTCGCCTGGGCGAGGTCCAGGTCGAGGGCATTCGCGCTCGCTTGGCGCAGACGCCGGCAGAGGCGCTCGAGATTACCCAAGCGGGGGATGTTGCCGTCGTGGTGGACCCTCAGGCCAAGATGCTCGATGAGCTTAAACCCGCGGCTGTGGTCGACGCGATTTTGGCCAAGCGCAACCTGGGCACCACGCGCGACATGGCGCCTACCGTCATCGCCGTGGGGCCGGGCTTTACCGCGCCGGTCGATTGCGACGCCGTGGTCGAGACCATGCGCGGGCATTTTTTGGGCCGCGTCATTACCCAGGGCTCGCCCCAGCCCAACACGGGCGTGCCGGGCGTGATCGCCGGCTATGGCAAGGAGCGCGTTATCCACAGCCCCGCCGCCGGCGTGTTTCGGTCCGACCGCGCAATCGGCGACATCGTGAGCGCCGGAGACGTGATTGGCTACGCGGACGATACGCCCATGTGCACGCAGATCGATGGCTGCCTGCGCGGGCTTTTGGCGAACGGCGTGCAGGTGACTGAGGGCTTTAAATGCGCCGATGTCGATCCGCGTGGCGATGCCAGCTATATCAACTACATTTCGGACAAGGCGACGTCGGTCGGCGGCGGCGTGCTCGAGGCACTCGCTATGCTCACCGATATCTTTAGAGGATAGAAGGCGGCAATGGAAAAGCTCGATGTTGTGAATGCGGCGCTTGTCGCCCTGCGTGCTGGCGAGACGTGCGAGCTCGTGGTCGTAGCCGGCACGGCGGGGTCGTCGCCGCGCGGCGTGGGCGCCTGGATGGCCGTCTTTGCCGACGGTAGCCAGGCGGGCACCATCGGCGGCGGCAAGATCGAGCTCTTTGCGCTGGACGAGGCGCGAGAGCTGCTGGCCGCGGGGCAATCGCGTCTGGTCCGCTACACCATGGGCGGCGAGAACTCCGATACCGGCATGATCTGCGGCGGAGCCATCTGCCTGTGCTACCTACATCTGGATGCGACCCAGGCACCGTTGTTCCAGGAAATTGCCGACGTCTTGGTCTATCGGCGCATCGGCGACTTCGTCATCGACTTTGAACCGTTTATCGCGAGCGCGCTCGAGGGCGATGTGGCCGAGTACCATGGCGAGGCATCGCGCCATACCATTGCGGGCTGCCCCAGGCTTTCACTGGTGGAGGAGGGGAGTAACGTCACCTATACTAACGCCGCCTCCGAGATTCCCGCGGCGCACGTTGAGACGCTCTGCCCCGAGGGCCTGACCTACATCTTTGGCTGCGGACACGTGGGCGCCGCGACGGCGCGCGTGCTCACGGCGGCGGGCTTTGCCGTCGTGGCCTGCGATGACCGCCCCGGCACGTTGACGCCCGAATGGGTGCCCGGTGTCTACGATCGTCGCCTGGTCGATTACAAGAACCTGAGCGAGCTGTGTCCCATCGGTCCGCGCGACTTGGTGGTCGTCGCCACGGCGGGTCACAAGTCCGATATCGACGTGGTGATTCAGGCCATGCGTGCCAAGCCTGCCTACCTGGGCTGTCTGGGTTCGCGCCGCAAGACGGCCTTTGTGCGCGCCCGCCTGGAGCAGGAAGGCTTTACGCAGGACCAGATCGACGAGCTGCACCTTCCGATCGGCGTTGCCATCGAGGCCGAGGACCCCGAGGAGATCGCCATCTCCATCGCCGCCGAGATGATCCACCTGCGCCGCACCAAACTCGTCCCCCGCAAGCGCTAATCGCATCCCCACCAATAAGTTGCGGTGAAATACGGATTGTTTAAGCCTGTTAGGCCGCCAAACAGTCCCTATTTCACCGCAACTGCTTTTTGGGACCCATTTGTGCGGGGGAGTTGTGGAGTTGTGCAGGCAGACGAGGTTTTTCTGGAAATACGCACCCAATGCGCGTATAGTACCGATTGTTTTGTCGGCTCCTGCTGCGTCGAGTCCAAACCGCGAAATGCCATGAGTGGCGCGGATGCAGCCAGGAGGCACGAGGACAACCCATCGTGGCCACGCCCCGTGCTTAAAACCCCAAGAAGGAGTGAACAATGGCAGAAGAGAAGTATGTGCCGCGTCTGAAGACCAAGTACAACAACGAGGTCAAGCAGCAGCTTCAGGACAAGTTCCAGTACGAGAACGTCATGATGATCCCCAAGTTTGAGAAGATCGTCGTGAACATGGGTGTCGGCGAGGCCGCTACCGATTCCAAGGCCATCGACGGTGCCGTGCGCGACCTGCGCGCCATCACCGGCCAGCAGCCGATGATCACCCGTGCCCGCAAGTCAATCGCTACCTTCCGCCTGCGCGCTGGTATGCCGATCGGCTGCAAGGTTACCCTGCGTGGCGACCGTATGTGGGAGTTCTTCGATCGTCTGACCTCCGTCGCGATCCCCCGTATCCGCGACTTCCGCGGCATCTCCGCCAAGAGCTTCGACGGCCGTGGTAACTTCTCCATGGGCGTCACCGAGCAGCTCATCTTCCCCGAGATCGACTTCGACTCCGTCGATCACCAGCGTGGTATGGACATCACTTTCGTGACCACCGCCAACACCGATGAGGAGGCCAAGGCCCTTCTGGACGCCTTCGGTTTCCCGTTCAAGAAATAGGTTCACCTGCCCTATAAGCGCCGTTCCCACAAGGGGGCGGCGTTTGGGGCGAACAATACTCTATGTGAGGAGGATATAAGTGGCTAAGACATCGATGATCGTCAAGTGCAATCGCAAGCAGAAGTTCTCTACTCGTGAGTACACGCGCTGCCAGCGCTGCGGCCGTCCGCACTCTGTGTACCGCAAGTTCGGCCTGTGCCGTGTCTGCTTCCGCGAGCTTGCACTCAAGGGCGAGCTTCCCGGCGTTAAGAAGGCCAGCTGGTAAGTCACTACCAGCGTTTCAAGCATCAGTTTGGAACAGGGAAAACGCGCTAGTTAGGCTTTGCCGTTAAGGGCGGCGAAGAACCAAGAGCACGTGTTCATCAAGAACGAAGGAGAATCTGTATGAACCTTACAGACCCGATCGCAGATATGCTTACGCGCATCCGTAACGCTAACTCTGTGAACAAGGCCACGGTCTCCATGCCGAGCAGCAAGAAGCTCGTCGAGATCGCTCGTGTTCTGCACGAGGAGGGCTACATCGAGGGCTACGATGTCGAGGACACCGTTCCCCAGAAGACTCTGCACATCACGCTTAAGTATGGTCCCAAGAAGGCTAAGGTCATCAACGGCATCCGCCGCATTTCCAAGCCGGGCCTGCGTAAGTACACCGGCGTTGCCGACATGCCCCGCGTCCGCGGTGGCCTTGGTACCGCCATTATTTCCACCAGCCATGGCGTCATGACCGACCGCGATGCTCGCAAGCACAACGTCGGCGGCGAGATCATCGCTTACGTCTGGTAATTCGCTCGGTAGGTAGAAGGAAAGGAGATCACCGTGTCTCGTATCGGTAATAAGCCTGTCCAGATTCCCGCCGGAGTCGAAGTGGCAGTCAACGGCAACAACGTTGTCGTCAAGGGCCCCAAGGGCCAGCTCGAGCTCGATGTCTTTGAGAAGCTCGCTATCAACGTCGAGGACAACGTCCTCACCGTTTCCCGTCCCGACGACGAGCGTGAGACCCGTGCCCGCCACGGCCTCACCCGCGCCCTCATCCACAACATGGTTGTTGGCGTTTCCGAGGGCTTCGAGAAGAAGCTCGAGCTCGCCGGCGTCGGTTACCGCGTGCAGCAGAAGGGCAAGAACCTCGAGTTCTCCCTGGGCTTCTCGCACCCCGTGATCGTCGAGGCTCCCGAGGGCATCACCTTCGAGGTTCCCGACAACACCCACGTGAACGTCAAGGGTATCAACAAGCAGCAGGTCGGTCAGATCGCCGCTGAGATCCGCGGCCATCGTCCTCCCGAGCCTTACAAGGGCAAGGGTATCCACTACGTTGGCGAGCACATCCGCCGCAAGCTGGGTAAGGCCGCCAAGTAGTCGTAACCGACTCACTCGCATAAGACCAGCACCCCGTCAGGTGCTGGCAAGATCAACCTTTTTAGGAGTTTACGTATGAACAAGCATAAGGCGAAGCTGGAAGGCCTCAAGCGTCGTCAGCGTCGTGTTCGCGGCAAGGTCTCGGGTACCTCCGAGCGTCCGCGTCTTCGCGTGACCCGTACTAACGCCAACATCTATGCCCAGATCATCGACGACAGCAAGGGCTCCAGCCTGACGCTCGTCTCTGCCTCGACCCTCGAGGCCGAGTTCAAGGGCACCCACACCTCGAACAAGGAGGCTGCGGAGAAGGTCGGTCAGCTCGTTGGCAAGCGCGCCATCGAGGCCGGCATCACCAAGGTCGCCTTCGATCGCGGTGGCCGTATCTACCATGGCCGCGTCAAGGCCCTCGCCGACGGCGCTCGTGCCGCCGGTCTCGAGTTCTAGGAGGTATGTAGCACATGGCTCGTAATCAGAAGCAGCAGCGCGAGGCCTCCGAGTTCGAGGAGCGCGTCGTTTACATCAACCGCGTGTCGAAGACCGTCAAGGGTGGTCGTCGCATGAGCCTCGTCGCTCTCGTCGTCGTTGGCGACGGCAAGGGCAACGTCGGCGTTGGCATGGGCAAGTCCGCTGAGGTGCCCATGGCCATCTCCAAGGCATCTCTCGATGCCAAGAAGAACATGTTCCACGTGCCGGTGACCGAGCAGGGCACCATCCCGCACGAGGTTCTCGGCCACTTTGGTGCCGGCCGCATCATCATCAAGCCCGCTGTCGAGGGTACCGGCGTTATCGCCGGCGGCGCTGTGCGTCCCCTCTTTGAGCTTGCTGGCATCAAGAACGTCCTGTCCAAGTCCCTCGGTACCGACAACGGCCTCAACATCATCAAGGCTGCCGTCGAGGGCCTCAAGGAGCTCTCCAGCCCTGAGGACGTCGCGGCTCGCCGTGGCCTGACGGTCTCTGAGATGTTCGTCGGTAAGGAGAACTAAGCATGGCTGACACCATCAAGATCAAGCAGGTCCGCAGCACCAACGGTTGCAAGCAGGACCAGGTCCGTACTGTCCGTGCCCTCGGTCTCCACAGGATCCGCGAGGTTCGCGAGATTGCTGACAACGAGTCCGTCCGCGGCATGATCTTCAAGGTCAAGCACCTTGTCGAGATTGTAGAGGAGTAGCAAATGCAGCTTCACGATCTTACTCCCGCGCCCGGTTCCACCAAGAACCGCAAGCGCGTCGGCCGTGGCAATTCTTCGGGTCACGGCACCACTTCTGGCCGCGGTCAGAAGGGCCAGGGTTCCCGCTCTGGCGGCACCAAGGGTGCCGGCTTCGAGGGTGGCCAGACTCCGCTGGCCATGCGCCTGCCCAAGCTTCCGGGCTTCCGCAACCCCCGTCGTATCGAGTACACCGCTGTTAACGTTGAGCGTCTCGAGCGCAAGTTCGAGGACGGCGCTGTGATCGACGGTGCCGCTCTTAAGGCCGCTCGCATCACCAAGAGCGAGTTCGAGCCCGTCAAGGTGCTCGGCAATGGTGAGCTCACCAAGAAGTTCACGGTCAAGGTCGACAAGGTCAGCGCTTCTGCGCAGGCCAAGATCGAGGCCGCCGGCGGAAAGGTCGAGCTGCCGTGCTAAATGGTCTTAAGAATGCTTTCCGCATCAAAGAATTGCGCGAAAAGATTCTTTTTACCATAGCTATGCTCGTCGTGTACCGCATTGGTGCGCACGTTCCTGTGCCCGGCATTCCCTTCCAGGGGATGCTGGGCCTTTTCTCGACCGATAACAATTCGGTCGCCGCAGGTGCTATGGCCCTCCTGAATCTTTTCTCTGGCGGCGCGTTGAGCTATGTGTCGGTGTTTTCGCTGGGCATCATGCCTTACATCACCAGCTCGATCATCCTCCAGATGCTCCAGGCCGTCGTGCCTTCCCTGCATGAGCTTGCCCGCGAGGGCGAGGTCGGTCAGACCAAGATTACGCAGTATTCGCGTTACCTCACCCTGGCTCTGGCAATCCTCAACTCCGTGGGTTACCTCTTCCTCTTTAAGAGCTTCGGCATCAGCTTCAATGGCGCCGGCGCTCCCGAGATCATCTTCGACCTCATGATCGTCGGTACGCTCACCGCGGGCGCCATGCTGATCATGTGGATTGGTGAGCTCATCACCCAGCGCGGTATCGGCAATGGCATGTCGCTGATTATCTTTGCGAACATCATGGCCGGTCTGCCGCAGGCTATCTTCTCCAGCACCGAGGGCAATGCCGGTGGCATCATCACCATGGTGATCATCTGCGCCATCATCCTGCTGGTTATTCCGTTGATTGTTTTCCTTGAGCGCGGCCAGCGCCGCATCCCGGTCTCCTACGCTAAGCGCGTCGTGGGCCGTCGCATGATGGGTGGCCAGACCACCTACCTGCCCATCAAGGTCAACACCGCGGGTGTCGTGCCGATCATCTTCGCTTCGGCGCTGCTGTACTTCCCGGCTCAGATTGCCGTGTTCTTCCCCGGCATCGGCTGGATCCAGGCAGTTGCCTCTGCGCTTTCGCGCGGCTGGCTCAACTGGGTGCTTAACGTTGTCCTCATCGTGTTCTTCGCGTACTTCTACACCTCCATGGTGTTCAACCCCGATGACACGGCCGACAACCTTAAGAAGCAGGGCGGCTTTATTCCGGGCGTGCGTCCGGGTAGGGCTACCGCGGCCTACATCAAGAACGCGCTCAACAAGATCACGCTTCCCAGCGCTGTCTTTTTGGCGCTCATCGCCATCGTGCCTTCGATCATCTTCTCCTTCACGGGTAACCAGCTGATCCAGGCATTTGGCGGCACGTCCATCCTCATCATGGTCGGCGTCGTGCTCGACACGGTCGATAAGCTCGAAGGCCAGATCAAGATGTATGATTACGATGGATTCTTTAAATAGGCTAGAGGAGGATTGCTCATGAACCTCGTATTGCTCGGAGCTCCGGGTGCCGGTAAGGGCACCGTCGCACAGGAGCTCGTCGCCGAGTTTGGCGTCGCCCATATTTCCACGGGCGACCTGCTGCGTGCTGCCGTCAAGGGTGGCACCGAGCTTGGTATTCAGGCTAAGAAGTACATGGACGCTGGCGAGCTCGTTCCCGACCAGCTCGTGATCGACCTTGTCAAGGAGCGCCTTGCCGCCGATGACGCCCAGCAGGGCTTCATCCTCGACGGCTTCCCGCGCAACACCGCCCAGGCTGTGACGCTCGATTCCGAGCTTTCCGCCATGGGTCGCGAGATCGACTGTGCCCTTCTGGTCGATGTGGCCCCCGAGGTCATTATCGATCGTCTGTCTTCGCGTCGCACCTGCCGCGCCTGCGGTTACACCGGCACCGCTGCCGATGCCACCTGCCCCAAGTGCGCAGGCGAGATGTATCAGCGCGACGACGACAAGCCCGAGACCATCAAGAACCGTCTCGACGTCTACGAGAAGTCCACGAGCCCGCTCGTCGACTACTATCGTGGCCAGGGTCTGCTCAAGTCGGTCAACGGTGACCAGGCTCGCGAGACCGTGTACGGGGATGTCAAAGAGGCTCTCGGTCTATGATCAAGATTAAGTCTGCAACGCAAATCGAGCAGATGAAGAAGGCAGGAGCGCTATCTAAGATGGCGCTCCGCCACGTTGGAGCCATGGTGCGCCCCGGCGTTTCGACTTTTGAGCTCGATCAGCTCGCGGAGCAGATTATCCGCATGCATGGCGGCACCCCTGCCTTTAAGGGTTACGGCGGGTTCCCGGGGACCATTTGCGCATCGATCAACGATGCCGTGGTCCACGGTATTCCCAACCCTGACATGATCCTGCGCGATGGCGATATCATCTCCATCGATACGGGAGCCGTTGTCGACGGTTGGGTCGGCGATAACGCATGGACGTTTTTCGTCGGCACCCCCACGCCCGAAGCCAAGGCTTTGTGCGAGGTCACGCGCGATTGCCTTAAGGCTGCCATCGAGCAGGCTGTTCCCGGTAACCATATCGGGGACGTCGGTTATGCCGTTCAGTCCCTCGCCGAGTCTCACGGTTACGGCGTGCTTCGTGATTATGTTGGCCATGGCATTGGCCGCGTGATGCACGAGGACCCCAACGTTCCTAACTACGGAAAGAAGGGGAGGGGCGTTCGCCTCCAGGCCGGCATGGTCATTGCCATCGAGCCGATGGTTACGATGGGTTCCAACCATGTGAGCACGGGCTCCGACGGTTGGATTGTTACGACCAACGACCACCTGCCCGCCGCGCACTACGAGAACACCGTCGCCATTACCAATGACGGTCCGGTGATTCTGACCACGGATGCCCAAGGTGCTTGGTGTTCGCTCCAAGGCGGAGAAATGTAACAAGTTCCACTTAGTTGTGGAGCCATTACGAAGTTATTACGATGCGTGCATACGTGTTGTAGAATACTCAATCGCTGTCGTTTTCTAGAGAAAGATGATTGCTTGTGAAGAAGGAAGACGCAATTGAGCTCGAGGGTACGGTAAAGGAACCGTTGCCCAACGCCATGTTTAAGGTCGAGCTCGAGAACGGTCATTCGGTTCTGTGCAACATTTCTGGCAAGATCCGAATGAATTACATCCGTATTCTCCCCGGTGACAGGGTTGTCGTGGAGCTTTCCCCGTACGACCTGACCCGCGGCCGCATCACCTATCGCTACAAATAGCGGCACGTATACACGCACTCCATTTCCGACTGCAGGCTTAGCTCAACCTACGGTCGGATTGTGTGTGAAGACCAGCCATAGTTTTAAACGCCTGCGGCTGGGCGAGTAGATAGTAGGGAAGTAGTTTGAGCGCTACCGAAAGGAAGAACGATGAAGGTACGTCCTTCGGTCAAGAAGATGTGCGATAAGTGCAAAATCATTAGGCGCCATGGCAAGGTCCTCGTCATTTGCGAGAACCCCCGTCATAAGCAGCGTCAGGGTTAAGAGAGGAGACTACGTTGGCCCGTATTAATGGTGTCGACCTCCCGCGTGAGAAGCGCGTTGAGATCGGTCTGACCTACATTTACGGCATCGGCCGCACCACTGCGACGAAGATTTGCGTCGAGTGCAACGTTAACGTGGATACGCGCGTTAAGGACCTCACCGAGGATGAGGTTAACGCCATCCGCGATTATATCGACAAGAACCAGATCATGGTTGAGGGCGACCTCCGCCGTGAGCGCAACCAGAACGTCAAGCGCCTTATGGACATCGGCTGCAACCGCGGCCTTCGTCACCGCAAGGGCCTCCCGGTCCGCGGCCAGCGCACCCACACTAACGCTCGTACCCGCAAGGGCCCGAAGCGTCAGATCGGTGCTAAGAAGAAGAAATAAGGAGCGCTAGATAGATGGCTACTGCTAAGAAGAACGTTCGCGCTGCCCGTCTGAAGCGCGCGGACCGTAAGAACATTTCCGTGGGCCAGGCTCACATTCGTTCTACGTTCAACAACACGATCGTTTCGATCACCGATCCCCAGGGCAACGTCATTTCCTGGAAGTCGGCTGGCCAGGTGGGCTTCAAGGGCTCCCGTAAGTCCACGCCGTTCGCTGCCCAGATGGCTGCCGAGGCTGCTGCCAAGCAGGCCATGGAGCACGGTATGAAGAAGGTTTCCGTCTTCGTCAAGGGCCCCGGCTCCGGTCGTGAGACCGCCATCCGCTCCCTCCAGGCTGCTGGCCTCGAGGTCTCGAGCATCCAGGACAAGACCCCCATTCCGCACAACGGCTGCCGCCCCAAGAAGCGTCGCCGCGTGTAACTGAAAGGATCGTATCAATATGGCAATCGACAGGACTCCTGTTCTTAAGCGCTGCCGTCAGCTCGGGATCGATCCCGCTGAGCTCGGTTACAGCAGCAAGAAGGAATCTATCCGTCAGCCCAAGCGCCGTCGCAAGGAATCTGAGTACGGCATGCAGCTGCGCGAGAAGCAGAAGGTCAAGTTCATCTATGGCGTTCTGGAGAAGCAGTTCCACGGCTACTTCAACAAGGCCCGTAAGATGAACGGCGTCACCGGTGAGAACCTCATGATCATTCTTGAGTCTCGCCTCGACAACGTCGTCTTCCGTCTTGGCTTCGCCCGCACCCGCAAAGAGGCTCGTCAGTCCGTCCGTCACGGTCACTTCACCGTGAACGGCAAGCGCGTGGACATCCCGTCCTACCGCGTCAAGGCCGGCGACGTCGTCGCTGTCGGCGAGAAGTTCCGTGACCTCCTCCCCATCAAGGAGGCTCTGATTTCCTCCGAGCGCTTTGAGGTCCCTGGCTGGCTCGAGGTCGATATCGAGAAGCTGTCTGGTAACGTGTTCGCTCTGCCGACGCGTGAGCAGATCAGCGGTGATATCAACGAGCAGCTCATCGTCGAGCTCTACTCTAAGTAGTCCATCCGGGCTGCTGAGGCTGGAGGTAATACATGTCAGAATTCATTAGGCCTCAGGTTCAGGTCGAAGAGATCAACGAGACGTCTGCTCGTGTCTCCGTCGAGCCGCTCGAGCGTGGCTACGGCGATACGCTGGGTAACTCCCTTCGTCGCGTTCTTCTGTCCTCGCTCGAGGGTGCCGCCGTCGAGGCTATTCAGATCGATGGCGCGCAGCACGAGTTCATGACCATCCCTAACATGGTCGAGGATGTCACCGACATCGTCCTGAATGTCAAGGGTCTTGTCTTCAGGGCTCTCGGCACGACCGACGAGGCGACCGCCACCATTTCGGTTGACGGCCCCTGCGAGGTCACCGGTGCGGACTTCTTTATTCCGTCCGAGTTTGAGCTGGTCAACCCCGAGCAGCACATCGCTACGCTCACCGAGGGTGGCCATCTCACCATGAGCATGCGCATCGGCTATGGCCGCGGCTATGTTTCTGGCGAGGCCAACAAACGCGACAACGATCCCATCGGTGTGATCCACGTCGACTCGCTGTACTCGCCGGTTTCCCGTTGCGCCAAGCTCGTTGAGGCTTGCCGTGTCGGTCAGCACACCGACTACGACCGCCTTGTCCTCGAGATCGAGACCAACGGCTCCATCGCCCCGCGCGACGCCGTGGTCCAGGCTGCCAATATCATTAACCAGCATATGGCTGCCTTTATGAACCTTGCCGAGACCCCCGAGGTCGAGGAGGAGGCTTCGATCTTCGCTCCCGAGGTCACCAACGACAACGCTGAGCTGGACAAGCAGATCGAGGATCTGGACCTTTCCGTCCGTTCTTACAACTGCCTTAAGCGCGCCAGCATTCACTCGGTCCGTCAGCTCGTTGAGTTCTCGGAGAACGATCTGCTCAACATCCGTAACTTCGGTGTTAAGTCGATCGAGGAAGTGAAGGACAAGCTTGAGTCCATGGGCCTGAGCCTGAAGGCTTAATGCTTCGCATATTTGAGGAGAAACTAGACCATGCGTCATAACGTTAAGAAGGGCCTGAAGCTCGGCACCGATGCGAGCCACACCAAGGCCATGAAGAAGAGCCTTGCTAAGGCCCTCTTCGAGAACGACCGCATCAAGACCACCGAGACCCGCGCTAAGGCGCTGCGTTCGGTCGTCGATCCGATCATCACCTGGGCCAAGAAGGGCGACCTGCACTCTCGTCGTCTGGCTATCGCCAAGCTCGGCGATAAGCAGCTCGTTGCCGAGATCTTCGACAAGGCTGCTCAGGGCATGTGGCAGGACCGCAACGGCGGTTACACCCGCATCATGAAGCTCGGTAACCGCAAGGGCGACAACGCTCCCATCGTTATCATGGAGCTCGTCACCGAGCCTTGCACGCCTAAGGCTAAGAAGGCTGCTCCGGCCCCCAAGAAGGCCGCTGCTCCCAAGAAGGTCGAGGCTGTCGAGGAGGCTCCTGCTGAGGAGACCGCTGAGTAGACAATCCGTCTGCATAGGCTATATTCGAGGGGTACGTTCGCGTACCCCTCTTTTTTTGTCGCGATACCGTTGCTTGTTTGTTGGGAGCGCCCATGACTGCGCCGTCTGATTTCAATTCGATTTCCGAGCTTGACGCCACACTCGTATTTCGCGTGGCCTATGATGGCTCGTCGTATAGCGGATTTGCCGAGCAGCCGGGACAGACGACGGTTGCGGGTGAGCTACGTCGAGCTATTGAGACGCTCCTGCGCCGTCCGATCGACCTGACGTGTGCGGGACGTACCGATGCCGGCGTGCATGCGGTGGCACAGTTTATCAGCGTGCCCGTAACGGACGCTGAGTTGGCTTTGACGCGCCGTAGGTGGCTGAGGGCCATGGATGCCCTCCTGCCCAAAGATATCGCCATAAACGAGGTCTACAAGGCCCGTAAAGGCTTTTCTGCACGCTTTGATGCGCGTTCCCGTACGTATACGTACCGTATTGCCGATCGCGACGCGCGCCCTGTGCTTTCGCGCGGTGCGGTGTGGTGGCATCGCTACCCATTGGATGTTGAGGCGATGTCTGCGGCCTGTCCCGCGCTGCTGGGCGAGCAGGACTTCAAGAGCTTTTGCAAGGTGGCGTCTGCCGTGGGCAAGCCCACGCACCGCTGCGTGATGCGTGCCGAGTTTGGCCATGAGGTTGCGTTTGGCGAGGACATCCTGACGTTTACCATCGAGGGCAATGCGTTTCTGCATTCGATGGTCCGCACGATCGTGGGCACGCTTGTCGAGATTGGCATGCATCGCCGTGAACCCGAGTGGATGCGCGAGGTCATCGATGCTTGCGACCGTACCGCTGCGGGCCCCACGGCTCCTGCCTGCGGCCTTACGTTTATGGGCGTGGATTACGATCCCGCCGAGCTTGTCGTGCTCGACTAGGGGAGGGCTCGGCGCGTCGTGCGTCGGCACCTGTCATCTGTGGGCTGCGCGTGTGCAACATCTGTTCTTGGCGTGCAATACAACCGGTGTCTCATTGCTTTTATTGCCGGGGTGTACCATGAACGACAGTTTGATTCACTGCTGTCGAGAGGACGGATAACTTGGTTCGACGTGGCTCGCATCCGCGACTTTCGGTGATCCTTGTGGTAGAAGGTTCGCCCAGCTATGCGATGCGTGCGCTCGAGAGTATCCAGAACCAAGACCTCTACGATTTGCAGATTGTCGTTGTCTGCCGCGATGCTGCGCCCGGTGTGCGCCATTCGCTTCAAGTTGCTGCCGACAGGGACATCCATATTGATTTGATTGACGTCGAGGACGCGAAGCGCGGCGCTTGTCTTCGTGCCGGTTTTGCTGCCTCGCGCGGCTCTCAAATCATCGCTATGAACGCCGATGAGTGGTTTGCTCCGCAGTCCCTTTCCAAGATGGTCAATATCGCGTGCGATACTACGGCAGACATAGTGCTCCCCACGGTGTCGCTCGACCGCTATGATGCACATCGAGAGCGCCATTCGCGCGTCTTGGATGCTGCTCATATTTCCATTGATAGCAAATCTTCGATGGTGGCCGGGCTGCCTCAGTTGATTTTAGGCGGCCTAGTCGTTCAGACCTCTGGTGTGATGTACAGCCGCTCGCTGTTTGAGGCATGCCTTTTGTGCGACAAGGTGTTTCGCACAGTTGGGTTTATGGCATGCGCGCTTTCGCAGACACGATGCGTGTCCGGCTGCGGCGATGCTTGTTTCCACACGGCGGCACCTAAACTTACAGATGCCTTTGATCCCACCATGTATGCCAAGGTATCCGATGACACTCGAGCGCTCGACGAGCTTGCGGACTCACTCTCGGAAGCAGACAGCGGTGGTCGGCTCAAGCTGGCAAGCCAAAAGTTCTACTTTGCCGGACTGGTCGCCTGCATCGAGAATTTGTGTCTGAGCCCGCATGGGGTGTCGTCAATCGAGCGTTCCGCCCGCATGCGTGATATGCTCGATGCGCCTCGAACCCGTCAGATGGTCGCCGCGCTCAAGGATAACCATCGGGGGCTCGGTCTGTTGTTTGGGCCGATCGCCAGCGCCAAGCCCGCGCGCTGCGTGATGTGTACGCATCTGGCAGCTTTTCTTAACCGGACGGGCGCAAAAACCGCCTAAACGGCTCATTTCGAAACAAACTTGCATAGAATTGTTTCGAAATGCGTTCTTATACACAAAAGCCTTCAAAAAGCGTTAAACTATTCAATCACTGATTGATTGTCTCCGCCATCTTTTGGAGAGAGGGTTTGTATGGCTAAAAAACGCAATGGGCGCCAGGATGCCATTAGAGATATTGTGCGCAATAAGGACGTCCGAACGCAGCGCGTGCTGGTCGATGAGCTCCGCGCTATGGGCTTTGATTGCACGCAGGCGACTGTCTCTCGCGATATTGCCGACATGGGGCTGCGTAAGCTCCCTGAGGGCATCTATGTTCTGGCAGAGGACCTGCACCTGCAGCGTATGGTTTCCGAGCTTGTAACGGGCGTTCTGCGTACCGATAATCTGGTTATGATCAAGGCTCAGCCTGGCACGGCTTCCGGCATCGCCGCCGCCGTTGATGCGGCAGAGTTGCCCGATGTGCTTGGCTCGCTTGCCGGCAACGATACGATTTTGGTTATTGCCCAGACGGCCGAGGACGGCGAGCGTCTTGAGGCGCTGATCAATAAGCTGAGCAATTCTCGCAAGTAGGCGTGCGGGTCGTGCGCTCGGCACTGTGCGCGTGACATGGTGGCTTGTAAGGGGTATCGACGTTGGTCGGTACCCCCCCTTTTTTGTTTGCCGGTATAAAGACCGTCCACCAGGTCACTTTAAATTAAAAGGCCCCCGAGCACTTTAATAAGCTGCTCGGGGGCCTTGTTGCTAATGGCCGGATGAATTTCTAGCCGACCGTATCGTCAGGCGTGGGCGAGGGGTCGGGAGTGGGCGTAGGCGTGGGCGTAGGCGTGCCGCCATCGCCGCCGGTCGAACCACCAGTGGAGCCGCCCGTCGAGCCACCGGTCGTTCCGGTGCCGCCGGTGGTGTCGCCGCCCGTGGTCTCGGTCGTCGTGGTCGTCGTGGTAGTCGTTGTGGTGGTTTCCTCTTCGTCCTCGTTCTTGTCCTTGTCGTCGTTCTCCGTCTTCTTGGTGTTGTTGGTGCCGTAGAACTTCCAGACGCTGTTGTTCTTGTAGGTGGGCGCCGTTCCGGTCGCAAACTCCTCGCGCTCGGTACCGGTCAGAACGGTGTTCATAAACCGCTTAAAGACAGGCAGGTTGGTGCTGTCGCCCAGCAGGTCCGTGCCGTATTTTTGGATGGGGATCTCACCTGCGGAATAGCCGGTCCACAGGGCGCACGCCAGCTGCGGGGTATAGCCGCAGAACCACAGGTTGGTGGTGTTGTCGGTGGTGCCCGTTTTGCCGGCATAGGGCTGGTTGACGCTCAGGGCGCCAGCAGCACCTGTACCGCTGCCCTGCATGACGCCGGACAGAACATCGGTGACCGCGGCGGCCTCGCCCTCGGTAAGCACCTGTGAGGGATTGTCCGTGTGCTGGTACAGCACCGAACCGGTACGAGAGTCAATCTCGGTGATGGCGATCGGCTGACGATAGTAGCCGCCGTTGGCAAACGTCGCGTAGGCGGCGGCCATCTCGAGCGGCGAGATCGAGCCAGTGCCGAGCGTCATGACGGGAACGTCCTCGATGTTGTCCTTGGCGGGATCGATGCCGAGCTTTTTGACGAGCGAGATGATCTTGCTGTTGCCGACGGCTTCCGCCACCTGGATGTAGCCGGTGTTGGAGGAGTATGCCGTTGCCTGCTTAAGCGTGATGTTGCCATAGCTATGGTGGGCGTAGTTTTGGACCTCGGTCGTGGTGCCCTTGGCCTTGAGCGGCGAGTTGCAGTTGAGGGTGACGTTGGGGTTCATGCCGTTTTGGATGGCAGTTGCCAGCGTAAAGGCCTTGAAGGTGGAGCCGACGGGACGCTTGGCCGTGGCATGGTTTACGTGGTTCTCGTCGGCGTTGTAGTCGTAGCCGCCCACCATGCACTTGATGTAGCCGGTCTTGGGATCGACGACGACCATGCCCATGTCCAGGCCGTCGAGCGAGAGCGTGTCGAGCTGCTCGCGAACGGCATTCTCTGCCACCTGCTGCATCGTGGGGTCGATGGTGGTCTTGACGGTCAGGCCGCCCTTAAAGAGCACGTCGGTCGAGAACTCCTGCTCCAGCAGCTGCTTAACATAGGCGACAAAGTAGGGCTGCGAGTATACATCGACGCCGCTGCCCGAGATTTCGGTCACGTTGAGGGTGATGGGCTCGGCCTGTGCGGCATCGTGCTCCTCCTGCGTAATGTGGCCCAGACGCAACATGTTGTCGAGGACCTTGTTGCGACGGGACAGCGCCAGGTCGGGGTTGACCGTGGGGTCGTACTGCGAGGGCGAGTTGGGAAGGCCGATGAGCAGCGCGGCCTCGCTCAGGGTGAGGTCGGCGGCGCTCTTGGACAGATAGGTCTCGGCTGCGGCCTCGATGCCGTAGGCGCCGTGGCCGTAATAGATGGTGTTGAGGTACATCATGAGGATCTCGTCTTTGGAGTACATATCCTCCATCTTTACGGCGATGTAGGCCTCGCGTACCTTACGCTCGATGGTCGAGTCGAACTGCTCCTCCTGCAGGATGGTGTTGCGCACCAGCTGCTGGGTGATAGTCGAGGCGCCTTCGTGCCCGCCGCCGAGGGTTGCCACCGCAGCACGCGCGATACCCCACAGGTCGATACCGCCGTGCTCGTAGAAGCGCTCGTCCTCGACGTCAACGGTGCCCTGCAGCACGTAGGGGGA
Organism: uncultured Collinsella sp.; assembly: GCA_902492755.1. Lineage (GTDB taxonomy): Bacteria > Actinomycetota > Coriobacteriia > Coriobacteriales > Coriobacteriaceae > Collinsella. The sequence continues at coordinate 3,897 of CABUNB010000016.1, read as the reverse complement.
GACCTCGTCCTTGGTGATGGACTTGCGGTTTTGCGTGTAGAAGCTCGCGATCTTGTTGCCGTTGCAGTCGACGATCTCGGTGGGCTCGCTCACCAGATACGCATTGGCGTCGGTGTAGTCGGGCAGATCGGACAGCCAGCGGTTGACGTTGCCGACCATGCCGATGCCAAATGCCACGCCCGCGATAAGCAAAAAGCCCAAAAACGAGAGCAGGATTATGGGCAGGGCATGCGTCTTTGAACGGCTGCGTCCCTGTCGTTGGCGAGGACCCATATATTGACCTCCAGGTATGTCGTGCCCGACGGCGGATGTGCCGTCGGGGCAGGATGGACATAAGTTATTACACGATAAACCAAACGGGGTGCGCGAGGCCTCGTGTATGCTGGAAGGCGGCATTTTTCAGAGTGAATGCATACCTTGGTAAGGAGTTTGTCGATGGCGATTCGGACGATGGGGCCGAGCGGACAACACAAGACTGGATTGGATGCTGCCGGTGCGGCGCTGCCCGAGCTGCTGGCGCCGGCGGGCGGGCTCGACCAGATGCTTGCGGCCATCGCCGCGGGCGCCGATGCCATCTATGCGGGGTTGGGCGGCTTTAACGCCCGTGTGAGCGCCCATGGCTTTACGGATGACGAGTTTGTGCGCGGTTGTGCCGTGGCGCATGCCCATGGCGCGCGCGTGTACGTGACGCTCAACGTGTTCGTGTTTGACGATGAGTTATCCGACGCGGTGGTGTTGGGAGCTCATGCACTGGAGCTGGGCGCCGATGCTCTGATTGTGGCCGATGCCGGGTTGGCCTGCGTGCTGCGCGCGGCGATTCCCGGGGTCGAGATTCACCTGTCTACGCAGGCGGGCGCTCATAGCGAAGGCGCCGTGCGGCTTGCCGCCGATGAGCTGGGAGTCGAGCGCGTGACGACGGCACGCGAGCTGACGGTCGACGAGATTGCGGCGCTATGTGCCACGGGCGTGCCCATCGAGGTATTCTGCCACGGTGCGATTTGCATCGGCTATTCGGGGGCGTGCGAGTTCTCGGCCCTGCGGCGTGGGCGCTCGGCGATGCGCGGCGACTGCACGCAGCCGTGCCGTCTGGCGTACGACCTGGTGGACGAGGCGGGGCAGAGCGTTGTCGCCGTCGAAGGGGATCGCCTGTTGTGCCCGCGCGACTATCTGGGTATTGCGCATCTGCCCGAGCTTGTAGATGCCGGCGTGGCGTCGCTCAAGATCGAGGGGCGCATGAAGAACCCCGATTACGTATTCAACGTGGTGCGGGTGTGGCGCCGGGCACTCGATATGCTGCGCGACGGCGCGTGGGACCCCGATGCCGTGGAAGAGCTTGAACGCGAGCTGGGGAGGTCGTTTAACCGTGGGTTTACCGATACGTACCTGCGAGGGCGTTCGGGTGCCGAGCTGATGAGCTTTGAGCGCGCAATTAACCAGGGCGTGCGCGTGGGGCGTTTGGTCGCTGTGGGCCACGAAGAGGTGACCGTTGAGCTCGACGCCGCCGTGGCGGCGGGTGACACGCTCGAGATTCGGTTCTATCCGGGTGTCGACGCGCGTCCCGATGTGCCCAAGCGCTGGCCGCAGGTGTCCTGCCCGGTGGATGCCGCAGCGGGGAAGCGCGTCGTCGTGCATTGTAAGCGTAAAGTGGACGTGGGCTGCGAGGTGTACCTGATTCGCAGCGCCGGCGTGTTGGATCAGACGGCGGCAGTGTTGGAGCGCATGCGGGCCGAGGCGGATGCGATTGCGCCCGTTGCGCGTGCCGTTGAGGTGTTGCCCTTTGAGGGCGTTGCGATGGATGGCGGTGCGTCCACGGAGTTGGTGGAGTGCGCGGTTCCCACTCGCATGGTTTTTGCTTGGCAGCTGATGGATGCCGACCCGCGCGGAGAACTTGATTTGTCCGACGCCGTTGTGGTGCTTGACGAGGTGTGCCGCACGGGTGACGCTGACTGGACCCGCTCACTGATGCAGCGTGCCGGGCGCGTCGTCTGCCGCAACCTGGGACAGGTGGTGATCGCTCGCGAGCTGGGCGTGACGTTTGACGTGGCGGCGCCGGTGTTCTGCGCGAATCGGGCCACGCTTACCTGGCTGCGCGGACTCGGTGCGGGGCGGGTGTACTTGCCGGCCGAGTTGCTCGGCAATGATGCGGAGCGTATTGCCGAACTGGCTGCTGAACCCGGCGTCTGGGGTCCGGTCGACGCCGACCGTCCCGAGCTTATGGTGTGCGAGCACTGCCTGCTGACCGCCGAGGGCGTCTGCGCTACCGATGCGACGGGACAGGTCCGTTGCCGCGACTGCTTGCGCCGTCGGCAGGTACGCTATCTGGTCGAGCGTGACGGTACACGTCTGCCGGTCGCCGTTGACGCGTGCGGCAGGACGAGGATTTTCCTGTCGTAGGTGCCGCGTCGCGTCAGTTTGTTATCATATGAGAGTTTATGGACTTCCAGCACCGCCGTATCCGGTGAGGGTGCTATAGCAAAAGGAGGATACCCAATGCTGTCTGTTGACGAGCAAATGCGTATCATCACCTCGGGCGCCGCGCAGATCGTTCCCGAGGCCGACCTTCGCAAGAAGCTTGAGAAGGGCGAGCCCCTCAACATCAAGCTCGGCGTCGACCCCACCAGCCCCGACCTGCACCTGGGCCATGCCGTGCCGCTGCGCAAGATGCGCCAGTTCCAGGACCTGGGCCACAACGTCACCCTCATCATCGGCAACGGCACCGCGCTGATCGGCGATCCCTCGGGCAAGAACTCCACGCGTCCGCAGCTTTCGCAGGAGCAGATCGAGGCCAACGCCGAGACCTACGTGAGCCAGGCCATGAAGATCCTGGACCCCGAGAAGACCACCATCGTGCACAACGGCGATTGGATCCTTTCGATGGATCTGGCCGGCCTGCTACAGGTGTGCTCCAAGTTCACCGTTGCCCGCATTCTTGAGCGCGACGACTTTACTAAGCGCTACCAGTCTCAGACGCCGATTGCCCTGCACGAGTTCCTGTACCCCGTGATGCAGGCCTTCGACTCCGTTCAGATCAAGGCCGACGTGGAGATGGGCGGCACCGACCAGCTCTTCAACCTGCTCGCCGGCCGCGAGCTCATGGAGAAGATGGGCATGGAGCCGCAGATCGCGCTCACCATGCCGCTGCTCGAGGGCACCGACGGCGTGCGCAAGATGTCCAAGTCCTATGGCAACTACATCGGCCTGACCGATGCTCCCAAGGATATGTTTGGCAAGACCATGTCCATCCCCGACGAGATGATCGGCAAGTACTATCGTCTGGCCAGCTCGCTCACCCCGGCCGAGGTCGACAAGATCGACGCTGCCCTGGCCGACGGTTCCGCCGATCCCTATGAGCTCAAGCGCGCACTGGGTCGCGATCTGTGCGACACCTATCACGGCGCCGGTGCCGGTGACGAGGCTCAGGCCGAGTTCGACCGCGTGTTCAAGGAGGGCCAGCTTGCCGACTTCCCCGAGAAGCATGTCGAGCTGACCGTCAACGACGAGGGCCAGATCTACCTCGCCGGCCTGCTCAAGGATCTGGGTCTTTCGGCGAGCGCCGGCCAGGCCCGTCGCGATATCGACGGCGGCGGCGTCAAGATCAACGGCAAGGCCGTGGCTCCCAAGAGCTACAACATCGACCCGAGCGCCCTCAAGCTGGGCGACACCCTCTCCGTAGGCAAGCGCAAGGGCTTTAAGCTTATTTAGTTACGCGGTTTTACCAAACCGCGTAACAGCTCGACGCTGCGCGGGCTCCAGAGCGACAACTTGTCATTCAAAGAGGACGGCATGACCAGAAGGTCTATGCCGTCCTCTTTTCATGCCAATTTGTTCGCTCTGGAGTCCGCTCGCTCATATGACCCAATCCGCTGTCAAGAGCCACAATGGCCCCGCCGACCGCTT
>CABUNB010000015.1 GCA_902492755.1 uncultured Collinsella sp. | reverse complement strand
CGGGGCCATTGTGGCTCTTGACAGCGGATTGGGTCATATGAGCGAAAACCCGCCAGAGCGAGCAAGGTGCCTTGAAACGAGGTGGCATTGATCTTTTGATCATGCCGCCGAAGTTGAAAGGCAGATTGCCGCCCTGGCGGGTTTGCAGCGTCGACTGGTTACGCGGTTTGGTAAAACCGCGTAACTAACAAACCTGGGTTTTACCGATCATGATGTTGAGGATCTCGACGTCGGTATCTTTCATGCCCACACGGCCTACGTAGCCCATACTGGCGATTGTCTGCTCAACGGTATCTTGGATCAGGCCCTCACCGGCGCGGAAGCCGCGACCCTGCATAGCCATATCGTGGCCCAGAATCGCCGCATCGACAGCAGCCGAAATCTTGGCCGCGCAGCTCGCCTTAGCACCGTCGCACACGATGCCGCCCACGTTTCCGAGCGTGTTGGAAACGGTAGCGCCAATCTGCTCACGCGTGCCACCGCACAGCCACGTAATGGCCGCACCGGCACCACATGCCGCGCAGATAGCACCACAAAACGCCGAAAGCGCACCAATATAGCTCTTGATATGCACGGCGATCAGATCGGACAGCATCACGGCGCGAACCAACCGCTCATGGTCACAGCGCAGGTACTCGGCATACTCCATAACGGGCAGCGCACAGGTGATGCCCTGGTTGCCCGAGCCGCACACGATGGCGACCGGCAAGGCGCAGCCATTCATACGAGCATCGGAGCCGGCGGCGGCACGGGCGCGGGCGCGGCACGCCACATCGTCGGCACGAGCGCCCAGCAAAGTGCGGCCAACCTCGGCACCCCAAGCGTGTGCCAGGCCCTCGGCGCTAATGGCACCGTTCAGCTCAATCTGGCGCTCAACGGCCGCACGAGACCCCTCGATATCTCCGTCCTCGATAAAGTCGATGATGGACTCAATACTCATGGGCGTATCGGCATGATCGGCAGCGCGCTCGGCAACCACACGCTCGGCGCAGGCTGCGCACTCCCCCGCCGACTTTCCGCACACTGGAATGCCGTCGAGCGTATGGCACGTCACATTGGTGTGGTGATCGGTAATCTCGACAACCGCGGTATGACCGCCGGCCATGGCCGTCACCTTGATATACAGGTTCGGCACACCCTCGACAAGCGACACATCGCAGTAGCCGGCATCGGCGAGCAGCTCAGTCACGCGGGCACGGTTCGCGTCATTGACGCTCTCGAGCACTTCGAGCGCACTCTTGGCGTCACCACCCACAGCGCCCAGCACCGCCGCCGCCTCAATGCCATGCATGCCGCCCGAGTTGGGCACCGTCACGCTCTTCACGTTCTTGATGATATTGCCCGAGCAGGCGACATCCATGTGCTCGGGCTCCGCACCAAGCGTCTGGCTCGCCAGCGCCGCCGCATAGGCAACGGCGATGGGCTCGGTGCAGCCAAGCGCACAAACAAGCTCGCGGTTCAAAACGTCACAAAACGCGGCATCGCGAATAGAGTCGGTAGGCATGAGCATCTCCTGCATACATTACGAGGTGGTTCTTATACAGATATAACCTCTTCATTTGATACCAAGGCGCAAAAAACCGCAACCCGGGTTCCGGCAGACGGCGGCGCGGAGCGAACTGACGGCATATTTCGTGATGAGCTGATGATGATAGTTGCTAAAGCGTTTGACCAAAAAACGCTCGAGTGTTTAGCCAAAAGTCGCGCTATTATGCAGTCGAACGCGGTAAAACCTTTAGCAATTCCGCCGCACGGACCAGAGAGGAACCATCTATGAAGATCGGTATCGGTAACGACCACGCCGCCGTCGAGCTCAAGAACATCATTTCCGAGCACCTGAAGGAGCGCGGCTGCGAGGTCGTGAACTTTGGCACCGACACCTCCGAGAGCTTCGACTACCCCATCGCCGGCTACAAGGTGGGGAAGGCCGTTGCTAACGGTGACGTCGACCTGGGAATCCTGATCTGCGGCACCGGCGTCGGGATCAGCCTGGCCGCCAACAAGGTCGAGGGCGTGCGCGCCGTCGTGTGCTCCGAGCCCTTTAGCGCCAAGCTTTCGCGCATGCACAATAACACCAACGTACTGGCCTTTGGCGCCCGCGTCGTGGGCTCCGAGCTCGCCAAGATGATCGTCGACGAGTGGCTCGACGCCGAGTTCGAGGGCGGCCGCCACGAGCGTCGCGTCAATCTCCTCAACGAGATCGACCAGACCCGCGGCCTCAAGGTCGTCGACGAGGCTTAAAGCCCACAGCGCCACGTAGCAACTAAAAAGGAGCCTCGCCCGGCACATAACCGAGCGGGGCTCCTTGCTATGTCGAGATAAAAAGAGCGCCGCGGATGGAGTTCCGCGGCGCCCAAGCCACACGCTAACAGCTTTAAGGAATCAAAGCTGGTTTAGCCAAAGAAACGCTTGATCTCGATCTCGGCGTTCTCCAGGCAGTCGGAGCCGTGGATCACGTTGGCGTTGACATCGACGGCAAAGTCGCCGCGGATGGTCCCGGGAGCGGCATCAAGCGGGTTGGTAGCACCCATGAGGGTGCGCATCTTGGAGACGGCAGAAGGACCGGAAACGACCATCTTGACGACCGGACCGCTCGTCATAAAGTCGCAGAGGCCGCCAAAGAAGGGCTTGTCGTTGAGGTGAGCGTAGTGCTCCTCGACGGTGGCGCGCTCAAGCGTGGTCATCTCCATGCGCTCGATAACAAGGCCGCTGCGCTCGATACGAGCAACGATCTCGCCGATCTTGCGATCGCGCACGGCGTCGGGCTTAATCATGATGAAGGTCTTCTCGATAGCCATAAGGTAGCCTTTCAAGTTGGTTCGCGCGTGCCCAAGTCCCATTCCGGCACCCGCCTGGACTGCATCGTAACAGAGTTTTAGCTGCAGTTAAACAAAAAGCTGTTTATTGAAGCGCTGTAATTTATTGAAGCGTTCCATATGTGTCACTTCTGTTTCGAAGCCCGACTAGAGTACCATCCACCCCGCCATCAACCGCATCGAACCGAGCAGACGGTCGGTTGCCGCCCGTGAACGTACCCCCTTCACAAGCTGCCCAAAGGTCCTACAGAAGTTCTCGACAAGCCCCTCCCCCGTGGCAACAAAATACGGACGCCCGCATCAGCAGGCGCCCGTAAAAGCAAAAACGATTTATCAATAAATGACTGAAACAGCTTCAGACAGGACCTTAATTTGCCCCATGACCCATCTCGATGACCTTGGTCAGCGAACCAAACGTGACCTCATCGGCCGAAAGCTGCGCCTCGGCACGCTCCAGCTGCACGGCGACGGCGGCAGGCGCGGTACCGCCCTCAGTCGTGCGCGCGGCGACAATCGACGGGATGTCAAGCGCCTCGGTAATATCGTGCTCAAAGAGCGGACTTGCCTCCTGGAACACCTCAAACGGCAGGTCCTCAAGATTGCAGTCACGCTTCTCGCACATCAGGACCAGGTGGCCCACCACGGCGTGCGCCTCGCGGAACGGCAGGCCGCGCTTGGCCAGATAGTCGGCAACATCGGTTGCGGCCAGGTGGCCCACGCCGCACTCGCGCGCCATGGCACCCTCGTTAACGGTCCAGGTCGAAATCATGCCGGCCATAACGGACAGGCACTGCATGAGCGTATGGGCGGTATCGAGCGCGCCCTCCTTGTCCTCCTGCAGGTCCTTGTTATAGGCCAGCGGCAGGCCCTTCATGGTCACCAGCAGTTGCACCAGGTTGCCGTACACACGACCGCTCTTGCCGCGGATGAGCTCGGCAAAGTCAGGATTCTTCTTCTGCGGCATGATGGAAGAGCCGGTGGAGTACGAATCGGACAGCGTGATGAAACCGAACTCGGAGCTCGACCACAGCACGATCTCCTCGGACAGACGCGACAGGTGCATCGCCATAACGGAGCCGGCATAATGCAGATCGAGCAAAAAGTCGCGGTCGGAAACAGCGTCCAGCGAGTTAGGGATCACGCCTGCAAAACCCAGCTCGGCGGCCGTCATCTGACGATCGAGCGGATAGCTCGTGCCGGCAAGCGCGGCGGCACCCAGCGGGCAGTTATCGGCAGCATCGAAGGCAGCCTTCAGGCGCGTAAAGTCGCGCGCAAACATCCAGGAATACGCCAGCAGATGATGCGACAGCAGCACGGGCTGCGCATGCTGCATGTGCGTATAGCCAGGCAGAATCACCCGGTCGTACTTCTTGGCAGCCTCGACCAGCATATGACGCAGCTGCAGGCTGGCCTCCATGAGCTCCTTGGTCAGCGCCTTGACGCCCAAGCGCGTATCGGTCGCCACCTGGTCGTTACGCGAACGGCCCGTGTGCAGACGCTTGCCTGCCTCGCCAATGCGGCGCGTCAGCTCACTCTCGATGGACATATGGATGTCCTCGTCATTGATGTCGAAGGTGAAGTTGCCGGCGTCGATATCCCGCTCGATGGCGGTCAGGCCCTTGGCAATCGCCTGCTCGTCCTCGGCGCTGATGATGCTCTGCGCGGCCAGCATCTTGGCATGCGCCTTGGAACCGGCGATATCCTGCTTATAGAGATGCTTGTCGACCGGCAGCGACGCACCAAACTCCTGCGTGACCTCGGCCACGCCCGCCTCAAAACGACCACCCCAAAGAGCCATGGGACCGTCCCCTTTCGTCAAATACCAAAACATCGGCGCACAAAGCGTTGCGCCATGCCGCTAAAGCGATTTATCAACTGTTAGTTTTGCACATCCCCCGCCACGCGCGGGGCTGACAAGCTAAATAGCAAAGAAGTGACGGGTCAGGCACTTGGCGCCCATCGACTCCCTCCTGAGGTTACCCTGCGAACCGTCAATCCAAGCCTTCAGGCTCATGGGAACATCCTCGACCTTAGTGGTATCGAGCTCGGGGGCAAGGGCGAGCAGAGCATGGGCAAGAGCGTTCAGCATAATGGGAACTCCTAGATATATACGGGCGCAAGGCCGTCAAATTGATAGCAAGAGCCCCGCCGGACAACCCCGGCGGGGCTCGGACTCAGCCGCAGATGCGGCGTCATATATGCGGGCGGAACGTAGGGGCCACCGATGTTAAGAAGTGTCAGCAAGCATAACGAAAGGTAGGGGACCCCATGCGCCCGTTATGTATCACGCGGATGGGCCGCGCGGATACCAAGGGAAGGAAAAGCCTTAGGCCTGGGCGGCAGCGGAGCTGGGACCCTGGACCTTAGCCCACGTCTTGAGCGACAGCGTGTCGATCTCGATAAAGCCGGCACTGGCCTTCTCATCAAACGTGGTGTCGCGGTCGTAGGTTGCCAGACCGTAGTCATAGAGGCTGAACGGGCTCTTGCGGCCGACGACATGGCAGTTGCCCTTAAAGAACTTCAGACGGACGGTGCCGGTCACGAACTTCTGAGTGTCGGCCATAAAGGCGTCGAGCGCGTTCTTGAGCGGGCTGTACCACTGGCCGTTGTACACAGCGGTGGCCCAATCCTGCTCGAGCTTGATCTTGGTCTTGAGCAGATCGCCCTCGACGCAGATATCCTCGAGCGCCTTGTGGGCGGTGATGAGCGTCAGGGCGCCGGGAACCTCGTAGCACTCGCGGCTCTTGAGACCCACCAAACGATCCTCGACCAGGTCGAGACGGCCAAAGCCGTTGTCGCCGGAGATCTTGTTGAGCGCAATGACGATCTCGGAGAGCTTCATCTTCTTGCCGTCGACGGCGACGGGCTTGCCGGCCTCAAACTCGATCTCGGTGTAGGTCGGGGTATCGGGCGTGTCCTCGGGGTTCTTAGTCATAACCCAGGCGTCGTCGAGCGGCTCGTTCCAGGGATCCTCAAGATGACCGCACTCGATGGCGCGACCCCACAGGTTGTCATCGATGGAATAGGGGTTGTCGTTGGCGCCCTCGGGAACCGGCACGTTGTGGGCGTGGGCGTAGGCGACCTCGTCCGGACGGCACTTCAGATCCCACTCACGAACCGGGGCGATAACCTTGAGCTCGGGGTCGAGCGCCTTGACGGCAGCCTCAAAACGGACCTGGTCGTTACCCTTGCCGGTGCAGCCGTGGGCGACATAGGTGGCGCCGAACTCGTGGGCGACCTCGACGAGCTTCTTGGCAAGCAGCGGGCGGGACAGAGCGGAGAGCAGCGGGTACTTGTTCTCGTACATGGAGTTGGCGGCGATGGCCTTGGTCAGGAACTCATCGGAGAACTCATCGCGCAGGTCGAGCACCTGGCAATCCAGAACGCCCAGGTCGAGGGCCTTCTGCTTCTTGGCATCCAGGCCGGTCTCCTCCTGGCCCACGTTGCCGCAGACGCAAACGACATCGAGATTCTTCTCATCCTGCAGCCACTTGACACATACGGATGTATCAAGACCGCCGGAATATGCGAGAACGACTTTTTCCTTGCTCATGGCTGTTTCCTTTCGCCCTTGGTAGCTAGTTAGAACATCGGTCAGTTGCAAGTCACCCTGAGGTCAAAAACCGTGCAATATCAGGTTATTCAGCAGAATGCAGCACAGGCATGCCCTAGAAACATGCGGCTATGTCGTGCTAAAAACCCGACGACCTCAAAATGACTCTGTTGAGGCATTTCGCCCCATGCGGACAGAGACGATTGTTATCGTCGTCGGGAAATTGCGCGCTGGCGTCGGATGGCATTGTCTGCAGTGGTGATGATCTTTACGAACTGCATCTGCCTCTCCTTTCACGTATCGCCGGGCGCAATTCATATATCGCAAACGGTACCTTTTCCTCGGTAAGCGGCGCTTTTGCCGTCTCCGTTTTCGATGGTCGCTATCATACGCTAAAGTGCTTGCTGCACAAGCGACAAATTCAAATTTCTGAAAAGTTTTTTCATTACTTTGTGAAGTGTGGTGCAAATACGCGTCAATCCTGCGAAAATACGTCCGGCTACTAGTTAATGGTTATAACGTCTGAAACAATCTCGAAACGAAAGGCGCGCTTTTATGCAAACTTACGAATCAGATGCCAATATCGGCAACATTAAGATTCTCGCCGTCGATATGGACAAGACGCTTCTCACCGACGAGCGCGTGCTGCCTCAGGGCCTCGATGAGCGTCTGGACAAGCTCGCCGACGCCGGTATCGTATTCTGTCCTGCCAGCGGACGTCCGGCCCCCAAGCTCGAGGAAATGTTCGAGGGCATTAAGAACCGCCTCGCGTTTTGCCCCGACAACGGAGCCTGCGTCATCTATCGCGGCAACTATATCTATAAGAGCAACATCGATGTGGCGCTGTACCAGCAGGTACTCGCCCGTGCCTCGGAGGACCCGCGCGCCGTTCCCGTCCTGTGCTGCTACGACGAGTTCTACGTGCTTGCCCGCGACCACCAGTATCACGACGAGATCAGCGTCTACTACAACACGATCAACTACGTCGATACCTTTGAGGGCCTCGATATCGAGTCCAACAAGATCTCAATCTTCTTCCCTGCCTATGATGCCGAGCCCGCGTTCCGCGAGACCTACAACCCCGCATTCTCCGACCAGCTCTATGTCACCAATGCCGGTCGCGAGTGGATTGACTTTATGAACCTGGGCGTCGACAAGGGCGCCGGTGTCGCACATCTGTGCGAACAGCTCGGCATCGATATCGCCGATGCCGCCGCCGTGGGCGACACCTACAACGACATCCCCATGCTCGAGCGCGTCGGTCACAGCTTTATCGTCGACAATGCCGAGGAGCATATGAACGCGCATGCCAAGTGGCGCATTCCGAGCAACAACGACGGGGGCGTACTGACGCTCATCGACGCCATCCTGGCGGCTCGGTAACGTGGCTCGTCGGACCTGGCCGGGCGGCGCGGATTAGTTTTTCGTTCGGTCAGGTCCTGGGCTCGCTCGGAAAGCACATTTAGTGCCTTCCGGCTCGTGCGGAATCTACGAAAAACTAACCCGTGCCGCCCGGCCAGGTCCTAGGTTTACTTTCCTGCCGCCAAGATGGCGTCTTGAGTGTCTAGATACTTAGCTGAAATGATTTGAGCAGAGGGGAGCCCCTTGTTGGAAGGGGCTCCCCTCTGTTTTGGTTACTGTGGGACAAATTAATCAGTAGTGTTTGTCCCAAATCTTAAGTATGTGGGGGCTTGCGTCTTGGGCGAGCTTGCCTTACGGAGTGCTTCCCTATTTCGCATCGGCCCAGGTTATGCCGGTGCTGGCTTCGGCGATCAACGGTACGCGGAGGTCTACTACGTGTTCCATGACGTCGCGGACCATGGCGGTGAGGCGCTCGACTTCGTCGACGGGGCACTCAAAGTCCAGTTCGTCGTGCACCTGTAAGATCATGTGGGCGGCAAAGCCCTCTTCTTCCAGGCGGCGGCTTACGCGGGCCATGGCGATCTTGATGATGTCGGCGGCGGTGCCCTGCATGGGGTGGTTCATGGCCGTGCGCTCACCAAAGCCGCGGAGCTGTGGGTTTTTGGCCTTGAGCTCGGGAATATGGCGACGGCGACCGTACATGGTCTCGGCATAGCCCGTCTGCTTGGCACGCGCCACCACGTTGTCCAGGAACGTACGCACACCCGGGTAGGCCTCGTAGTAGCGGTCGATCATATCGCGCGCCTCGGCCATCGAGATATGCAGCGACTGCGACAGACCGTAGGCCTGCTGGCCATACACAATGCCAAAGTTCACGGCCTTGGCGCGGCTGCGCAGGTCAGGCGTCACCTCGGACACCGGCACGCCAAACACGCGCGCGGCCGTCTCGGCATGGAAGTCCTCGCCCTCGTTGAAGGCGCGCACCAGGTGCTCGTCTCCCGAAAGATGCGCCAGCAAACGCAACTCAATCTGCGAGTAGTCCACCGCCAAAAAGACGCTTCCCTCGCCCGCCGAGAACGCCGTCTTGACGGTACGCCCCAGCTCCGAGCGCGTCGGAATGTTTTGCAGATTGGGGTCGCTCGAAGACAGGCGCCCCGTCGCGGTGATGGTCTGGTTGTACGTGGTGTGCACACGCCCGTCACCACGGCGCAGCGGACCTAGCGTGTCCAGATAGGTCGACTTAATCTTGGACTTCTCACGCCAGTCCAAAATCAGGCGCACGATCTCGTGGTCGCGGGCAAGGTCGCTCAGCACCTTGGCGTTGGTCGAATAGTAGCCGCGCTTGGTCTTTTTTAGGCCCTTGGTCGGAAGCCCCATAACATCAAACAGCACGTGCGAGAGCTGCATGGGGCTGCCGATGTTAAAGGTCTCGTCGCCTGCCAGGTCACGAATGCTGCGCTCGACCTCGGTGATCTGGGTCGCCAGACCCTCGGACAGGCTGCGCAGCCGATCGGGATCCACGAGCATGCCCGCGCGCTCCATCTTGGCAAGTACCGGAACGAGCGGCATCTCGATGCCATCGAACACGTTGGCGGCATTCTCGCGGGCCATGCACTCGCGCAGCGGTGCGACCAGCGCCAGTGTCAGGGCCGCAGTACGGGCGGCTGGCACCGGAGCGTTCTCACCAGCACCCTCTGCGCCGCGCGCCGCAGGCAACGCCATCTGCAAATACGTATCGGCAAGATATGCCTCATCGAACTCGGAACGATCGGAATCCAGCAGATAGGCAGCCACCACGGTATCGAAGATGCGCGTGGAATCGACTGACAACGGGTCCATGAGCTCGGGCTCAGAAGAATCGATGGGCGAAAGCTCGTGCAGCAGCGCCTTCGTATCCGGGCTCGCCACACGGCCCTCCATAAACAGGCGCGCAAGTACGCCGGCGATCACGCCGTGGACGAAGTTGAAGCCCTCGACAGCGGCAGGCGTGCCGTCATCGGCTTCCTCGAGCACGAACAGGCCCTTGGACGTCGCCAACCACAGTGTGCGCGTCAGTCCAAAGAGCGCGCCCTCTTCCTTGTCGTCGTCCACCACGGCGGCGACCCACTCGCCCGCCTCGATCGCACGGGCAACCTCGGACGCCACGGCAGCAAGCGCCTCGGCATCGCCGGCAGCGGTGCGCTCAATCGTGGGCATCTCAAACGTGCTAGCAGCGGCAGCAGCGCCACCCTCGTCACCGATCAGCGCCAAGAAACGGTTCTGCATGGCAGTGATACCAAGCGTACCCAGTGCTGCGGACACCTCATCGGCAGAAAACGCCGGGAAGGAAGTCGCCTCAAAATCGAGCTCAACGGGCGCATCGGTGCGGATGGTTGCGACCTTGCGGCTCAGCAGGGCATCGTCGATGTGTGCGCGCAGGTTCTCGCCCATCTTGCCCTTGACCTCGTCGGCATGCGCGATGACTTCGTCCAGGCTGCCGTACTGCGCGATGAGCGCGCTTGCCTTTTTGGGGCCAATACCCGGTACGCCGGGAATGTTGTCCGACGTGTCGCCCTTCAGACCATAAAAGTCGGGCACGAGCGCCGGCGTGATGCCGTGATACAGATCGTCCACGCTCTCGGGCGTCATGATCGCCACGTCGGACAGGCCCTTGCGGGTCGAGACCACGTTGACGTGCTCGGTCACGAGCTGATACATGTCGCGGTCGCCGGTCACCAGCAGCATGTCGCAGCCGGCCTCCTCACCCAGGCGCGCCATGGTTCCCAGGATATCGTCGCCTTCCCAGCCCTCAGACTGCAGAATCGGCACATTGAGCGCACCGAGCAGCTCCTTGATCATCGGAAACTGCGCGTGCAAATCGGGGTCCATGGGCGGGCGCTGCGCCTTATACTGCGGCAGCATCTCCATGCGCACGCGCGGCTTGCCTTTATCAAACGCCACGACCACACCGTCGGGGTTAAAGGCATCGATCATCTTGAGGAACATGTTCAGAAAGCCAAAGATCGCGTTGGTGGGGCGACCGTCCGGCGCGTTCATGGTCGGCGGCACGGCGTGGAAGGCGCGGTGCATGAGCGAGTTGCCGTCGATGACGACAAAGGTACGGCGTTTGTCAGACATATTGAATACCTCGCTTTGGGCTGGGCACAGTTTGCTCACACCAGTTTACACGCTCCCCGCCCCACGGCCACCGCACATCAGGCTTCCCTGCCGCCGCAGGCCCGCGCGTGATACGATGGCTCACGGTACATCAACCAGCACGATCGATCCGAAAGGAGCCTGCGTCATGGAGCGTCCCTGCGCATGGAAAAAGTACACGCCACAGCAAATCGAGGAGCTCGAGAAGCTTTGCCGCGGCTATAAGCAGTTTTTGAGCGAGAACAAGACCGAGCGCCTGTGCGTCAAAACCGGCATCAAGATGGCCGAGGAGGCGGGATACGTCGACCTGGAGACCGTGATCGCCGAAGGCCGCGAGCTCAAGGCAGGCGACAAGGTGTACGCCGCCAACCACGGCAAGGACCTTATGCTCGTCAACCTGGGAACCGCCCCGCTCGAGCAGGGCTTTAACATCCTGGGCGCCCACGTGGACTCGCCGCGCCTGGACCTCAAGCAGAATCCCGCCTTCGAGGCCGGCGACATGGCCTACCTCGACACGCACTACTACGGCGGCGTCAAGAGCTACCACTGGGTAGCCTCCCCGCTCGCACTCGTGGGCGTCATCTGCAAAAAGGACGGCACCACCGTCGACATCAACATCGGCGACAAGGCAGACGACCCGGTCTTTACCATCTCCGACCTGCTGATCCACCTCTCGAGTGAGCAGATGTCCAAGCCTGCCAAGGACGCCGTCGATGCCGAGATCCTCGACGTGATCGTGGGCGGCCGCCCCGTCAAGTTCGATGATGACGACAAGGACGCTCCCAAGGAGCCCGTCAAGCAGATGTTCCTGGACATCCTCAAGGAACAGTACGACGTCGAGGAGGAGGACTTCCTCTCCGCCGAGATCGAGGTCGTGCCCGCCGGCCCCGCCCGCGACATGGGCCTCGACCGTTCCATGATTTTGGGCTATGGCCACGACGACCGCGTCTGCGCCTACCCCTCCATGCTCGCCCAGATCAATGTGGCCAATGTCGAGCGCACGAGCATCACGCTCATCGTCGACAAGGAGGAGATCGGCTCCGTGGGTGCCACCGGTATGACGAGCCGCTTCTTCGAGAACACCGTCGCCGAGATCATGACGCTCGCCGGTGAGGACAGCCCGCTGGCCCTTCGCCGCGCGCTCGCCCGCAGCCGCATGCTCTCCTCTGACGTGTCCGCCGGCTTCGACCCGGGCTATGCCGGCAAGTTCGAGACCAAGAACGCAGCCTTCATGGGTCGCGGCCTGTGCTTCAACAAGTACACAGGCAGCCGCGGCAAGGGCGGCTCCAACGACGCCGACGCCGAGTACGTGGCCCTCATCCGCGACATCATGGACGAGGCCGGCGTGGACTTCCAGACCTGTGAGCTCGGTCGCGTCAACGCGGGCGGCGGCGGCACCATCGCCTACATCATGGCCAAGTACGGCATGAACGTCATCGACTCCGGTGTTGCCGTCCTGTCCATGCACGCCCTGTGGGAGGTCGCCAACAAGGCCGATATCTACGAGGCCTATCGCGGCTACAAGGCCTTCCTCGAGCGCGCCTAACCAGCCCCTTCATCAGTTGCGGTGAAATACGGACTAAACTGGCCTATAAACGGCCAAAACAGACCGTATTCCACCGCAACTTCCTTTTTGACAGAGGAGAGTCCATGCTGCAGGTCATCATTTCGCCCGCCAAGCAGATGCGCTCGGCCCAAGATGCTTTTGAAGTCCTGGGCATTCCGCCCTTTGCGCGCGAGACGGCTCGACTGCATCGCGCGTTGCTAGATATTGAGCGAAATGAAGGCAGCGGCGGCCTGCAGGCGCTATGGAACGTGAGTGACAAACTGCTGGGGCCTTGCCTCAACACCCTGCATGAGTTCGAGCCCATCTTGGAAAACGGCGACCTCGACAATCCCGATATCGCCCGCAATACCTCCCCCGCCGTCATGTCCTATCACGGCATTCAATACCAGAGCATGGCACCCGAGGTGATGGATGCCGCGCAGCTCGCATGGCTGCAAGACCATCTGTGGATCCTCTCGGGCCTTTACGGATGCGTACGCCCCTTTCATGCCGTCGAACCGTATCGGCTGGAGATGGGTGCGAAGCTCGCCGTTGACGATGCCCGAGACCTCTACGCGTTTTGGAGCGACAAGCTCGCGCGGGTTATCGCCCCGGCAGGTTCAAACACCACGATCGTCAACCTCGCCAGCGTAGAGTATGCCAAAGCCGTTCTGCCCCACCTCGCGGGCGACGCCACAGCCGTCACGTGCCTCTTTGGCGAGGGTATCCGCAACGGGAAGCCCATCCAACGGTCGACCGCCAGCAAAAAGGCGCGCGGCTCCATGGTGCGGTGGATGGCAGAAAACAAGCTCGAGGATGCAAGCGAACTTACCGCATTCAACATCGGCTATCGCCACGTCCCCGAGCTCTCATACCTAGGCACCCTCGTGTTCATCAACGAACAGATGCTCTAGAGCCGGCACCCAACACTGACCCGCTCAGCCTTCTCTATATAACTTGCGGTGGAATAATTCCTATTTGAGCCTTTTTCGCACAATCAGGAACTATTCCACCGCAACTTTTATGAATTGGCTGCTAGGCTCGACACCTATTCAGCTAGACCGTCGGCCTTTGCAATCCCGTTTGTCGAACCGTCCTGATAGACAATCTTGACGTGCTCGACCTCGGACACCGCAACACCCGACGGGGGCTCCAGGCGCCATTCCGTCAGCGCGATATCCATCGTCGTGGGCACATCCCCTTGATCTTTGAGCTTCACCGTCAACGTTTTGAACGTCGCATCATACGTCACGCGTTCGATTTCCTCACCAGGAATAGACCCACCACTCAGCTGCAACTGCACAAACTCATCGCACGGGTACCAATAATCGCCCGGAACGGCGAGCGTATTGGCATTACCGCCAGTACTCCTCACCGTCATAATCGGTAGGCTATCATCAGCCTCGAACTCCCATGCAGCGCCGCCGCGACCACCAAACGTCCAGATACAAAAGGCAATCACCAGCACGGCAAGCACCGCAAAACCGATCGCGACAAGGCCATGGTGCGCACGGCTTTCCTCGGCCGATACATCCCATTGCGTCTCTCGATATAGATGCTTGTCTTCCATGTTCGCCTCCTCACAGGCACGCTCGTTAGGCCAATCGTACCCATTCGAGCTATACTTGAGCCCATTACATAAACGGGGGGCTTGCAGGACAAGACGGCAGGCTGAGATTGGGCGCGCCCGCCCTGACCCGCAAACCTGATATGGGTAATGCCAACGAAGGGAGCCATGCCAATGAGCACACAGACCGAGCCCAAGCTCGTCACGCAAATCGACTTTGCCCGCGCCGGGCAGATCACACCGCAGATGAAGGAGGTCGCCGAGCGCGAGCATCGTGACCCCGAGTACATCCGTGAGCGCGTAGCAGACGGCCGCATCGCCATTCCCGCCAACATCGTGCATATCAAAAAGGGCATGCGCGCCTTTGGTGTCGGTGAGGGCCTGTCCACCAAGGTCAACGTGAACTTGGGCATCTCGGGCGACAAGGCCGATGCCGCCGAGGAATGGAAGAAGGTCAAGATCGCTGAGGACTTTGGCGCCGACGCCATCATGGACCTCTCCAACTCGGGCAAGACGCGCCAGTTCCGCCAGCAGCTCATCGACGAGACGCCGCTCATGGTAGGCACCGTCCCCATGTACGACGCCATCGGCTACATGGAAAAGCCGCTGGTCAAGCTCACCAAGGACGACCTGTTCGAAGTCGTGCGCGCGCATGCCGAGGACGGCGTGGACTTTATGACCATTCACTGCGGCATCAACAAGTCGGTCACCAAGACCTTTAAGGAGACCGGCCGCCTGATGAACATCGTGAGCCGCGGCGGCTCACTGCTGTTTGGCTGGATGGAGGTCACCGGTAACGAGAACCCGTTCTATGAGTTCTACGACGAGTTGCTCGAGATTTGCCACGAGTACGACGTGACGATTTCGCTCGGCGACTCCTGCCGCCCGGGCTGCCTCTACGACTCCAACGACGCCACCGAGACCGCTGAGATGATCGAGCTGGGCAAGCTGTGCAAGCGCGCTTGGGCCGCCGGCGTCCAGGTCATGGTCGAGGGCCCGGGTCACATGGCGCTCGACGAGATCGCCGCCAACATGAAACTGCAGAAGCGCCTGTGCCACAATGCCCCGTTCTATGTGCTCGGGCCGCTGGTGACCGATATCGGCGTGGGTTACGACCACATCACCGCTGCCATCGGCGGCGCCATCTCCGCCAGCTCCGGTGCCGACTTCCTGTGCTACGTGACGCCGGCCGAGCACCTGTGCCTGCCCAACGCCCAGGACGTGCTCGATGGCCTCATGGCCACCAAGATCGCCGCACACGCCGCCGACATCGCCAAGAAGGTACCCCACGCCCGCGACATGGACGACAAGATGGGCCAGGCACGCCGCAAGCTCGACTGGGACTCCATGTGGGAGTGCGCGCTCGACCCGGTCACCGGCAAGAAGCGCTACGAGGAGTCCCCCGCCGCCACCGAGGGCACCTGCACCATGTGTGGCAAGATGTGCGCCGTCCGCACCGTCAACAAGGTGTTCGAGGGTACGACGATCGATCTCGGCATGGAGGACTAACTCGTCACCGGAGCCACAATCGGTAACATGGTGTTCGTCAATTGTTGACGTGTGAACATTTGCTTACATTTGCGTAAAGATTGCATCGCCCGCCCGGGTTCGACATAGAGTCGGCCCGGGCATCTTTATAATGCTGGCTTAAAGACCCATTTGATTCCGACCGAACAAGGGAGCAAACATGGATCGCAGTAAGGTACCTGCCGTTCTATCCATCGCAGGATCCGATTCCAGCGGTGGCGCCGGCATTCAGGCCGACATCAAGACCATCACGGCGCACCGCCTGTATGCCGAGACGGCCATCACCGCCATCACCGCACAAAACACGCTCGGTGTCACCGCCGTGCAGAATATCTCCCCTGATATCGTCGCTGCGCAGATCGACGCCGTATTTGACGATATCCGCCCCAGCGCCGTCAAGATCGGCATGGTTTCCTCTGCCGAGATTATCGAAGTTATCGCCGACCGCCTGAGCGCCTGGAACGCGACAAACGTGGTCGTCGACCCCGTCATGGTAGCCACCTCGGGCGCACGGCTGATTGCCGAAGATGCCGCCGAGGCGCTCACCCGCCGCCTGTTCCCACTAGCAACCGTCATCACGCCCAATATTCCCGAGGCCATGGCCCTGCTTGACTACGAGGTCGACTCCGAGCGCACACAGCAAAATGCTGCCATGCTCCTCACCCGCCGCTTTGGTTGCGCATCCCTCGTTAAGGGTGGGCATCTTGTCAACGAGGCCAACGATGTATTGGCCGAACCCGCGCCGCTCGATGACGAGGGCAACCATCTGGGCGATCCACTCACCACGTGGTTCCGCCACAAGCGCATCGAGACCGACAACACACACGGCACCGGCTGCACGCTTTCGTCCGCCATCGCCTGCGCGCTGGCCCAGGGCATGGATCTTGCCGATGCCGTCAATGCGGGCAAGGCATACCTGACAGGCGCTCTGGCCGCCGGCCTGAACATGGGCAAAGGCTCCGGCCCTGTCAACCACATGTGGCAGTACTAAATAGCCAGTAACCTGCCAAAAAGAGACAGGCTACCTTGCACCAAAAACCGTCGCAACATTCGATGAAAATCGTGCAAACGCGAAAAATCATTAAATGTTGCGACGGTTTGATTTTAGATAGCGGTCGAGCAAAGGACCAGAGCGCCTATTCGTCGGCGAGTTGAATTCCCAACAAACCCGAGAGTGCCAGCGCCTGCTCGGCATTGACCGTCAAGCCACGCAACTCATGGTAATCGCCCGAAACAACGGGCGCTGCAAATGTACAGCGCGACACATCAACGCCGGAAAGCGACGTCTTGAACACATCAACACGCGTCAGGTCACAGCCATCCAGGCGTATCTGACCCAGCTTGGCACCCTGAAACGCAGCCTCTCTCAGACGTGTATCGCATGCTGTCATAGGGCCAATGCGTCCCTCCGAAAGGTTCGCATAGCTCAAATCGCACGATCCAAACGACACGCTCGACAGGCGCGCCTTGAGCAAGTTGAGTCCCGGTGCCGAGCAGTCAACGAAGTCGCAGCGGCTGAGCCAGCAGCCTTCCATGTTGCAGCGGATAAAGCGGCAACCGCGAAACACCACGTCGCGAAACGTCGAGCCGCTCCAGTCAACGCTATCGAACTCGCAAGATCGGAACACAACGCCATCGAAGGTCGCGCCGTTCGCCACGTCGTAGGCAAGATCCAAATCCTCAAAAGCGGTATTGGAGACGAGCTCATCGCCCTCGGCAAAGAGGTCGATGAGCTCGTCCATGCCCATATGGCAGCCAATCCGTTCGTTTACCCGGGCAAAACCACCGCAAAGGTGCCTGTCCCCTTTGCGGTGGCTTGGGGTCGCGCTACTCACCGAGCATCTCTTGGAGCTTGGCTGCCACGGCATGTCCCAAGCTCTCGTGGCTTTCGGGCATCATATGCAGATAGTCGATATCGCCCGGCTCGGCAAACTCGGCGGCATTCAAAAAGTCGCAGCCAAACTGCTCGGCCACGTGCGCATAGTACTCGCCAAAATGTTCAGATGCCTCGACGGAACGCTCGTCAAAATCGGTCATATATACATCGGCGATCTGCGGCTTGATCTTGATAGGAGCCATCAGCAGGATGCGCGGGCAAGGCGCAGCGTCGGTCCACGGAAACGCGCGGACGGCGCGAATCAGCGCCATGGCGCCACGGGCGATATCGGAAGCTGTCACGTTAAAGACCGTCTTACAGTCGTTGGTGCCCAGCATGATCACAATGGCGTCCAGCGGCTTATGAGCCTCGAGCAGCATCGGAAGCGCGCGAATGCCGTTGAGGTTAGTGTCCAGATGGCACATGTCGTCGCGTACCGTCGTGCGGCCGTTGAGGCCTTCTTCAATTACATGCCAGCCCTCGCCTAAGTCACGTTGGACCACGCCACACCAGCGCACATCCTGCGCATAGCGCACCGCGGTACCGTCGCGCATGCCCGCCGGATCGTAACCATAGGTGTTGCTGTCACCAAAGCATAGAACGTTTTTCATCGTAAGCTCCCCACTCAATAAAAAGCCGACGGGAGCAGCCCCCGTCGGCTCGGTATATCGCATCACGCGCACAGTTTACAGGTACTTGCGCCAGTCGTCGTCATCCTCGTCATCCTCGGCAGCGGCCTGAGCCTGCTCGGCGGCACGGGCGGCTGCGGTGCGGGCGGCAACCTGAGCATAGGACTCCTCGTTGCGCTCGGGGAAGTTTGCCAGCACGTGCTCGAACTTGGCGAAGTCCTCGTCCCAGCGCGTAGAGGGCACGGCAAAGAAGACCTGCTTGACCTTGAAGTCGCCCGACGCGAGCTCCTTGCGGAAGAGCTCGGCCACGGCCTCGGCATCAAAGCCGTTGTTGTCGCAGCCCCAAGCACCCAGCACGAGCTTCTCGCGACCCAGCTCGTCGCAGATGGCAAGCACAAAGCGGATGCGATCGCGCAGAGCGTCAAGCAAGGCATCGTCGCTCACGCGATACTCCTGGCGAGCACGCTTGGCGTTGGGCGCGGCGGCCACGATTACGTCGGCATAGGCGTGCACATGGTTGCGGTCGAAGCGCACCGCGGGCACCACCAGCGCACGGTTGCGGTACAGCTCGCAGTTGATGTTGCGGCGACGGTTCTCACCGTACCACTTACGCTGCTTATCGAGGACGTTGTACAGATACGAATCGGCGCAGAGCGCCGCCTCCTGGCCCAGGTAGCCCTGGATATAGCCGCCGCCCGGATTGGTAAACGAGGCAAAGGCGAGCACGGCCATATCGCAGAACTGCGCATAGCCGCGGCCGTTATCGAGGATTGCCTGCGTGGCAGAGGCATCGAGCACAGTGACCTCGGGCAGGACCGGAGCAGCCTCCTCCGCGGGCGCGGACTCAGCCTCGTCGGCCAACTCGGTGGACTCGAGTGCCACCTCGGGCTCGACCGCAGTCTCCACCTCGGCGGTCTCAACCTCGGCAGCCTCAGCAGCCTCGACGTCCTCGGCAACCGGTTCCTCAGCAGCCGCTGCCTTCTGGGCCTTGGCCTTCATCGCCGCGACAAAGCCGGCAGGCATGCCGTCAAACTCGCGAACACCAGCAAGCGAACGCTCGATATCCTTGGCGCAGGCCTCGGACACAGTCATCACATGGCGCTCGGCGGCCTTGGCACGGGCCTCGCGCTTGGGATTGGGCTGACCCGCTCGGTTGGACCTGCGGTTACGGTTCCTGTTGTCGACGTCTGCCATACGTGGTCACCTTTCCTGTCGCTGCCGCTATCGGCTTTTCCCATCCATGATACCCCGCCGCGCACAAAAAAGACGGCCCCGAAGGACCGCCTTTCGCATCGTTTTACCGTGTCCGGCAGGAAGCATCGCAATGCCGCGCTTTAATCGCGACGGCCGAGGATGTTCAGAATGCGCAGGAACACGTTGATGATGTCCACGAACAGGTTGGATGCCATGAGCACGGCGTTGGGCAGCGTGGGCGGCACCGTCGTTGCCACATAGGTGTCGTAGCCGATGAAGCCGGCGAACACCACGATCACGATCAGGTCGGTGATGGACTGCGAAACGCCCATGAACATCAGCACGATCTCGACCAGAATCGTGGCAAGCAGGATGCCAAAACCAATGCCATACACACGCTGGAAGAACTTGGGGAAGGTCACGCCCAGCGCACCAAAGACAAAGGTGATGGCGGCCGTGGCGATAAAGGCGGTGTTAATGGTAGGCAGGTCGTAGTTGGCAAGACCAAACGACGCCGTCAGGCCAAAGGTGCTCGCAAAGACCACGTAGCCCACGAGTGACAGGCCCACGGACTGTTTGCTGGCAGCAGCCGACATCATGACCATGCCGACGATGGTCAAAATAAATGAGCCAAAGACCAGCGGCAAAGCGGCGCCGCTCATCATCATGCGCGCAAACGACATGGTGCTCGTAAAGTAAGCACCGGCGCCCATGGCGCAAAAGCCCAAAAAGATCAGAGCAGACATGACAAGGTTGTACGCGCGCGGCGACATCTCCTTGGCACGGCTTGCGCCGGTCTCGATGGGGCCATTCTGATAGCCCTGGATATCGTTCATAATTTCGTCCTTTCAAAAAGCACCGCGACGGCGCCGTAGCTGACAAGTTTCCTGCCATTGTACCCGAACGCCACGCGTTCTTACCTGCGGCGCTCGCTCTCGAGTGTCCGGTCGAACGCCCACACCCACCAACGCATCACGTGTGCCTGCGAGCCGTCCGCCCGCTCGCGCGTCTGGTCCTCCAGATACAACTCGGTCGCGTGCCCGCCAAAACGCACCTTATAGGTTGCCGTACGAATGCCGTGAACCGTCAGGCCAAACCCAGTGGTCGAGACAATCTCGTCAATCGTAAAGCAACGACCGTCGACCCAGCAGACGGTGACCGGCACGACCTGTCCGCCCGCGAGGATGCGAGCCACGACGTCCACATACTGCTTGTGCACGCGCCGAGTTTTGCCATCTGTCTGTCGATATTCCATGCCTCCTATTATCGAACGCATGTTTGCATGTTGTAAAGCGAACAGGCTGTGGTTTTGGGGTGTCGGAGCGATCGCATGTGTCCGCATGGCGTGTTAGCAAAAAGAACACCCGCGGTCAACAGGGATAATATTCAATTTTAGTGCCAAAAAATTCACTGCTCACATCAGAACTCGGTAAAGAAACCCGCAGGAGGTGATACGATTTATCATGTTTCTGTAACGTGCCTGCAAACTTCGAGAAAGCCCATATATGGACGTAACGTTCTCAACCTTCCTCGGCCAACTTGTGTCGAACCCAGTCCTTGCCGTCACCGTGATCCTCGCGCTCGGCGCCATCTTCGTCAATGGATGGACCGACGCACCCAACGCCATCGCGACCTGCGTCACTACGCGTTGCATGCCCGCCCGCGCCGCTATTCTCATGAGTGCCGCATTCAACTTCCTTGGCGTGCTCATCATGACGCACTTTAACGCGAGCGTCGCCAACACCATCTCCCATATTGTCGACTTTGGCGGAAACAGCACCATGGCGCTCGCCTGTCTATGCGCGGCGCTGTTCTCCATCGTCGTCTACGGCGCCACAGCGTCGCGTTTTGGCATCCCCACCTCGCAAAGCCACAGCCTTATCGCCGGCCTGACCGGTGCCGCCATCGCCCTCGGCGGTGCGAGCAGCGTCAACGTCCACGAGTGGATGAAGGTCATCTACGGCCTGGCGCTCTCCATCGGCCTGGGCTTTGTCATGGGCTGGGTCCTGTGCAAGCTCGTCTCGATTCTTTTCGCCGCCGCCAACAGGCGACGTGCCAATGTCTTCTTTAAATACGCTCAGATCGCGAGCGCTGCGGCCATGAGCTTTATGCACGGCGCGCAGGATGGACAGAAGTTCATCGGCGTGCTCTTTTTAGGCGTGGCCTTTGCCAGCGGCCAGACGAGCGTCGGCGATGCCGGCATCCCCATCTGGATTATGCTGCTATGCTCGGCCACCATGGGCATCGGCACCAGCGTGGGCGGCGAGCGCATCATCAAGTCCGTTGGCCAGAGCATGGTCAAGCTCGAAAAGTACCAGGGCTTCTCCGCCGACCTGGCGGGCGCCGCGAACCTGCTGCTTGCCACCCTTACCGGCATCCCCGTGTCCTCCACGCACATCAAGACCTGCGCCATCATGGGCGTCGGTGCCGTCAAACGCCTCTCGGCCATCAACTTCGGCGTCGTCAAGGACATGATGTTCACCTGGTTCTTCACCTTCCCCGCCTGCGGACTCATCAGCTTTGTCATGGCCAAGCTGTTCATGATGTTCCTCTAGCCACACCGAGCGTCCATCCGGACCGCAAAACTTCGCCCACCCGTCTTCGCCTCGAAAGGACCCACTCATGGCAAAGAAACCCGATTCGTTCTACTTTGACAACTACGTCGCCTGCGCCGACCTTGCCGTCCAGGCCGCCGAGCTGCTTACCAAGATTTTCGAGAACTTCGATCCCGCGAAGATTCACGATATGCTCGACAAGATGCACGCGATCGAGCATGCGGCCGACAAGAAGCACCATGAGCTTGAGGACGCCCTGCTCACGGCCTTTATCACCCCGCTTGAGCGCGAGGACCTGGATCTGATGAGCTGCTCGCTCGACACCGTGCTCGACCGTATCGAGGGCGTCGTGCAGCGCGTCTACTTCACCAACATCCAGAGCATCCATCCCGACGCCATCGTCATCGCCCACAAGGTGACCGACGCCTGCCGCGCCATGAAGGACCTGATGGTCGAGCTGCCTAACTACCGCAAGTCCAAGACGCTGCGCGAGCTCGTCATCCAGATCAACACCATCGAGTCCGAGGCCGACGAGCTCTATATCAACGCCATGCGTAACCTGCACGTTAACGGCAAGGACCCGCTCGAGGTCATCGCTTGGCGTGACGTGTACGCCTTCCTGGAGTACTGCGCTGACTGCTGTGAGAATGTGGCCGATGTTGTGGATTCGATTGTGATGAAGAACAGTTAATTGGGGGTACGTATCCCAGCGGCGAAGGGCCGGCCACGGTTTGCTTTCTCACTCCGGCTGCTTTGCAGAGTCGTTCGAAAGTAAACCGTGGCCGGCCCTTCGCCTTACGTATCACCATTGGGAACTTTGGCTGATAGTTGTAGCGCAATGGGGGTTTGGCCGAGGGGGCCTTTAGTACCCAATTGAGCACTTTGGCATTCGGTGGGCGTTTGGCTGGATGGTGCTTTGGGTACCCTTTGTTTCATTTTGGGTTGATTTGATTTTTTATCTTGGAGGGCTTGTATGTCTTATTTGGATCTGGCTCGGGGTCGGTATTCTTGTCGCGAGTTTGAGAATCGTTCTGTTGAGCAAGCTGTGGTGGATGCCATTGTTGAGGCTGGGCGTATTGCTCCTTCTGCTTGTAATAATCATCCAACCCGTGTGATAGTGTTGGATACGCCCGAGCTTCTGGAGAAGGCTGCTGCTTGTCAGCCTCGGTTTGCTCGTGATGGGTCTATCTTTGGGGCTCCGCTTGTCTTCCTTATTTGCAGCGTTACCGATGATGCTTGGGTGCGCCCGTATGACCAGATGAATTCCAGTGAAATCGATACGTCCATCGTGTGTGATCAGATGATGATGGAGGCCACCGAGCAGGGCCTGGGAACGTGCTGGGTATGCCATTTTAAGCCTGAGGTGGCACAGGAGCAGTTCAATCTGCCCAAGGGCGTCTATCCCTATCACATGCTCGTCTGTGGCTATCCTGCCGACCACATCGCAGACCCCGAGCATCGCGAGGCCCGTACCATTCCCCTCTCCGACTTCCTCCTCAAGTAGATTTTTGGGACATGCCTTAAAACCTACCCTTGACCGCTCACCCGTTCGCCGAGTTCTGCGCCACTATGTGCAGGGCTCGGTTTTTTATGTTACGCACCCCGGCACAGTCATAAAAAAGGACCCGCAAGCTGCGGGTCCTTTCTAGGCACTAAATTGTAGGCCGAATGTTAGTCCAGGTCGTCGGCAGCAAAGTTGTCGATCGGGGCGAAGGGATCGGCCACGGGGACAACCGGGTCAGCGACGGGCAGCGGCTCGGCGGGAACAGTCACCGCAGGAGAAGCGGCAGAACCGACCGGCGTGGAGGCCATGAGGTCGGCCGGGAAGGAGTTCTGGGCATCGTCCATGAAGTGCTGGATGAGCTTGAGGTACTCGGCCTTGAACTCCTCGCGGGAAGCCTTGAGACGATCGATTTCCTCGAGCTCGGCCTGCTTCTCGGTCAGAGCCTGGCGGATAACCTCGCGGGCCTTAGCGTCAGCCTCGTTGCGGATACGCTCAGCGTTCTCGTTGGCATCGTTGACGATGGTCTCAGCGGTCTGCTGGGCAGCGATCAGGGCAGCGGAAATCTGGCGCTCCTGAGCGGAGAAGTCAGGGGCGGGAGCAGCCACGGGGGCGGCAGGAACGGCTTGGGCGGTGGCATCCTGAGCCTGGGCAAGCTGAGCCTGCGCATCGGCAAGCTGCTGCTCGGTAGCAGTCAGGCGACCCTTAAGGTCGACGATCTTAGCGAGCATAGCGTCAACCTCGGAGGACAGCGTCTCCAAGAAGACGTCGACCTCGGCGGGATCGTAGCCACGCTTGGCCTCAGAGAAAGTCTGAGCCTGGATGTCTGCAGGGGTAATAGCCATAACAAGTCTCCTTTTTCATCGCCTCGGCGCTACACGCCCGACGTAAGTTACAAAGTCAGTTCTATACGAGTATACCTATAAGAAGCTGCAGAACCAGCCTCTGCACCAACTGCAACGCAATAATCGCAACGACCGGCGAAAAATCGATACCGCCCATCGGCGGAATGAAACGACGGAACAGGTTGAGCCACGGACCGCACACGCTATCGAGCACCGCAGCAATATCCTGAAGTAAACCACCCTGCTTCATGGGAATCCACGTCATAAAGCAGTAGACGACAATGAGCGTGGAATAGAAGTTGAACAGCGTGTTGACCAGCTGGACGATAGTGTAGATGTTGATGGGAATCTCCTCGTCTTGTCTTTACTTAAGGTAGCCGTCGGCACGAAGCTTCTTGAGATCGGAATCTTTGACCTCGCAACCGGCGGGCAGCACCATGAACACGCGGTCGCCTACCTCCTTGACCGTGGCGCCCAGACCGCAGGCAAAGCCGTAAGAGAAGTCCAAGACGCGCTTGGCAACTTCGGTGCGTACGCCCACAAAAATCAGTGCGACAGGCTGCTTGGTGCGAACGCGGCGCACCACGGTCTCCACGTCGTCATAGCTCTCGGGGCGCAGGACATAGGCCGGCAGCTGCGGCGTGGCGTTGATGATATTGCTCGCATAGGCCGAGGCATCACTCGGTGCAGGCTCGGGCGCAGCGGCGGCACGGGCGCGGGTGTTCTCGGCGTAGCTCGACGGCGTGTCATAGGCACCAGGACGATAACCGCTCGCAACACTGTCCTGCGAGCGCGAAGGCGGGTTATACGTCGTGGCATGGCGGGAGTCATCGCCAACCAGCTGACCGGAGCGCGTATACACGGCAACCGACTCAGCTTCACCGCGGCGCGTCTGACCAAGCAGGCCGTTGCTCGGCTCGTCTTGGGTGTAGAAGCCCTCGCCCGAAGCACCGCCGTAGCCGTTGCCCTGATAACTATCGTCATAGCCGTCATCGTAGCCGTAGTCGTCGTCCTGGCCATAACCCTGGTCGTAACCCTGCTGGCCGCCCAGGTGCATCTTATTTTTAATCTCGTCAAGGAAGCCCATGGTTGTGTCCTCTCGCGGTTTAGTGCAGGCGCCCCGATAATCAGTGCGCACTTCAGAGCCTTATTTTACTGCAAACTCCGGGCTAAATACTACCCTGCCCAGGCGAACGAGCGTAGAGCCCTCCTCAAGGGCAGGCTCAAAGTCCTCGCTCATGCCGCAGGAAAGCTCAGGCAGGTTCAAATCGGGATGCGCAGCCTCCAGCTCATCCCTCAGCTCACGAAGCCCCGCAAAGGTGCGGCGTGCCACATCCTTATTCCCCCGGGGCGCCATAGTCATAAGCCCCTGTACGCAAATTCCCTCAAGTTCCGCAAGCTCACCCGCGGCGGCGCGAATCTCATCGGGCGAAAAGCCTCCCTTCGACTCCTCACCACTCACATTGACCTCGATGAGCACACGCTGGGGGCCGGCGAGCTCGCCTGCCTCAATCTTGCGGACAGCACGGCTCGAGATCGCCTGTGCCAGATGCAGCGAACCCACCGAGTGAATCAGCTCGGCTGAGCCCAGCACCGCATTGATCTTATTGGTCTGCAGGTTGCCGATCATATCGAAGCGCACCTCGGGCAGCTCCGGATGCTCCGCCAGACCCGTGAGCTTGCGAACCAGCTCCTGCGGGCGGTTCTCGGCAAAATGGCGATACCCCGCCTGGATGGCAGCAACAGTCTCATCGACACCAACGGTCTTGGACACGGCAATGAGGCGCGCGGCGTCGTGGGGGCGGCCCGCGCGATCGAGCGCCGCATAAAAACGTTCCAGAATCTGCTCGCGGCGAGCGCGCATCAAATCCAAATAGTTATCCATTGCCAATCGCCTCCGCTGACAGCCAAACAAGTAGTCCCATGCTAACGCAAGAGCACGGCCCCGCATGTGCAAGGCCGCGCTCACTTAGGTATTTACAATCTTTCGACGAACGGGGCTACTTACTCCTCGTCGTCCTCGCCATCGTCCTCGTCCTCAAGATGATCGAGCAGGTAGCGAAGACCCTCGCTGACCTCGTTGGCGGGCACCTTGGCAACGTAGCGCGCGTCGACGGCGGGCCTCATGATAACACCCTCGCCCGAAGGCACGCGCATGCTCTCGAGCTCGTCCTCATCAGTGCGGGCGATATCGCCGGCGTTCATACGCTGACCAGTCAACAGGAAGGTCAGACGGCAAGCGGCATCGATGGAAATCGAAGCGATGCGATCGAGGTAGCGCGAAACCATGATGGCGCGGCGCAGGTCGTCATAGTTGCTGTCGTCGTCCATAAAGTCGCCCGTATCCATACGGTTAAAGGTGCGGAAGAACTTCTCGTAGGCAGCGTGCACTGGCTCGTCCTCGACGGCCAGGTTGCAGATGATGGACATATCATTGGTGACGAGCGCAGAAAGCGAAGAGCCCAGCACCTGGTAGACGGCCTCAGCCTCGGCCTCAACCGTGCCGACAAGCTCCTTGGGCAGCGAGATGTCGGCCTTGATCATATGACGCGTGGCACGGCAGATCTGACGGACCTTATCGGTCATGCGCTGCAGGTTAAAGTCGACGTAGATGATCGTCTGAAGCAGGCGGAAGTCGGAGGCGACCGGTGACTGCGTGGCGATCAGGTTGTAGCAGACGGCCTCCAGGTTGGCGCAGCGCGCGTCAATCGAAAGCGTGCGCTTCTTGGTCTTGGTGGCGAGCTTGCGGTCGTCGGTCACATAGGCCTTCACGGCATCGTGGAGAGCCAGATCGACGGCCTCGTAGATGCTCAGCATCTCGTGACGGGCCTCGACGAGCTGACGGGAAAACAGTTTGCGCATGGTTCACTCCAATCAGTTGGGTGCGGTCATGCCGCCCGCACAGTGAATACGCACCGGACCAGGTCCGATCGGCTTGGGACTAGTCGCACCGATCAGCCAAAGCGGCCGGTGATATAGTCTTCCGTCCGCGAGTCCACCGGGCTGGTGAAGATCGCGTCGGTTTGACCATACTCGATGAGCGTGGCGGGCTCGCCGGCAACTTCCTGCAAGAAGAATGCGGTGTAGTCGCTGATACGAGCTGCCTGCTGCATTGAATGCGTGACGATGATGATCGTCATCTCGGGCGCCAGCTCGGCCATCAGATCCTCGACCTTAGAGACAGATGTGGGGTCGATGGCGGAGCAGGGCTCGTCCATCAGGAGAACATCGGGTTGCACCGCAAGGACGCGCGCGATGCACAGACGCTGCTGCTGACCACCCGAGAGCGCCAAACCATCCTTGTTGAGCTGATTGGATACCTCTTTCCAGAGGTTGGCGCGCTTGAGCGATTCTTCCACGATGTCGTCGAGGTCGCTTTTGCTAGTCACGCCCTGCAGACGAGGGCCAAAGGCGACATTCTCGTAGATGGATTTAGGAAACGGATTGGGCTGCTGAAAGATCATGCCCACACGGCGGCGAAGGTCGACCGGGTCGACGCCCTCGGCATAGATATCGTTGCCGTCGAGCGTCATGGTGCCCTCGACGCGCGTGCCCTCGATCAGGTCATTCATGCGGTTGATGCAGCGCAAAAACGTCGATTTCCCGCAACCCGAGGGGCCGATGAACGAGGTAATGGCATTTTTGGCGATGTTGAGGTCGAGCCCCGTCAACGCATGAAAGTCGCCGTACCAAAAGTTGAAATCCTTGGCCGTGATGGCCGCTTGCTCCAGCGTGGGAGCGGACTGATAAACGGACATGGGACTCCTTAGCTAGCGGCGCTTGCGCGACAGGAAGCGCGCAAACAAGTTGAAGGCCAAAATAATCACCATCAGCAAGAGCGCGGTGCCGTAGGCTGCGTTCATGTTGATGCCGTCGTTGGCGAGCAGGTACAGGTGAACCGTCATGGGACGGCCGGAATCGAGCGGCGAGATCGGCAGGTTGATGGCCTGGCCCATCGTATAGAGCACGACGGCGGTCTCGCCGATGGCGCGGCCGATGGCAAGCACGATGCCGGTGGCGATGCGGCCAAAGGCAGAAGGAAGCACGATCTTGGAGACGACCTGCCACTTGGTGGCGCCCAGGCCGTACGCGCCCCAGCGGATATAGCGCGGCACGGCGCGAATGGCCTCCTCGGTGGTGCGCATGACGATGGGGAGCATCAAAAGTGCGAGCGCCAGAGCGGCCGAGACCATCGAAAGGCCCAAGCCCATAGCCTCGACAAACAAGGCATAGCCAAACAGACCCATAACGATGGAGGGCACCGAGGCCAAGGCATCGGCAGCGTAGCGAATGAGCTCGACGACCTTGCCCTGTTTAGCGTACTCGGCCAGATAGACGGCAGCCAGCACGGCGACCGGCGTGCAGATGAGCATGGCGAGCGCCGTCACGTAGACGGTCGAGACTATCGTCGGCCAAATACCGCCCTCAGCGTTCACGCCCTGGGGCCAACCGAAGATAAAGTCGAGCGAGATATGTGGCAGGCCGTTAACGACCACGTAGGCGATGATGGCGACCAACACCAGCGTGGTGATATAGGCCGCGGCGCGGAACACGCCAAGCATAATCTTGTTGGACAGATCCTTATTGATGCGGCCCTTCTTGCCGTGGGAAAGGGCACGCTTGATGCGCTCGCGCGACGAGGTCGTATCGACCGTCGTGTCAACGGAATCGGACATAGCCTACCCCCTCTTCTTCTTGGAAATCAGGCGGACGATGCCCACCAGCGCGGCGGAAATGATAAACAGGACCACGCCCATGCCAAACAGGGCAGAGCGGTGCAGGCCCGAGGAGTAGCTCATGTCGAGCGCGATCTGGCTCGTGAGCGTCGAGATGGGGCTCGCGATACTGTCCGGAATGACCGGCGCGTTACCCACGACCATCAGTACGGCCATGGTCTCGCCGATAGCGCGGCCCATGCCCAACACGATAGCGTCCACGATACCCAGCTTGGCTGCCGGCAACACGACCTTGTAGATGGTTTGCCACTTGGTGGCGCCCATGGCATAGGATGCCTCGCGGATGCCCATAGGGATGGAGTTGAGGGCATCGATGGTGAGCGTCGTGATGGTGGGGACGATCATGATGGCGAGCACGAACCATGCCGTCAGCGCACCAAAACCAAGGCCACCGGTCAGCTGCGCGATAAACGGGCGGATGATGATCATGCCAAAGAAGCCGTAGATAATCGAGGGGATGCCCGCCAGAAGGTCGACGGCGGGGCTGATGAGCTTGCGCACGCGCTTGCTGGCAATCTCGACCAGATACACGGCCGTGCCAACACCCAAAGGCACGCCCATGGCAAGTGCACCGACGGTGACCAAGCCCGAACCGGCCAACAGCGACATAATGCCGTAATGTCCCTCGGAAGGCGCCCACGTAAAGCTAAAGAAGTCTGCCAGGCCAATATCGGTAAAGACGGGCAGGGCCGAGTACGTGGTAAAGACAAAAATCAGGATGACGGTGACAACCGCCAGGAACGCGCAGGCAAAGAAGATCCACTGCAGGGCCTTCTCTTTAAGATAGGTGCTGCGCGATACCAGTGCCAGCTCACGCTTCTTGGGTGCCCGAGCCGTCTGCTCAGTCTGGGGGCTTTCCTGTGCTTCCATGCTACTCACTCCCCTTCCCGTCATTGGTGACGGGAATAAAGCCCGCCTCGCGAATCTGCTTGTCCATCTTCTCGGACGTCACGTAGTCGATGTAATCCTGAGCCTGCTTGGAAGGCGTTCCCTTCACAAAGAAGTAGAGGTCACGCGAAATGGGGTAGCCGCCGCTTGCAACCGTCTTCTCGGAAGCCTCGACATGATTGACCGAGACGGCCCTGACCGAAGTCTTGGCGTTGAGGCTATCGACGAAGCCCAGCGAAATGTAGCCGATGGCCCCACGCGAACGAGATACCACGTCGCGCACCTGGCCCGTGCCCGAAAGAACGGCCGAGCGGCGATCGAACGGCGTGCCATCCATCACGATGGTGCGGAAGGCCTCACGCGTGCCGGAAGCCTCGTCGCGGTTGATAACCTGAATCTTCAGGTCCTCGCCACCGACCTCTTTCCAGTTGGTGATCTTGCCGGCATAGATATCGCGAAGCTGCTCAGTCGAGAGGTTCTCAACAGGGTTGTCCTCATTCACGATGACCGCAATACCGTCATGGGCGATAACGATTGGAGTCAGGCCCAGATCCTGTTCGTCGGCGTTGAGGCCACGAGAGGAGCTGGCGATATCGGCCGTGCCGGCGCTGACTGCCTCAATGCCGGCAGAAGAGCCCAAGCCCGAAACGAGCACATCGGTGCCCGTTTCTTCCTTAAAACCCTCTGCCGC
Source organism: uncultured Collinsella sp. (assembly GCA_902492755.1). GTDB lineage: Bacteria > Actinomycetota > Coriobacteriia > Coriobacteriales > Coriobacteriaceae > Collinsella. The sequence goes on along the minus strand of CABUNB010000015.1, from coordinate 16,747 downwards.
AATCTCGGCGATGGGAAGGCACGTCGTGGAGCCAGCCACGGTAATGGAAGAGGTGGAGGATCCCGAAGAGCAGGCGCACAGCGTGAGCGTGAGCACCGCGGCGCTCAGGACCGATACGATCTTTCTCATAGCATCACGCCGATCGCAGCATGGCGCCCGCAGGTGCCGTCCTCGTTGCGGTAGGAATAAAAGCGGTCGTTCTGACGCACGGTCGAAAGCTGGGTGTCCACAATGCCGTTCACATCGACACCGGCATCCACCAGCGCCTCGCGAATGGCAGCGGAAAGATCGAGCATGCGAGAGGCACTCGCATCGATGCATGCGAACTCGGCGGCAAAGCGGTCCATGAGCTCCTGCGATACCTCGTACTCGTCACCCAGAATATGGGGGCCGATGTAGGCAGCAACGTCGCGCGGCTCGCACCCGGCGGCCTCGCAGAGCGCCTGGCACGCCTTGGCGGAAATGCGCGCGATCGTGCCCTTCCATCCGGAGTGCACCACGGCAAATCCGCCGGGGGCCACCAGCACCACGGGCACGCAATCGGCAAAGCAGAGCAGCACGGGCACCTCATGGGCCGCACAGACGATGGCATCGCAACCCTCGGCAATCTGCTCGCGAACAGCCTCAAGATCATCAGCGCCGTTCGAGGTAACCGTAACGATATGGTCGCCATGCACCTGATTGGGCACGAGCAGGTTATGCTCGCACTCGGCAGCACCCATGGCTTCGAGCGCTCGACGACGATTTTCTTGAACGGCAAAAGGGTCATCGCCTACATGCGAGCCCAGGTTGAGTGAGGAGTACGCCTCTTCGGAAACGCCACCGGTGCGCTCGGTGAAGGCAAAGCGGACATCGTCCGTCGCGCCCTCCACCAACGTAACTCCATCATGGTCGACACGCGAAACTCTGTCCGCACGTGCTGCCATACTAAAGCCTCCTAATACAAGTACCGCGGCGTCGCCGCGCAGTCCGTGTTTATACGGCTGTCATACTTCCCTAAAAGGATACCCGCTGCACCAAGGGCAAACGTAAAGGGAACGTAAAGAGATTGGAGGCTTTCGTTTACAAAAGCGAAACAAAAAAGGGATGCATCCAAATGGACACATCCCCATGCAAAACGTTGAGAACAACCGATTAGAAGCTGCCACGCTTAAGGAAATCGGGAAGCTCGAACTGATCGTTGCCGAAGTTCGGGAGCTCGGTGCCGCCGACGTTGCGAGTCGGGGCGGCCTGAGCCGGGCTCGTGGCAGGAGCGGTGCGCTGGGGCTCGGCGGCAGCGGCCTTACTCTGGGACTGCTGGGCGGCAAAGAGCTCGTCCTGACGATTGACGTTGGAGTCGGAGAAGCCCGTAGCGATGACGGTGATACGCACCTGATCGCCCAGGGACTCGTCGACAACGGTACCGAAGATGATGTTGGCCTCGGGATCGACGGCGTTGGCGACAACGTCGGCAGCATCGCTGATCTCCTGGATGCCCAGGTCCTTGGAGCCGGCGATGGAAAGCAGGACGCGGGTAGCACCATCGATGGAGCTCTCGAGCAGCGGGCTGGAGATAGCCTGCTGAGCAGCGTCGACGGCACGGGTGTCCCCAGAGGAGGTACCGATGCCCATCATGGCGGTACCGGCCTGCTTCATGATGGTCTTAACATCGGCGAAGTCCAGGTTGATGATACCGGGGACGGTGATGAGGTCGGTGATGCCCTGGGTGCCCTGGGAAAGGACGCCATCGGCAATCGCGAAGGCCTCGAGCATGGTGGTCTTCTTCTCGGCGATGTCGAGCAGCTTGTCGTTAGGGATAACGATCATAGTGTCAACGCAATCGGAGAGGGTCTTGATGCCCTCCTCGGCGCTCTTCTTGCGCTTGCGGCCCTCGAAGGTGAAGGGCTTGGTCACGACGGCGACGGTCAGCGCGCCGACCTCGTTCATCGCGATATCGGCAACGATGGGAGCGGCGCCGGTACCGGTGCCACCGCCCTCGCCACAGGTGATGAACACCATGTCGGCGCCAGCGAGCGCCTCGGCGATGTCGTCGCGGGACTCATCGGCAGCCTTGCGGCCGACCTCGGGGTTGGCGCCGGCGCCCAGGCCGCGGGTAAGGTCGGTGCCGATGTGCACCTTGATATCGGCATCAGAGATCGCGAGTGCCTGAGCATCGGTGTTGATGGCGACAAACTCGACGCCGCGGATGCCCTCTTCGATCATTCGATTGACCGCGTTGGTACCGCCGCCGCCGACGCCGACCACCTTAATGACGGCAAGGTAGTTGTTGATCTCTGTCTCGTGCATGTCGGTCCTCCGAACAAAGGTTATAGCCATAGCATGGGTCGACCCCTGCGCACATTAACCTTCAAGTTGAAAGTAAATGCAAAGGTAAACCGTATTATGTTTGCACATTATGAACGTATCAGTCAAATAATTGACCGTGAAAACCAAACAAACCAGATAAACGGCGTGGTATGGCCTGTCAACAAAGGCCCAAACACCGCTATGAGGTGGGTGCGTTCCTAAACGTATAGTTGCCCGGAGAGCGCACGTTGATATACGTCACGCCCTCTACCTGCGAAAGCAGCTTGGTGACAATGCGCTCCTTCTTGGCGATATCATTAGAATCGCCCAGCGACACCTCAATACCGTTATTGAGGTTTGCCGAGATTGCCTCGACCGAAGGCGTGGAAATATCCTTGACTTGCCCCAGAAACTCGCTCGAAAAACCACGCACGTAGTCCAAGCCGGCCTTAACGGCCTTGGAGCTCACCGCTTGGCCAGAGACCGGGGCAACATCGGCCGATACATCGGTCAACAGCACGGCGCCGTAGTGCTTGGCCAGTGCCAGCGCGGCATCAATGCCGGTCAGGGTGTTTGAGCCCTGACCCGTCGTGATGACGTTGCCCTGGTCATCCACCTCAACCGAGGTCGAAAGCGGAGCGATCCAGGTGTCATCGTCGCCGATGGCCCAGGCAAGATCGTCCGAGCTGATATAGGCGATTGCAACAACCTTGCGCTCCGTAGGCGTAATGATGAGCGTATGGGGAAACTGGCGTTGGACATCCACGCCCGAAACCCACGGATTCTGTTTGAGGTCCTCGGTGATCTGATCGGGGTCGACGTTAAACAGCGACGTGCCCTCGGGCAAATCGATCAGTTGAATGGCATCGTGCTTGGTCACATGCTCGCTGCCATGAATCTGAATGTCGGTAGCGGCAAACAATCCAGAGTTGATCACTACGATGGCAATGATGACGAGCACGGCCAAGGCGGCAAGAACGCCGCCCACGATTTTGCCTTTGCCCTTAACGGCAGGAACGCCGTCGGTCGTCTTATTAGCCATGGCCCCCAGTGAAGTCGGCGGGTTAACGCCTTTTTTACTCGAAGGTTTCTTAGCGGCAACCGGCACCGACGTCAGCGAACGCGGCTTCGATGCACCCAGTGTGCGGCCCGGGCGCGGCGCTTTGGTCCCCATCGAGGTTTTAGGCGTCGCCACGGGACGAGCAGACTTGGTGCCCATGACGGGCCTTGACGTCACCGAGGGACGCGAGGCCTTTTTTGCGGCAGGACGGTTGCCGAGCTGCGAGCCGACAACCGGGCGCTTGGCAGGTCGCACGTGCCCGGAGGGCTTCGAAGGCGTGACGGCCTTACGCTGAGGTTTGGCAGGTGCGCCGGAACGCCCTCCGGCGCGGCGGAAGGTGGGTTTCGATGCTCTAGAAGCCGAGGAATTTAACTTCCGGTCTGAGCTCGATGCCATACGCCTCCCTCACCTTTCCGTGCACATGTCTGATAACCGCGGCCACATCATCGGCCGAAGCGGTTCCGTTATTAACGATAAAATTAGCGTGCACGGGCGAAACTTCCGCGCCGCCGACCGAAAAACCCTTTAATCCACAATCCTCTATAAGCTTGCCCACACTCGCATCGGGCGGATTGCGAAAGACCGATCCGCAAGATGCGCGCCCCATGGGCTGCGTGCGCTTTCGCCGGGTCAGATACTGCTCCATGCGCTCACGGATATCGGCTTTAGGAGCCGGTTTTAGCTTAAGAACGCACTCGAGGATAATCTCATTGCGAGGAAGGCTGCATTCGCGGTAGCCCCAGGTTATCTCGGACCCCGCATAGTGCTTAATGCCGAAGGAAGGGTCGAACGTTACGACATCCTCAACGAGCGAACCGATCCACTCGGTACGCGTGCCGGCATTCATAGATATGGCGCCGCCGACCGAGCCGGGAATACCGACGGCAAACTCAAGGCCCGAGAGGCTGCGAGACAGGGCGTCGTTGACCAAGCGCGCGAACATCACGCCCGCGCCAACGGTCAGCGTACAGCCGTCCTCGGCAACAACCGTGCGCTGGAACTCACGCCCCAGCGAAATGACGGCGCCGCGATAGCCGGCATCGGCAACCAAAAGATTGGATCCCTTGCCGATAATCACCCACGGCACCTGTTCGCGGTCGAGCACCGCCACGGCGCGGCGGAGGGCATGATAGCTGTGGCACGTCACAAAGAGGTCGGCCTTGCCGCCGATACGATAGCTCGTATGGCGCGCAAGTCGCTCGTCCTCAATCACATCCGTGTCGATCATGCCCGAAAGCGCCATGACGGCATTAAACAGACCCATTAGACTTAAGCGTCTTTCTTGGCAGTCAGATAATCGATGAACTCGGGACCGACCGTCGTGACATCACCGGCGCCCATGGTAAGCAGCAGGTCGCCCTCGCCCACCATCTGCTCGAGCTCCTGGTTGAGCTCGAGACGGCTGGAGCAGTACACGACTTCCTTGCCGGGATGCTTGGCACGAACGGTATCGGCGAGCATCTTGGAGGTAACGCCGGGGATGGGCATCTCGCCGGCAGAGAAAACGTCGATCAGCAGCAGTTTGTCGGCATTGGCAAAGGCATCGGCGAAATCGTCGCACAGGGCCTGCAGGCGCGAATAGCGGTGCGGCTGGAACACGACGTCGACGTGCTTGTAACCCAGCGACGAGGCGGCGGCAAGCGTCGCCTTGATCTCGGTGGGATGATGGCCGTAGTCGTCGACCACGGTGATGCCGTCGATATCACCCACATGGGTAAAGCGACGGCGAACGCCCTCAAAGCTCGACAGCGCCTTGGCGGCAGCATCGATGTCGAGACCCAAGACGTGAGCGACGGTCAAAACTGCCGTGGCGTTGAGCATGTTGTGACGACCGGGGTTGCTCTTGATCTCCACAGCGTGCTCGGTGCCGTCCTCAAAGCGAACGACAAAGTCGCTCTGGATGCCCTTGACATCCGGATGCACGCAGACGATGTCGTTGCTCTCGGCAAAGCCATAGGAAAGCACGCGGCGACCCGTCGACTTAGCGAGCTCGACCAGATGCGGATCCTCGCCGCAGACGATGACGGTACCGTCCTCGCCCACCAGGCTCATGAACTTGGCAAAGGTGGCTTCGATCTCCTCGATGCCCGAGTAGTGATCGAGATGGTCGGCCTCGACATTAGTCACGATGACCACGTTGGGGTTCAGGAACAGGAAGGAGCTGTCGGACTCGTCGGCCTCGGCGACAAAGTAATCGCCCGAGCCGTTTTTGCCGTTGGTGTCATAGCCCTCGACGATGCCGCCGATCAAGAAGCTTGGGTCCAGGCCCATGCGATCGAGCATGGTGGCGCACATCGAAGACGTCGTGGTCTTGCCGTGCGTGCCGGCGACGGCGACGGTGGTATAGCCGTGGCCCAGGGCCGAGAGCATCTTGGCGCGGGGCCACACGGGAATACCCAGCTCGCGGGCGCGAACAAGCTCAGGGTTAGACTCGGGAATAGCGGTAGAAACCACGACCACGTCGGGCTTGACCTCGTCGATCGTCGCAGCCTCGTGACCAACGTGAACCTTCACGCCGGCGCGCGTAAGCTGGCGAATGTAGCGCGAAGTCTTAAGGTCGGAACCGGTAACGGCATAGCCGCGCTCGTGCAAAACGAGGGCGATGCCGCTCATGCCGGCGCCACCGATACCGATGAAGTGGGCGCTCTTAAACTCGGGCGCGGAGGTTGCAGTCTGGGAATCAGCCATGTGCTCGTGTACTCCTTGCGTAAACACTGCCTGTAACCCGTTAACTGTACCGCACCTACCGCATCAGCGCGAGGGCGACCGACGATATCCCGTCTAACTAACGCAAACCCTCTACCGCGTCGGCCAAAAGTGCGGCGGCGCGATCCTGCGCCAAGCCGCGCGCCGCCTGGCGCATAGCATCGCGCGCCGCGGCGTCATCGACCAGGTGCAACAGCTCCTCGGCAAAAGCGGGGGCGTCGATATCGGCATCGGCGCAAAGCACGCCCGCACCGGCATCGACCAGATAGCGGGCGTTCGTGGTCTGGTGGTCGGCCGTAGCATGAGGATAGGGCACGAGTACCGAGGGCACGGCAAGGGCGGCGATCTCGGCCACGCTCGAGGCACCGGAGCGCGAGAGCACCAGATCGGCCGCGGCCAGCATGTCGCCCATGTTGTCGATGTAGGGCTGCACGCGATAGCGCTTCGCCTCCTCGGGCGTCAGCGCCAGGGCACGCTCGGTCTCCTCAAAGCCGTCGGCTCCCGTCGAATGTAAGACGTAGAGGTTCTCGCGGCCCAGCAGCTCGCCCTTGAGCGAGGCCACGCGCTCGTTGAGATGCTGGGCACCGAGCGAGCCACCAAAGACCAGCAGCAGCGTGGCATCCTCGGGCACGCCGAGCGCCTTACGGCCGCGGGAACGATCTCCCTCAATCACCGAGCGACGCACCGGATTACCGGTCATAAGCACATGCTCGGGGTCATCTTCACGCTCAAAGACCGAGCGCGCGGCCGGCACCGAGATGCACACGCGGGCGGCATGCGAGTTCATCATCTTGTTAGCCAGGCCCGGAACGGAGTTTTGCTCGTGCAGCAGATACGGAACGCCCGCACCCTTGCACCAGCCCAACAGCGGAACCTCGACATAGGCACCAAAACCGATGGCGGCATCGGGCTTACCGACCTTTGAGAAATGATTGGCGAGCGCACGTTTGGCCTTGTTGACGCGCCACAGCGAGGTCAGCGCCGTCCAAGGGCGGGAGCGGTCGAAGCCTGTGACCGTAATGGGCACGAAATCGAACCCGGCCTCGGGGACCAGACGGCCCTCGAGCTTGCGCGACTGGCCCACAAACACGACGTGATGCCCGCGGTCACGCAGCTCTTCGGCCAAGGCGAGCGCGGGGTTGATATGTCCTGCCGTGCCGCCGGCTGCGATAGCAACGGTCATCTTATCGGTCATGGTAGTCCCTTCGTACGCGCGGCCCCTGATCGTCGGTGCGCAGACGCGCCGACGGGTCCGAGTTCAAATCGATTCGATTATATCCGCCGCCCGCGTTGCGAGGCGTGGGGCGCTGCGGGCGACCCTGCGGCGCCGTTCGCGCGCGCGGACGAGCAGCTGGCTCGGACGCAGAGCCATCCAAAACGGTAAAGCCATTGCGCGAAGATCGCTCGCCGCGCACATGGGGCATACCGGCAGTGCTCTCGTCCATAACGGCAAAGCTCTCGCGACGACGGTCGTACTCATCACGGCGGGCGCTCTCATACGAAACGCGCAGGATCAACCCGGCAAGCATAAGCGACACGATAATCGACGAGCCGCCATAGCTGATAAACGGAAGCGGCTTTCCCGTCATGGGAAACACGTTGAGGATGCCCAGCGCGTTAATCAAAAACTGCACCGCGAGAATGACCGCGGAGCCCGACGCCATGAGTGCCCCGCGACGGTCGGTCGCCTGCTCAGCAATGCGAAATGCCGAGTAAATCAGCATCGCGAATACCAAGAAGAACAGAACGGTCCCGACAAAGCCGACTTCCTCGCCAATGATGGCAAGGATATAGTCGTTATGCGCCTCGGGCAAATACGAGTACTTCATGGTGGAGTTGCCGATACCGCGGCCGAACAATCCGCCCGATGCAAACGCCATAATGGCGAGCGTGGCCTGGTAGCCATCTCCGTACTCATCGGCCCAGGGATTCCATGCAACCTCGACACGCGTCATACGATACGGCTCGGCGATAAGGGCGATTGCAATAACAACGATGCCACCGGCAATCGTCCAAACGATGTATTTGGGGTCCAATCCCGCAAACAACGCCATGCACACCAGCGTCAGCAAGATGATCAGAATGGTGCCAAAGTCGGGCTGGATAAAAATCAGAAGAATCGAAGGGCCCAAACAGATACCCATCTTGCTAAGGAACTCGTTGATGTTGCCACCGGGCGAAAAGAAGCGATCGAGCATAATGGCCGAGTACGCAATGGCAAATGGCTTCAAAAACTCGGAGGGCTGGAACTGAATGCCGGCGATGTTGAGCCAGCGCGTGGCGCCACGACTGCCGCTGCCCACTAAGAACACCAACAGCAGCAAGAACATCATGACGAACAGGAAGATCCTGAGCACATCCTCCCCAAACCAGCTGTCCGGCAAATAGCGGGCAATGGCAACCATGGCCAGCACGCCAACCCCGGCAAACGCGGCCTGTCGAAACAGGAAGAACGTCGCCGAACCGTTCTCGTGCAGTGCCTCGACCGAAGACGCCGAGTACACCATCAGCAGACCAAAGCACACCAAGGTAAACAGGCAGGCCATAAATATCAGACGGGGGCGCATGATACGGGCGGGAACGCCGGCAATATAGCGTTCGCTAAACGTCTGACTGCCACGACCGGAACGCGGTGTGCTGCGCCGCGAGGAAGCACGGTCCGAGTCGGGCCTCCTCATACCTTGTCGGGGGCTCTCCTCTCTCACCGGCAACCCCTATTCCATTTGCGATTTCGCTGCAGCGGCAAGCTGAGCCACATAGTCCTTAAACACGCGTCCGCGCTCCTCATAGCCCGAGAACTCATCGAACGAAGAGCAGGCAGGAGAAAGTAAGATCACGTCGCCACGGCTCGACAGCGAACGGGCAACGTCCACGGCATCGCGTAGGTCATCCGCTTGGGCGATATCCACATCGCCATCGACATCGGCCTCGTCCATAGCGGCGGTGAAGCGCTCGCGCGCATCGCCAAAGCAGACGACCGAGCGCACGTTATCCATGACAACGCGCGCGAAGTCCGTGAGCGGCGTGCCCTTATCGTGGCCGCCGAGCAGCAAGATCACGTTGTCATCGGGAAATGCCGTCAGTGCCTTCTCGACCGCGTCGGTGTTGGTCGCCTTGGAATCGTTGACGTAGCGCACGCCGTCAATCTCGCCGCACGGCTCCACGCGGTGCTCGAGCGGCTGGAACGAGGCCAGACCGCGGCAGACACCATCGACATCGGCACCGACTGCCAAGGCAGCCGTGGCAGCACACAGGGCATTGATAACATTGTGATGGCCCGAGATCTTGAGCTCGGATGTAGCGATGAGCGGGGTCTCGACGCCCTTCAGGCGCACGATCATCTTGCCATCGCGCACAAAGGCGACATCCTCACCCTCTGGCTCGTCAAAGGCAACCTTGCAGATGCGACGACCCGGCGTGTAGATGTACTCATCGAACTCGTGAATGCCGGCATCTTCGACGTCGACAACCGCCAGATCGTCATCGACCATATTGTCAAACAGTTTGATCTTGGCAAGCGCATAGTTCTTGTGGCTCTTGTGCCAGCCCAGGTGGTCGGGCGTGATGTTGAGCAGCACCGCCACGCGAGGATGAAGCTCGGCGGTCGTAGCAATCTGATAACTCGACAGCTCGGCCACAAACCACTCATTATGTGCGCGGCCGTCGATCTCGTTCACCGGCGGCTCACCGATATTGCCGACGGCCACGCTGGCTTCACCGGCGGCCTTGAGCAGATAATCAGTCAGCGACGTGGTAGTTGTCTTGCCGTTGGTGCCCGTGATGGCAATCCAATTTTGGGGAGACAAGCGATAGGCAAACTCGGGCTCGCCCATAATCTGAGCGGCATGCTCACGCCCCGCCTTAAAGAAGGACGAGAACTCCGAAATACCCGGGCATGTCACGCACACGTCATAGGCGCCCTCGACCTGTTCGGCCCCATAGACAAACGACGCACCAGCAGCCTCGAGCGCACGCGTGGCGTCATTGGGCTCAGAGGTGCCGCCGCCATACACGGTAACGGCGCTTACGCGCTCGGGATGTGCCAGCGCCCAGCGGGCGACATCGAGACCGGATTTGCCCTGACCCAAAACGAGCAGGCTAAAGACATCAGCAAGAGGCATGAAAGACCACTATCCCAACTGGAAGAACAAAGCAAGGCCAACGGCACCAAAGGCCGCAGCGATAATCCAAAAACGGATGACGACCTTGGTCTCGGCCCAGCCCTTCTTTTCGAAATGATGATGGATGGGCGCCATAAGGAAGACGCGCTTGTGCGTAAAGTGGAAGTAGACAACCTGAATCATGACCGACAGGGTCTCAACGATAAACAGGCCGCCGATGATGAGGGAGACGACCTCGGTGTTGGTCATGATGGACGTGCAGGCAAACGCAGCGCCCAGGGCAAGCGAGCCGGTATCGCCCATAAAGATGCTCGCCGGATAGCAGTTGAACCACAGAAAGCCCAAGCAGGCACCGGCACACGCGGTGCAGAAGATGGACAGGTTCACGTCTCCGTGCAAAAACGCCATGGCAGCCATGGCGAGCATGGCGATCATGGAGGTGCCGCCAGCAAGACCGTCAAGGCCATCGGTCAGGTTCACGGCATTAGAAAGACCGGCGATCATCAGCCAGCAAAAGACAATGTAGAGCCACGGGAACGAAAGGCCGCAGATGGTGGTCGAAAGAACACCGAGGTCAATCGTCAGGCCGCCGGGAAAACGAATCTCGGGGGCGACGCCGCACCAGTTGACGGCAAGTACCGTAAAGGTGACACAGATAATGGTTAGGCCGATCATCTTGGCATGAGGCGTCAGACCGAGCGAGCGCCCGTGCGTAACGGAGGTCAGGTCGTCGATCAGGCCCAGCACGCCGGTCGCCAGCGTGGCGAGCAGCACGAGCACGAGCTCGGTGGTGAGCTTGCCCATCAGCAGGCAGGTCAGCGAGATCGCGACGAGGATGACAACGCCACCCATGGTGGGCGTTCCCTGCTTAACCAAATGACGCTTGGGGCCGTCGGCACGAACCTGCTGGCCGATACCCTCGACCTTGAGCAGCTTGATCCACCACGGCATGAGCAGCAGCGCAATGGCAGCGGCGATGCCAAGCCCCAAAAAAGCCTGATACGTTGGATACGAGGGATTGCCGAACATGGGCTAGCACACACCTTCCACAAAGCGGTCGAGCTCAACAAAACGGGAACCCTTGACCAGTACAACATCATGTTTTTCAAGCGCGCCGCCCATGCGGTCGAGCACCTGCTGATAATCGGAGAACACCTGGATGCGGTCCTCGTCCATGCCCATCATGCGCGCGGCATCGGCCATAAGCTGGGCCAGCTCACCACCCACGCACGCCAGCATGTCGAGCTTCTTGGCGGCGGCATAGGCGCCCACGAGCTCATGCATGCGAGGAGCCTCATCGCCCATCTCGCCCATCTCGCCCAAGATCGCCATGCGAGACCCCGTGCACGAAAGCGAGCACAGCAGATCGAGACCAGCAGCCATGGATTCGGCGCTGGCGTTGTAGGAATCGTCAATGACGCGGGCACCGCTCTTGGCGCGCTTGATCTCCTGGCGGTGACCGGTGATCGTGAGGCCTCTAAAGGCAGCATCGATCTGCTCGGGCGTCACGCCCAGGCGATAGGCAACCGCGGCGGCCTTAACGGCATTAGGAACGGACTGCACGCCGGGGATGGCAAGCATGGTATCGATCGTCTCACCCCGGCCAAAATCGAGCGTAAAGACCGGACGGCCCTCGTCATCAACACGAATGTCGCGGGCACGGACCTCATCATCGTCCGAAACGCCGGCCAGCATCACGTCGATACCAGCAGGCTGGGCGAACGTATCGCGAATGAACGGCGTAAAGTCGTCCTCGCCGCCCAAAACCAGCAGCGGCAAATAGTCGCCGGCGGCGCACATACCCTGGACAATCTCGGCCTTAGCGCGGGCGATGTTCTCGCGGCTACCCAAAATGCCGATATGAGAGGTGCCGATCTTGCTCACGATGGCAAGGTTGGGATTGGCGGACTGGGACAGGCGCTCGATCTCGTGGAAATGGTTCATGCCCATCTCGAGCACCAGGACCTCGGTATCGGCCGGAGCGGAAAGCACCGTGAGCGGCATGCCGATCAGGTTATTGAAATTGCCCTTGGTGGCCCAGACACGATAGCGCTTGGCGAGCACAGCGGCGAGCACGTCCTTGGTCGTCGTCTTGCCAATGGAACCGGTAATGCCAACGACCAGGCAGCCAAGCTCCAGGCGATACGCGTGCGCCAAACGCAGCAGAAACTCCTCGGGATCATCGGTCAGCAAGATGGCACAGCCCTTGTCCTGCGCCAGCGAGACCAGCTCAGCCTCGGGCTCACGCGTCATCACGACGGCGCCGGCACCCGACTGGACGGCACGGGAAGCAAAATCATTGCCGTCGACGTTTTCACCGGGAAAGGCGACGAAAATCGTCCCTTCCTCGACCTGACGCGAGTCGATAACGCACCCGCGGCATACCCGATCGGCTTCTCCCGTCACGGTTCGGGCCTCTGTTGCGGCCGCGAGGTTGTTGACGGCGATCTCTATCATTGCAGCTCCCCTGTAAACCTAATAATGCTATCGGCGTATTGTATCCCAGCGCCGCGCATGCGTGGTGCAGGGCATGTGAACACCCCTCATATGGGACAACAAACCACGCCCCAAAGATTGTAACCCCCTACCTCGTGCGCGGGATGCCCAGCACGTCGAGCGCGTTGGCCATAATGGACTGGAACGGCACCGCAGCGGCATCTGAGCCGCTCGGCGTTCCGTCGAGCGTGATATAGCACAGCACCTTGGGCGATTGTGCCGGCGCAAAGCCCATAAAGGACGACATGTAGTTCTCCTTGAGGTAGCCGCCGTTCTCGTCGGCTCGTTCGGCCGTACCGGTCTTACCCGCCACGTCATAGCCGTCAACCGCGCCGCCAACGCCCGTTCCCTCGGACACGACCGTCTGCATGCACGATGTCACCTGGGATGCGGCGTCCTCCGAAATCGCGCGCTCGCCTTCGCCCCAGTCCTTCTCGTCGCCTTTGCTGGACTTATAGAAGTGCGGTGTCATCATCACGCCGCCGTTGGCGATGCCGCCCACGGCACGTGCGATCTCAATCGGAGAGACGGACAGTGCCTGTCCAAAGCTCATCGAGCCCAGCGTGGCGCCGTCATACTGGTCACGCTCCTTGACGATACCCAGGCTCTCGCCCGGAAAATCTACACCAGAGCTGTGACCGATGCCCCACTTGTCCACATAGGCGGCAAAGTCGTCGGCACCGATCTTGCGCCCCACCAGGACAAAGCCTACGTTGGACGAACGGCGCATCATCTCGCGCACATCCATGGTCATGCCATAGTCGCGCTTATCGGCATCGGTAACGGTATCGTCGCCCACCTTGATGCTCGCCGGCACCTCAAACGACGTACTCGATCGCACGACGCCCAAGTCGAAGCCGGCGCCTGCCACGAGCGTCTTAAAGACCGAGCCGGGCTCGTAGGCGTCGGTGACCAGGCGCAAGTTCATATCCTCGGTCTTGGCGTTTTCCAAATTGGTCTGGTCGTAGGTCGGATACGAGCAGGCTGCCAAGATCTCGCCTGTCGTAGGATCGGTGACCAGCGCCGAGCCGTTCTTGGCCTTAGTCTTCTCAACTGCCTCTGCCAGGGCATCCTCGGCCGCACGCTGGATATTGACGTCGAGCGTCGTCACGATATCAACGCCGTCGACCGCAGCCACCTTTTTATAGGCACCGCCCGCGATATAGCTGCCGTCCCTCGCGCGCTCGCGTACGAGAGAACCGTTCGTGCCTGTCAGAAGCTTGTTGTATTGCTTTTCGAGACCCGTCAAGCCGTCGTTGTCCACATTCACTACACCCAGCACCTGCGATGCCAGATTGCCGTATGGATATACGCGCTTCATGGCCTGCTCAAAAAGCACGCCGGGCAGGTTCTTCTTCTCCAGCGCCGCAGCATCGTCTTCGTCCACCTGGCGCTTGATATACACCCAGGTGCCATCGGACTCAACGAGCTTGCGGCAGGTCTTTTTATCGATTCCAGTTGCCTTGACCAGCGCCGACACCGTCTTGTCGACATCCTCGACAAGCTGCGGGTTCACGGCGATGTTGCGACATTCGACCGACGACGCCAGCACGTTACCATTGCGGTCGTAGACGGTGCCACGTTTGGCATAGAGGGTCTGCGCAAGCAGGCGGCGCGCATCGGCACGCTCGCGCAGTTTATCGGCTTCGACAATTTGATAGTCGGCAAGGCGAAAGACGCCCAAGCCCAAGCCAAACCCAATGAAACCCATGACGGCTTTGCGGCGAGGCAGAGGCGTGCCTGTGAGCCATTCGGTCGACGAACTCTTGCGCGACCTGTTGTTATGCACTTGAGGGCCGCCCGAGCCGCGAAGTCGCGACGCCGGGTCGTTGCCACGGGACTGCCCGGCGTTGTAAGATTGCCGACCCGTTCCTTGATAACCAGAACGTCCCCGCGACGAGGGACGTCCAGAACCGCGGCCCCCATCGGAACCGCGGCGATAGTCATTTGTCATACTCAGCTACCGTCTTGCTACTGAGCGGTCGCGGTCGCGTTGGCGCCCGCGGCTGCATCCTGCGAAAAGTCAAGTGTAACGCTCTCGCTGGGCTCCACCATGCCATAAGCGCCCGCAAGGTCGCGAATGCGCGTGTCGGCGCCATAGACCGAATGCATGACCTCCAGGTCGGAGCTCTCATCGGTCGCCTTTTCGAGCGTGTTGGTAAGCTCGGCGTTGCTGTTGAGCACCTGGGCCGTAACGCCGGCGAGCGCCACGCGGGCGACGCCGATCGTCATGAAGATAGCCGCAATGATGCAAAACGTTTTAAGAACGCTCATGAAAACCGGGCTTACCGCCTGGTTTGCCTGACGGCCCGCGCCCGTGTAGACATCAAAGCGCGGCGTGCGCTGCTCACGGGGAGCAACGGGGGCCTGCGGCGTCTCACGATAGGCGGGCATGGCGTTCATATCATAGGCGAGTGCTGCGCTTGAAGTGTTGTAGCCCATGATATGCCGCCTCCCATCCCGAGTACGTTGGTAGTGTGTTTCAGCTTCGTTTATGGTGCGAGCGGGAGGTCCAATATCGCGCGGTCGCGCCTACAGACGCTGCGCCACGCGGATTTTGGCTGATCTCGCCCGAGGGTTGCGCTCAACCTCATCAGGCTGGGCAACCAAGGGTTTGCGGGTGATGACCTTGAGTATCGGCACGTTGCCGCACACGCACACCGGAATCTCCGGCGGACACGTGCACCCCTGGCTCATCTCCTTAAAGTGGTTCTTTACGATACGGTCCTCGAGCGAGTGATACGAGATGACGCAGATACGTCCGCCCGGGTTGAGCCACCTGGTGGCGGCATCAAGCCCTCGTTCGAGCACATCGAGCTCGTGATTGACCTCGATGCGAATGGCCTGGAAACTTTTCTTGGCCGGGTGTCCGCCATGCCGACGAGCGGCAGCCGGGATACCCGCCTTGATGATCTCGACAAATTGGCCGGTGGTTTCGATCGGTTCTTGCTCGCGGCGGCGCACGATCTCGCGCGCAATCTGCGAGGCGAACTTCTCTTCGCCGTAGACGCGTAGAATCCGGGCGAGGTCGTGTTCGTTATAGGTGTTGATGACCTCAGCTGCGTTTAAGGTGTTATTACCCGGATCCATCCGCATGTCCAATGGGGCGTCCTCGTTATACGAAAAGCCCCTGCCAGGGATATCGAGTTGCGGTGACGAAACGCCCAAATCGAACAGGAAGCCATCGACCCCGGGCACCTCGGCCGAGCAAAGCAGCTCGTCCAAGTCGCCGAAGTTGCCCTTCAGCAGCTGGTGCGGAACGCCGGGAACCTCGCGGTCCAGACGGGCGCCAGCGGCCTCGAGGGCCATGTCGTCCTGATCGACGCCGAGCAAAAGGCCCGTCTCCCCCACCTGCGCGGCCATCTTTACCGAATGGCCGGCACCGCCAAGGGTGCAATCGCAGACAACGGAGCCGCTCTTTAGCCGTAGCGACTCAAGCACTTCGCCGAGCATGACAGGTTCATGCCGATATTCTTGTGTCAAGATCCCACGCTCCATCCGTTACCCGTGCCTTGCCCTTACGAGAAGAAGAGGTCCAGCAGGGCCTCATCGTCATCGTCCTCATCGGCCGCGGCGCGATCCCAAACCTCAAGGTGGTCGTAGTTGCCCACAACCGTGACCTCGCGGTCGAGGTTCGCCTGCTGGCGGAGAGACTCGGAAAGACCGATACGACCGGCGCTGTCCACGTCCATCGACGTGGTGCGCTTGTTGATCGCCCTCATGAGCTTCTGGTCGTTAATGTCACGCGGGTTAAAACCCTCGTGGCCCTCACGACCCGCGAAGAGTCCTTCGACCCACTTATCGAAGGCCTCGGCAGAGAACACGTACAGAGCATCGACATCCAGGGCTTTGAACACGCGAACATGCTCTCCAAGCTCCTCGCGAAGGGGTGCAGGCAGGGACAGACGACCTTTTGCATCGAGATTGCGCTCGTATGCACCAGTCATTCCCATGTGCGCCCTCCCCTCGGTTACTCAGATGGCACGTACGCGGGGAACCACCCCGCCTGTCGACGTCATTAATAATATGGGGAACCGCCCCATTTTTCAACACCTTTCCCCACCCCTTCCCCCACCCC
>CABUNB010000014.1 GCA_902492755.1 uncultured Collinsella sp. | reverse complement strand
GCTTGGGGCTTTGAGCCCGTTAAGGTCAACTGCGTTGTGGTGCGCCGGCTCAACCAGGATGTAGCGGCCCTTGCGCGGCTCACGCTCGATCGCCCCATCCACCTGCGCTTTATCGAATACATGCCCATCGGCGACGAGCGCACGAGCTCGCATTGCGCTGTGGACCCGCATGCGCCCGCGCTCAATCCCGAGCTGTGGGACGCGAGCGATACCGTTCCGAGCGACGAGTTGCGGGCGCGCATCAATGCCGGGGCCACCGCGGCGGGACTGGGCAAGCTCGAGCCGCTCGACATCAACGACGCTCCTGCCGGTGCGGGCCCTGCGCGCTATTGGCGCTTTCCGGGCGCAGCGGGAACGGTCGGCTTTATTAGCGCCATGTCCAATCATTTTTGCGCGAATTGCAACCGTCTGCGCCTGACGGCCGATGGCAACGTGCGTCCCTGTCTGTTCAGCGATGCCGAGTATTCGGTTCGCGAAGCGCTGCGCCGTGGTGATGATATGCAGGTACTTTCGATTTGGCGCGATGCCGTGGCCCACAAACCGCAGGAACACGCGATAATTGAGGGCACGCAACGATTTATGTCCCAAATCGGAGGATGATCATATGGCCAAGAGCAGGTACGCCGATGCCACCAAGGCCGCTCGCAGGGCCGCGATGTCTGCCCACAAAGTCACGGCTGCGGCGAATGCTGACAACGCCGACGCGTCCGCACAGCCGACTGCCAGCGCTGCCACCGAGCCCGTCCGTGACGCCCGTCGCGACGAGCTGACGCACGT
Organism: uncultured Collinsella sp.; assembly: GCA_902492755.1. Classification (GTDB taxonomy): domain Bacteria; phylum Actinomycetota; class Coriobacteriia; order Coriobacteriales; family Coriobacteriaceae; genus Collinsella. The sequence goes on along the minus strand of CABUNB010000014.1, from coordinate 46,580 downwards.
GGACGCCAAGGGTGAGGTGCGCATGGTCGACGTATCCGACAAGGCCGAGACGCACCGCATCGCCATTGCCGAGGGCACCATCCTCATGCATCCCGAGACGCAGGCGATGGTGCTGCAGGACCGCGCCAAAAAGGGTGACGTGCTCGCCTGCGCGCGCGTGGCGGGCATCATGGCCATCAAGCGCACGAGCGACATCATCCCCATGTGCCATCCGCTGCTCATCACCAAGAGCAAGTGCGATATCGAGCCCATCGCTCCGGCGGGGATGCCGGCCGACGAGACGCCCGAGGGCTGGGCGCCGGCGCGTTCGGACGGACAGGTCGGCTTTCACGTGCTGGTCACGGCAGGTGTGACGGGCAAGACGGGTATCGAGATGGAGGCCCTGACCGGCGCGAGTGCCGCGTGTCTTACGATCTATGACATGTGTAAGGCAGTCGATCGCGGCATGGAGATCGTCGACGTGCGCCTGTTGCACAAGGAGGGCGGCCGCTCGGGCGTGTGGGATCGCGCGGAGCGTCAAGCTGCTGCTGCCGAGGCAACCGCTGCCGATGGTGCCGCGCCTGCGAGCGCATCCGCCCCGGCCGTGCCCGCAGCTCCCACCCCGGCTGCCCCCGCCATCGCGTTTATCGGTTACCAGAACTCGGGCAAGACCACACTTGTCGAGAAGGTCATCGCCGAGCTCACCCGCCGCGGCCTGCGCGTGGGTTCGCTCAAACATCACGGGCACCATGGCTTTGATATCGACGTGCCCGCTAAGGATACGTGGCGCCATCACCAGGCCGGCTCCAAACACGTGGGCCTCATCTGCACCACGCGCTGGGCGGAGTACGCCGACACGCGCGAGGAGGACGAGATGCCCGCGCGCGAGCTGTTGTCGCGCTACAACGATGTCGACGTGGTGATTATCGAGGGCTACAAGACCGAGGGCTTCGACAACATCGTCGTCGCGCGCTCCGGTGTCGACCGTCTGCGCGGCAAGAGTTCGCTCGACCTGGTCGACGGCCGCACGCTGGCCCTTGCCTGCAACGAGGCCCTGGCGCGCCAGGCTTTTGACGCCGGCTTTGCGACCCGAGCCATCAACATCAACGACGCCCGAGCCATCTGCGACCTGATTCAAGACCACCTTTAGGTTTGACGCTGCGCCGGCCCCAAGCACCCCATCTCGCCCCTCAAGCCGTCGCTCGCGTACCAAAGTACGCGTCGCTCCTCTTTCGGGGCGACCTGGGGCACTTGGAACCGGCTCGCTACGCTGCCATATCATTGGGCCACCACAAAGGGGACAGACACCTTTGTGGTGGTTTTTGCTTTGGTAGATGTTTGGGACATGCCTTAAAATCTACCAAGTAGTTCGTGCTGGCAAAAACGGAGAGAAGAGGCCCGATGCGTCCTTAACGTTGCATACAGAAAGATTGAGTCGATGGCTGGCGGTCAATGTCCGCGGCCCGTATTCGTATGCAACAAGGAGCGCCCATGTCCCTATCTCTAATCTCAAAATCCCAACCGTCGTTGTCTGCTCAGGCTAAGCGCCTGGTGGCGATGCGCTTTCTCATCTACACCGGTTTTCAGACCAGTTATTTTATCGGCGTCATCGGAACGCTCACCTATGCGGACGGCGCTTCGGTCGTCGCGACATCGCTGGCCGTCCTGTTCATGAACGTCTTCGTGATCCTGGGATCCTTTGCGGGTGGCGCGGCGCTTGACGCCTGGGGTCCGCGCCGCCATTTCTTGCTGAGCATCATCGGTGCTCTCGCAACTGGCACGGCAATCATCGCCTTTGGTAGCGCGACCGGTATTGTCCTGCTCGGCGCGGTGTTTCTGGGCTTTGTGATGGGATTCGCCCAGCCCATCGCCACATCCTATCCGGCTTACCTCACCGACGATCCTGTCGAGCTCAAAGACATCAACTCCGCCATCGCCATGTTTTCAAACGTGAGTATCATCGTTGGCCCCACGCTGGGCGGCTTTGTCGCGGCGGCTGCGTCGTCGCGCGCGGTGTTCGTGCTCATGATGCTCTTTACCGTGCTGGCGTTCGTCGTCGGTTGGGGCTTTAGACCGCAGACCAGCCATGTCGCCGGGCATGCGGATGCCGATTCGGCAGAGGAAGGGGAGCGTGCGGGACGAAGCTCCAACCCCAGCACGTCCGCCCGCGCCACCTTCGCAGCCAGCATCAAGACAGTCTTCACCAACAGCGTTCTCGCCCTGCTGTTTTGCATCATCTTCCTCTCGAACTTTGGCTACGGTGCCTTCGATCCGCTCGAGTCGTTTTTCTATCGCGATGTTCTGCACGTTGGCGTTGAGTGGATGGGCTGGCTCTCGTCTGCCTGCGGTGTCGGCGCGGTGCTGGGTGCCGTGCTCGCGCTCCGCTTGCCGCCGCACCTGGTCAACCTTAAAACGCTGCTCGTGGCGCTTATGTCCGTGGGCCTGGGAAGTCTGCTCTATGTGGGGACACCGTACGTGGGCGTGGCCCTCGTCGGCCAGATCGCCCTGGGTATAGCTTGGGGTGTCGTCAACCCGCTCCACAACACCATTGTGCAGACGACGGCTCCGCTCGAGCAACTCGGCCGTGTGAACTCGGTCATGGGCTTTGGCAATATGTTTGCTGGCGTGGCCCCTCTGGCGGTTGCACCGTGGCTGGCGGCGACATTTGGCGTGCAGCAGACGCTCGTAGGGGCGGGCATGGTCGTGACGGCGGTTCCCGCGGCGTTGCTGCTGTTTGGACGCAATCATTTGGAACGTGCCGTAAAGCAGTAAGCAACAGGTAAGAAACCATCACAACATTTGGTAAAAATCGCGATTTTGCCGAAAAACGTCGAATGTTGTGATGGTTTGGCCCGCAAGCGTCGCAACCACCACAGAGGGGCCAGGCACCTTTGTGGTGGTTTTTGCTTTGACGGGCCGCGCCCGCGCCTTGGTATACCATGTACGCCGTTCACGAATACACCCCACACCGACGCGCCACCCAGAAAGGCCCCCATGGACACCACCTTCAGCCACATCAAAGCCGTGTTCTGCGATATCGACGGCACGCTGCTCACGAGCCGGCACACGGTGTCCCTGCGCACCGTTGCGGCGATTCGCGCCCTGCGCGAGCGCGGCGTGCTCTTTGGCCTGTGCACCGGGCGCGACGCCCACGCGACCGAGGCCATGTACGAGCTCTGGGGCATCGAAGGCCTGGTGGACGTGCTCGTGGGCTGCGGTGGCGCCGAGGTCATCGACCGCGCGCACGACATCAACGAGCTGAGCTATCCGCTGCCGGGCGAGACCATCGCGCGCATCTGCAAGCACATGGCGGACCTTCCGGCAACGCCCGTCTGCCCCCGAGACGGCGTGTTCTACGTGCCCGAGAGCAACGCGTGCGTCGAGCACCTGTCGCTCGTCGACGGCGTGCCCTACCAGGTGGTCGATTTTGCCGAGTTCTTGCGCGAGCCGCAGCCCAAGGTGATGTTTACCATGGCGCCCGAGGTAATGCCGCGGGTGATTGAGCGGGCGTCGACGTTTGCCGATAACACTGTTAAGGCGGCGGCTCTGCAAACCACGCAGCGGCTCTACGAGTTCATGGATCCGCGCGTGTCCAAGACGCGCGGCCTTGTGCGCGTGGCGGAGCTCAACGACATGAAGCTCCAGGACATCTGCGTGTTTGGCGATGCGGACAACGACACCTGTATGGTGGCTGACGCCGGCGTGGGCGTGGCCATGGCAAACGGTAGCGATGCCACCCGTGCCGCCGCCGATTTTGTAACCGCGAGCAACGACAAAGACGGCATCGCGATCTTTATCGAGGAACATCTGCTGTAGCGCTGGGGGAGAACCACCGCAGAAGGGGGCAGGCACCTTTGTGGTGGCCTCAGGCGATTTGGGCGAATTGATACCGAAAATCTGCGCGCAAATTCAGATATGGTTGTCTGAACATTACGCTTCTAACTACCGATGGGTTAAAGATATTCCCATCAATTTGGTAGTCTATTCCTCCCGGTTAATGACCTACCGCTCACGGTCGATTTTCAACCGTTCACAGGATGTTTACTCTTGAGCAAAATGTTGTGCAAATAAATAAAATGCTATTAAAAAATGATAGACAACTAAATTACCAGCAGAAATAAAAACAAAATAGCGAATAAACTAAAGCAAATCCGAGCAAATGTCAAGAGAATTGAGAATTCGCTACAAAACTATCGGTATTTTTGCTTAGATGTTCAAACAATCGTTACAATATGTACTACAAGCGTGCGTAATTACAGGTTGCGCAGATACGTTTGATAGTGAAAGAGCAAGATCGCGGTCTCTTGGGGAGGAGACATCGATGAAAGCGAATTCAGAAAAAACTAAGCAGAGTAAAAAAGCGACGCGCCGTGTACTGGCAGGCGTTTTGTGCGGAGCCTCCGTTTTGAGCCTGGTACTGTCGCTTGTCATGCCTCCGATCTCGCAGGCCATTGCCAATGGCACTCAGGAGGTTGCTGCCGAGGAGGTTGCTGCGGAGGAGGGCGCTTTAAGCAAGGACGCCCGTGCGGACAATTCCACGGGCAAAGACGCTGAAAACCGGAAAAGTGACGGCGCTGAGGGTGGCGAGGGAGAAGACGCTGCTGCGGCGGATCCGGCTGCCGATGACACGGGAGCCGAGAGCGCTGCGCAGCCCGCGGATGATGGACAGTCTGTCTATAAGGTCGCTACTGTTGCAAATGAAGGTGAGGTTCCGAGACTTCAAGAAGATTCGGATGGGTACACGCTGCTGAAGAGTGACGAAGACCTGTCTACGTACCTTGCTCTTCCCGCGGCGGAAAAGCCCGCAAAGCTGCGTCTGGATGCCGATATTAGTTCGAGCGAGCCGATCTCCATCAATGAAGACACTACGATCGATCTTGCGAATCACAAGCTTTATTACAGCAACGGTAACGATAACCAGGGCCAGGACCAGCCTGTTCGTGCATTTATCACAATTTCAAAGGGCTTTACGCTAACTGTCAAAGGTGTGGCGGAGGACTCGCCGACTGAAGTTCCCAGTGGTGAACCTGGTCAGCCAGCAAAGATGCAGTTCAATGATAAAAGTGTTCCACAATCACTCACATACTACGTAACTAAAAGCACGCCTGACGGTTTTGGTACTAGCGAAAAGACCTACCTGCACACTGTTACCAATTTCGGCGCTATCGTTGCATGCAAAGAGGGCTATGTAAATCGAGTCATTTCCGTAGAGGAAGGGGGCACGCTCAAGCTTGATGGTGGCATGATCACAACGCCTCGTATCCTGGGCAACAACGGTCACGTTATTTTCTCTCAGGGCACTGTCGATATTTCTGGCGGTTATGTCACCAACGGTAGCGGCGGCGGCTGGGGCGGTGGCCTGTGCATGGCAGCGGGTTCACTCAATATGACCGGCGGCGTGATTGCAGCGAATAAGGCTGCATCCGGTGGTGGAATTTTTGCCGACAGCGGTGTCACGTTGGATCTCTCCGGTGGTGTCATCTCGGGCAACGCTACGTATGCCGTTTCTGTCGACAAGGGCGATACCGCCGACACCGGCGGCTATGGTGGCGGTGTTTATACCAAGGGTGCAACCGTAACCATCAGTGGTTCTGCCAATATAACTAACAACCGAGTTGAAGCTCAAGTCGCTATTAAGGAAATGTACAACATGGGTCTCCTCGGTGGCGGCGGCATTGCATCAACGAGCAGTGATAATAAAAAGGGATCACTGACCATGACGGGCGGTTCTGTTACGGCCAACTACTCCAAAGAGGCCGGTGGCGGAATTTATGCTGGCTTCTGGAACCGGGCGATTACGTTTACCATGACAGGTGGCACGATTGCCGGCAACAAATCTGTAAACGCTGAGGGCGGTGGTCTCCGTATTTCCACCGGTACTACCGGCGATATTGGGACTAAGCCGGGCACGTCCAACAAGATTTACATCACCAACAACAAGACCATGACGGGTGAGAGCCGTGGCGGCGATTGGGGCGGCGGTGGCGTCTTTGTCCAAAAGGACGGCAAGCTTAACATCGTAAGGACGCTGATTACTGATAATGAGGCCGGCGGCTGGGGTGGTGGCATCGGTGCCTGCCCTACGGGCGAGACAATTGTTTCGCACTCAAATGGTGCCGCAATCTACAACAATACGGATAATGGTTTAAGTAATCACATGTCTGCCGGTGGTAATGGCAAGAACGAGGACAGCAATACTGACTACATTACCAAAGACTTCAAAGAAGCCGGCCACAAGGATTTCTTCCTCGTGCGCAAGGACGACAGCACTAAGACGGTCGCAGTCGTTCTCGGCAAGATGCTCGGCGGTGGCTCTGCTGGCTGGAAGGGTACCTGTGATCGCCAGAAGATTACCATCGATCCTAATGGCGGTGCCGAGGCCAAGTACATGTTCGGTTTGGCAGCCAATCCGTCCGCCGGTGCCATGCAAAATGCGCAAGCGCAGGCTACGACCATCATCAGCGGCAACTACTCGTACACCCATGGCGGTGGCATCATGACCAACGGCGACCTCACCGTCGGCGAAGTCAAAGATCTGAGTGTTTATCCAAACATGAAGCTCTACGCCACTAAGGTGCTTAAAGATGCAGAGGGAAACTCGCAAAGCCTTGAGGGACACAAGTACAAGTTTCAGCTGCTGCGCCAGGATGGTACCGGTGTCAAGGCGCCTTCTTGGAAAGAGGACGGCACATTAGATATGGGCGATTGCACTGTTGCAGGTGAGGCAACTGTCGATGAATCCAACGGCAATATCACCTTCGACTCTGGCAAGGACTATTCTTCGGGACAATACGTTTTCTATCTCGTTGAGGAACCCATCAGCGGCGATAACGAATTAGACACTAAATTCGATAAGACCATTTACAAGATCGTGGCAACAGTTGATGACGATCCATACAAAACTGACCAACTCATGTCGATTCCTATTAAGTATTACACGGTTAAAAAAATAACCGTTTCTAAAAAGACAGAGAAGGATTCCGACTTCAAACCACTTGGTTCCGAAAGCTATTCCGTTGACTATTCATCGGATTATACGACGGCTACGGTTGCTATCGGTGGTGATAAGAACCCGACCTTTACCAATGGACCCTATACCTCTAGCGGCTCCTGGACACCTGCAGCGACCAAGGTTGTTAAGGGTGGCGCGATGAAGAAGTTCACGCTCGAGTTTGCGGATAACGAGAACTTTACGGGCGACAGCGTCAAGACCGTCTCGACCACTGCCGGTGGCGACAATCCTCAGACCCAGGACTTCCCCACGATTAATTACACGCTTGACAGCTTGAAGCAGAGTGATACTGATGTTCCGGGCCGTGGCGCTTCCAAGACCTTCACGTACTATATGTGCGAGAAGGACGATAGCTCGATTTTCTCGCATTACAAGTTCGATAATTCGGTCTACAAGTTCACGGTTGTTGCAAAGGACGATACCAATGGGAACATCAGCTGTAAGGTGACCTACATGAGGGGGACCTTTGACGGCGGTAAGTGGGTAAGCGCCGAGACCAAGGGCCACGAGTTTCCCGACACTACCCCCACCTTCACCAACACCTACTCAACCTCTTTGCCCCTTTCTGGTATGTCGGGCGTCACTCTGACGTACCTTGCCGGCGCGGCGGTGCTTTGCGCTGCTGCGGCCTGGATGCACATTCGTCGCAAGGCGAATGCGAAGGGAGGCGAGCGTCGTGAATAAGAAAGTTTGCTCCTTCCCGATCTTGTTTGCGCTGCTTGCCCTCCTGATCGGTACCTGCGCGGTTGTGTTCCCCGCTTCCGCGCAGGCCGCGCCGACCTCGACCGGTTCTATCACGGTGAGCGGCACCGTGGCGAGTAGCTACGACGCCTACCAGATCTTTAGCGCCGATGTCTCCGACGGCGACAGCGACGCCAAGATCGCCACCGACCTTGCCTGGGCAAGCGACGCCGTGCGCGATGCCGTGTTGCCTGTGCTGCACAGCGCCGGTATGCCCAATTCCCAGACCACCGCGCAGGAAGCTGCCGAGTGGCTCAACACCGATTCTCACCTTACGAGCGCGCTGAGCGCACAGCTCGCTCGTTCCCTCCAGAGCTCTGATGCCGTGTCTGTGGCCCTTAACGCGGGCACAGCGGCCGAGCTGCCCTGCGGCTACTGGCTCATCGTCGCCGACGACGACGCCATCGCCCAGGGCGAGGCCGGCACGGCGCCGATCATGGCCCTGGTCGGCGGCAGCGCCGTCACCGTCAAGCCCAAGGCGGCGACGCCCAAGGTCCAAAAGCACGTGCTGGAGGACAGCACCGCCGCCTGGCAGAAGGCCGCCGACGCCACGGTCGCCGACGACCTGTACTGGCGCCTCTCGGCCACGGTCCCGGCGGGCCTCACGGCCTACGACACCTATACGGTGCGGTTCGTCGACACCATGAGCGCGGGGCTCGACCCCTCCAAGGTCGCCGCGAGCGTGCGCGTGTACGTGGCGGCGGGCGCGGACGGCGGCTTTGACGCGGTCCAGGCCGGCAAGGACGGGCGCGCCGGCACCGAGCCCGCGAAGGGCTGGACCGACATCACGGCCCAGTGCGCCACCAAGGTAGCGGCCGACGGTAAGACCTTCACCGTGCGCACCGGCGACCTGATCGCCGCGCTCGGCGGGGCCGACGCCTTCGCCGCGGGCGCCCGCGTGGTCGCCGTGTACAACGCACCGCTCAACGGCGCGTGCAACCACGGCATCGCGAAGGGCAACCCCAACGAGGTCTACCTGTGCTACCCGCGCTCTCCCTTTGCCGACCAGTCCGGTGACGCCGGATTCACCCGCACGCCGAGCGACGACGCGTGCGCCTACACCTGGGATCTCGCGCTCACCAAGCGCGGCAGCGACGGCGATAAGCCGCTTGCCGGGGCGGTTCTGAGCATCGCCGACGACCGCGGCCGCACGCTGGCAGCCGACGGCACGTGGGATGCGGAGGGCAAGGCCACCGTCACCACGGGCAAGGACGGCCGCGTGTCCGTCTCGGGCGTGGACTCGGGCAAGCTGGAGGTCCGCGAGCTCAAGGCGCCCAAGGGCTACGCCGCCTTTGAGGGCACGCGCTCCGTGACGGTCAAGGCCGAGGGCCTGGACGTCGACCAGGTGGCCGCCGCCAAGCCCAAGCTCACCATCACGGCCGAGTCGCCCCTGCGCGCCGACAGCGCGGACGGGTCGACGGGCAGCCTGGAGGCGTCGCTCATCAACACGCCCACCGGCACACCCCCTAGCATTACCACCGGAGGCTTTATGCCCTCGACTGGCGATATGGCAATGTACGCCGCGGCCGCCGCAGCGGTCGCCGGAGCCGCGCTCATCGTGGTCGCGCTCCTGGTCAAGCGGGGAGGTGGCAGCCATAAAGAGTAGCTGGCAGCCCCACAGAGAGCGGGGCGAGACGTAGCGAAGTAGATGCTAAGACACAGACAGACAGATTTAGATCAAATGGACTTCAAGCAGAAAGCAGAGGAAAAGAAGATGAGCATGAGCAAGAACATCGCACGCCTGGCAGTAACCGCCGGCCTCACAGCAGCGCTGAGCTTCGGCGGCGTCATGGCCCCGGTGACCATGGCGTTTGCTGATGATTGCGGCTCAACTGTGACGTTCAGTGATTCCGATTACGCCAAGTCGTCTACCTACAAGGGCATTCAGATCTTCAAGGCTAAGGTGACTACGACTAACGGAACCACGACGGTGAGCGGCATCGAGTGGGCCGGCGCCGATACGACTGAGCAGAACGCGATCCAGCAGGCTGTTGTTAATGCAATTCAAACTGAAAAAAGCGATTACAACAGCACGAACGCTCAGGATGCAGCCGACTATCTGAGTGCAAATGCCCACGTCTCGGGGACGTCCGAGCAAGTCAAAAACGATAATGTACTGAGTCTGATTGCTGCCAATCTTGAAAAGAACAATACGCTTACTTGGAAGGAAACGTCGGCAAACAGTGCCCAGCTTACTGATCTCTCTGCTGGTTACTGGCTGTTCCTTACTAAGACGCCTGGTAAGCCTGACGGAAAGTCTACCGACGCGTTTACGGCTCCTGTGTATGCTGTGATTGACGGCACCAACGCAACAACCATTAAGCCCAAGAAGAGCGTCCCCACGGTCGAGAAGAAGATCCTCGATGATGCTGACGCTGCGAAGGCGAAGGATATCAAGAGCTCAAAAGCATGGAAAGACGTTGCTGACTCCCAGATCGGCCAGGAGGTGAACTACAAGCTCACCGGCAAGATTGCCAGCAACTACGCCACCTTTGACGCGTATGCTTACAAATTCACCGATAATCTTTCGACGGGTCTGGATTATGTCGGTAACTCAGTCGAGGTGTACGCCTTGAACAACAACACCTACACTAAGATTAGCTCGACTTCCTATACGGTTAGCTTCCAGAATCAGAAACTTACCGTTGACTTTCCTGTTGACAACAACGGTAATAAGGGTTTGAAGTCTGCCATTGCTGACGGTACTGGCACCCTCAGCATTGATGAGAACACCGAGATCGTTGTCTTCTACAAAGCCAAGCTTAACAAGAACGCTGTTATCGGCAACAACACCGCAGCGAACACCGTGGGTGGCAACCCCAACACCGTCACGCTCACGTACTCCAATAACCCGTATGGCATTGACACGGGCGAGACGATCGGGGACACCGTCGCCGACTTCGCCTTCAAGCTCAATCTTAAGAAGGTCGACCAAGGCACTGAGAAGGGTCTTGGAGGTGCTGTGTTCACTATCCAGTCTAACGATGATAATACCCAGGGTCAGTACATCGCTTCGAAAGACGACGCTAACGCTCACGTTGTCGAGGGCCAGCTCGTGTCTGTTACCAATCCCAACGAGCTTCCCGAGTATGTTAAGTTTACGTCCAGTAGTGATGAAAGCAACAAGGGAATGATTGAGGTCAAGGGCCTTGATGCTGGCTCCTATACGGTGACCGAGATTGCTACCCCCGACTCCAATTATAAAACTACGGCCGACCCCTTCACCTTTACCATCAGCCCGACCTATAACGACTTGAAGACGAAGGTGACGACCCTTGGGGCAAAGGTGTCTGAGGCAGACGAGAAACGCACCGACATCGCCTTCGGTGAGCTTGACGGCAATGCCGGCGACAACAAGTTGAACGGTACTAACGGTGCCGCCGTCAACGCCGCTGCCGGTGAGGTCACCATCAACGTCGGCAACACCAAGTCCGTGGGCCTCCCGCTGACCGGTCTTAACGGCGTGACCTTCACTTGGATCGCTGGCAGCGCAGTGCTGTGCATCGGCGTGGCACACCTCATCCGCAGCCGTAAGCAGGCTGAGGAGTCCGAGCACGAGTAACGCTCGCTCACCCATCCCTTTGGCAGGTGGGATGTGATGGCCATGAGACTTGCGGACACTTTTCTCGTCCATCGACGTTCTTGCTTTGCCATTCTTTTTTCGGGGCAGACTCCACGCTGGAGTTTGCCCCGTTCTTTTTGGACAACACAGGCAGCCTCCACCGTCCGATGCGGACTCATCCGTCATCGCGTTTCTTGACTCGTATGAAGTTCGGTTTAAGGTCCGTAGGCGCACGCGCGGTGCGGACGGTGGAAGGCATTTGCGCCGCAACAAGCGCAAATAAGAATGCCCGGGGGTCGGATCCCGGGCATTTAACAAAAGCTGAAAACTAGGCCGCCCGCGCTTTCGATCACTTACGCGGGATGCGTCGTTTCCTGTAGCTATTTTATCCCGAATCGCCCCGCCGATCTGGGATATTCTAAAAACTCAAATACGCCGGACAATCCATCGGCCAGGTTCCGCTGGACGATGGATTGTGTGTAACTATCGAACAAATGTTTGCAAAAATTGCGTTTGCCAGACGCGGGTGCGTGCGCTCGCAGTAAAATGGCCTTGCGACGCATCCCGTGCGCGGGCGGCCGACGACTCGATCGGAGGTCCCCAAATGCTGAAATTCCTTAACGCGCTCGCCGCCCTCGCGGCGGTGGGCACGTTCGTCATCGCGTTTTTTGACTCGTATGAGGTTCGGTTTAAGGTCCGTAGGCGCTCGCGCGGTGCGGACGGTAGAAGGCATTTGCGCCGCAACAAGCGCAAATAAGAATGCCCGGGGTTAGAGGCCCGGGCATTTAACAACACCGGAAACTGGTCGCCCGCGCTTTCGATCATTTACGCGGGACGCGTCGTTTCCTAGAGACATTGTATCCCGAATCGCCCCGCCGATTCGGGACATTTTGAAAATGCAAATGCTGGCCTATGCCTGGCCTATGCCCGACCGGATAATGCAGTCTGACTGCGTTGTCCGTGGTAGGGGCTCGCGAATCGGCTATTATTTGTTTAGACAACATGAGCTGTAAAGGAGTGACCGGCGATGGTGCAGGGCGCCAAACACATGAAGAGCGATGACGCCGCGGCCAGCGGCGGCTCAAGTCCACAGCCCAAGCCCAAGGGTGGTAAGCGCCGTCGCAAGCGCCTGCCGCGCTGGGCTGACCGGCTCATCACCATCGTCATCATCCTTATTGGCGTGGGCCTTATGACCTGGCCGTGGATCTTGGACCGGCTCGAGGCATCGGGCGTGTTCAACCAGATCAGCACGGTGTCCAGCACCGTGGACGCGCTGTCTGCCGAGGAGCGCGAGCGCATCCTGCTCCAGGCGCGCTCCTTTAACGAACAGCTGGCGGGCGAGGCCACCGAGCTTCCTGCCGACCAGATCGAGCCCTACGCCCAGCAGCTCATCTTTGACCGCGACCCCATGATGAGTTGGGTCGAGATCCCTTCCATCGACGTGAGCATGCCCATCTACCACGGCACGAGCGAAGAAGTCCTTATGGCCGGCGTCGGCCACCTGGAGGGCACGAGCCTGCCGGTGGGCGGCACCTCGACGCATTGCGTGCTCACCGCGCACTCGGGCATGCGTAACCTGAGCATGTTCGACGACATCCACTCGCTGGAGCCCGGCGACCTGGTGCTGCTGCACACCATGAACAAGACGCTCGCCTACAAGATGGTGGACTCCGAGGTGGTGCTGCCCGAGGAGATGGAGTCGCTGACCATCGAGCCCGGTGCCGACAAGGTGACGCTCGTTACCTGCACGCCCTACGGCGTGAACGACCATCGCCTGCTGGTGCATTGCGTGCGCACCAAGTACAACAAGAAGGACGTCGACAAGCAAAAGTCGCTGGCCGGCCGCCACTGGGGCAAGCGCGAGTTTGCCGTGCTCATTGTGGTCGTGGCCATTGTGCTGTTGCTGCTGGACATCGTGATTCACGCGGTTCGCAAGCGCCGCAAGGCCAAGGCCTCGGCATAAGACATTCTCCAGAACCACCACAAAGGGGACAGGCACTTTTGTGGTGGTCGGGGCTTCCAAACCATCACAACATTCGATGAAAATCGCGATTTTGGCGAAAAGTGTCGAATGTTGTGATGCTTTTCATTGCAGGCGGGACGGTTTTCGTTGTGAGCGACGCGGTTTTCGCTTCGGACGGCGCGGTTTTCGCTGCAGAACCGCCAGCCTGCCGCCTGCCATCCCGCCGTCCTCGTTACGTTTTCGCTGCATTTGGGTAAAGCGCCTGCTCCAAGCCGGCGTTGCCCTGTATACTAGAGCGGTTTAACTGTTATGCGGAAGGGAGCGCCTATGGCACTCAGCGAGAAAGACGTGCGCGGCATCGCCGAGTATGCAAAGATCGCACTGACCGATGACGAGCTCACCCAGATGACGTCTTACATGAACGACGCCGTCCAGATGCTCGAGCCCGTCTTGCAATATGACTTGCCCGACGTGGAACCCACGTTCCATCCCATCGGAAGCCTATCCAACGTGATGGGCGATGACCTGCGCGAGCCCGAGCGCGATCTGCCGCTCGACGTTGCGCTCGAAAACGCCGGCAGCGCGCGCGACCGCTACTTCCGCGTGCCGTCCATTTTGGGAGAGGGGGAGAGCGAGTAATGGCGCAGAGCTTCGATTCCCTTACCGCCGCCCAGATCGCCGCGGGCGTTGCCTCCGGCGACTTTACCGCTACCGAGGTGGCCCAGGCCTCCCTTGCCGCCATCGAGGCGCGCGAGGGCGGGGTCCAGGCGTTCCTGCAGGTGTCGCCCGAGCTCGCACTCGAGGCCGCCGCGCGCGTGGATGCCGATCGTGCCGCCGGAAAGCCGCTGCCCCCGCTCGCGGGCGTGCCGCTGGCCATCAAGGACAACATGAACCTCGTGGGCACGCGCACCACCTGCGCTTCCCGCATGCTCGAGAACTACCAGAGCGTCTACACCGCCACCTGCGTCCAGCGCATGCTCGACGCCGGTTGCCTGCCCATGGGCAAGGCCAACATGGACGAGTTCGCCTTCGGTAGCTCTACCGAGAGCTCGGCCTTCCACCGCACCAACAACCCCTGGGATACCGAGCGCGTGCCCGGCGGCTCTTCGGGCGGCTCCGCTGCCGCCGTCGCCGCGGGCGAGGTCGCGCTCTCGCTGGGTTCGGACACCGGCGGCTCCATCCGCCAGCCGGCGGCGCTCTGCGGCGTGGTGGGCCTTAAGCCCACGTATGGCGCCGTGAGCCGCTACGGCGTGGTGGCCTTTGGCTCGTCGCTCGACCAGGTGGGTCCCTTCGGCCGCACGGTCGAGGACGTCGCACTGGCCATGAACGCGCTTACCGGCGCGGGCCACGATCCGTACGACTGCACCAGCCAGGACTGTGCCGTCGACTTTACCGAGCACCTCAACGACAGCATCGAGGGCAAGCGCGTGGGCATCATCCCCGCGTTTATGGAGGCCGAGGGCCTAACGCCCGAGGTCAAGGCCGCTGTTCAGCGCGCCGCCCAGGAGCTGCAAAACCAGGGTGCCGAGCTGGTCGAGGTCGACCTGCCGCACCTGGATGCCGCTATCGCCGCCTACTACGTCATCGGCCCGGCCGAGGCGTTCTCCAACCTTGCCCGTTTCGACGGCATTCGCTACGGCTACCAGGAGGAGGGCTGCGCCAACCTGTCCGACCAGAGCTCGCTCTCGCGCGCCCACGGCTTTGGTGCCGAGGCCAAGCGCCGTCAGATGCTCGGCGCCTACCTGCTGAGCTCGGGCGTGTACGACAAGTACTACTACGCCGCGCAGAAGGCCCGCACGCTCATCACGCAGGACTACGACGCCGCGTATGCCAAGGTGGACACGATCCTGATGCCCGCCTCGCCGCGCACGGCCTTTAAGTTTGGCGAGATCAGCGATCCCACGCAGATGTACCTGTCCGACCTGTACACCATTTCGCTCAACATCTGCGGCAACGGCGGCATTTCGGTGCCGCTGGGCCTGGGCGAGGACAGCAAGCTGCCCGTTTCTGCCCAGCTGGTGGGTCCGGCCTTTAAGGACCGTCAGCTGCTCACGTTTGCCCGCGCCCTGGAGCGCGGCTTTGCCGATGCCGCCACGGGCGCGCCGGCGCTTTCCGTCGCGCCCGATTTTGCCGGGAAGGGAGGCGAGCTGTAATGAAGGAGCTTTCCGAGGTCCTGCAGGATTGGGAGGCTGTGATCGGCCTGGAAATCCATACCGAGCTCACCGCACTCGATACCAAGATGTTCTGCAACTGCAAGCTCAGCCACGATGACGAGCCCAACGCCAACGTGTGCCCGGTGTGCCTGGGGCTGCCCGGCGCCCTGCCGGTGCCCAACAAGCGCGCCATCGAAAGCATCGTCAAGGCCGGTCTCGCCACCAACTGCGAGATCCAGCGTCACTCGATGTTCTACCGCAAGCACTACTTTTATCCCGATATGGCCAAGAACTTCCAGACCACGCAGGGTCCGGTCGCCTTTGCCATGTATGGTCACCTGGACCTGGACGTGACTGGTCGCGGTGCCGCCGAGCGTCCTGACTGCGCGTTTGGTGAGGCCGAGGCCCAGAGCCTGGCGAGCGCCTCGGCCAACGCCGAGGGCCTGTCCACGTCCATGACGTCGACCATGCGCGAGGGCAACCAGCGCGCCGGTCACCTGGCCAGCTACGATGCGTCCAACCTGCAGATGCCCGAGCGTCGCGAGGACGGTTCCTACACGGTGCCCATCCGCATTCTGCGCATCCACATGGAGGAGGACGCCGCCAAGATGGTCCACGTGGGTGGCGCCGAGGGCCGCATTACCGCCGCGGCCGAGTCGCTCGTCGACTACAACCGCTGCGGCACGCCGCTGATCGAGCTCGTCACCGAGCCCGACTTGCGCACGCCCGAGGAAGCACGCCTGTTTATGGAAAAGCTCCGTCGCATCTTTGTGACGCTGGGCATTTCGGACTGCTCCATGGAGAAGGGTTCCATGCGCTGCGACGGTAACGTGTCGCTGCGCCGCCGTGGCGAGACCAAGCTGGGCACCAAGACCGAGCTTAAGAACCTCAACTCGTTTAAGAGCCTGCATGATGGTCTTGCCTACGAGATTTGCCGTCAGGCCGAGGTGCTCGAGGAGGGCGGAATCATCTATCAGGAGACCCGCCACTGGGAGCCCAGCCGCAAGCGCACCGTGGTCATGCGTGTCAAGGAGACGGCTGACGACTATCGTCTGTTCCCCGATCCCGACCTGGCGCCCTTCGATCTGGACGACGAGTTCATCGACCGTTGCCGTGGCGAGATTCCCGAGCTGCCCGATGCCAAGCGCGCCCGTTTTGAGGCCGACTTTGGCATTAAGGCGGCCGATGCCGAGCAGATTGCCGGCGACCCCGAGTTTGCCGAGTTCTTTGAGGCTGCCGCTACCGGTATGGCTGGCAAGGAGGCGCAGACGGTCGCAAACCTGCTGGTCAACGAGATGATCGCCTACCTTAAGGGCGCGGGCGTGTCGCTCGCCGAGTCCGGCATCGCGCCGGCTCAGGTGGCGGCTCTCGCCAAGCTGCTGGCGACCGATGCCATCAGCTCCAACCAGGCGCACGAGGTCTTTGAGGCCATGGCTCAGACCGGCGACGACCCCAACAAGATCGTCGACGAGCGCGGCATGCGTCAGGTGAGCGACGCCGGTGCGCTGCAGCCGATTGTGGACGAGGTACTGGCAAACTGTGCCGAGCAGGCGCAGCAGTATCGTGACGGCAACCAGAAGGTCATCGGCTTTTTGGTGGGCCAGTGCATGAAGGCGAGCCGCGGCAAGGGCAACCCGAAGCTCTTCAACGAGTTGCTGAGAACGTCGCTCTCGTAGCTGCGAGGCCGGGGAAGCCCCGAGTCGCCGGGGTATTTCCTCCAAATTTCAAACAGTCCTATGCAAGACGAAGGCCACATTTAGTGGCCTTCTTTGCATGCGGAACTCATTTGGAGCAAACACCCCGGCGACTCGGGGCTTCCACGATCAGACGACTCGGCCGTTCGGGTCAGGTGGGCTGGATTGAATTTGGTGAATGAGGGCGCCGTTGGCGCCTTCATTCTTTATATATGTTGGGAGCGCCAGGCGGTGGGGGTGGTGCCGGTGTGTTGCTTGAAGGCTTGGGCGAAGGCGGCCTGCTGAGGGTAGCCTAGACGCTCTGCCACCTGCGCTATCGTGAGCGCGCTATCGGCCAAAAGGTCCTGTGCTCGCTCTATACGGCGTCTGCGAATGTAGGCGCCCAGGGACTCGCCAGTTTGGGCCTTAAAGGTGGCGCATAGTTTGGAGCGGCTTGTGTAGAGCCTCTCGGCCACCTCGTTGATACCCACACGTCTGCCTTTGTCGAGCGCGCGCTCAATCATTGCCGTTGCTTCTTCGGCAATGGTTATGCTGACGCGTGTGTCTGCCGCCTGCCGCGCCTGCTTGTGGGCCGCGCGCGAACAGGCGAGCTCCGCGACCATGGTCTCCACGATGCCTTGCATATAGACGTGTCCGCCTACGGTACGGGCGCGTTCCTCGTTAATCCGACGCAGCGTGTGGCAGATGGCAGACGTCGCCTCCTCGTGCCATGGCTCGGCAAACGCCTCGAAGATTCCCGCGAACTCGGTGGGATAGCGGTGCTCCAGTTCGTCAAAAAATCCAGGCAAAAAGAGCACCGAGCGCGAGTGATAAAGCTGCCCTGCAAACAGCGGACTTAGCTCCTCGCCGCAGCTATCTTGGATAAAGCTGCACACCGCGCTGTTCGGCCACGGCCCGCGCAGTGGCTTAAGGTTCGCAGGCGTTATGCCAGCCTTGGGCATGCATATGAGCGTGGGCGCGCTGACCTCGCTCACGCACGCGTACGGTTCGGGCGTGTATTCGGCTAGGTGCATGTTGTGCATCGGGGTAATGAAATGCTCCATGACGATGCAGGTGGGGGAAAGGGGCATGATCCATGCGCGTCCGTGCGCCCGATCGTTTGCCACCTCACCGGTAAAGACGGCGCCCTTGCCGGAAAGCTGCAGGCCAAACTGCTCAAATTGCGGTGCGTAGAGCTCGGTTATATCGGTTGCTGCCCGCCGCATTTTCAAAAGCGTCCCCTTCCTTTGCGGAAACGTCCACGCCTGGCTCGATTGTGTGCCTCGGCTAACACGCCAATGATAAGTTTCTAACGGTTAACTCTCAAGCCGTTAGAAAGGAATCTCATGGCAAAGGGATCAAAAAGGGAAGGCGGCGGCATCGGCGAGCTGCTTGCATATGCCGGCGACCGTAAATTCCTAACATATTTGGGCATGGCTCTCTCGGCGCTCTCGCAGCTGCTGAGCTTTGGCCCGTACGTGTGTATCTGGTTTGTTGCGCGAGACCTTATCGCCGTGGCGCCTAACTGGAGCGAGGCCACCGACATCGCGATGTATGGTTGGTGGGCTGTGGGCTTTGCCCTGGCGAGCATTGTGGTTTATTTCGTGGGACTCATGTGTACGCACCTATCCGCGTTTCGCTGCGCGTCCAATATCCGCAAGGCTACGAGCGAGCATCTGCTTAAGCTGCCGCTCGGCTACTTTGACACGCATGCCACCGGTGAGCTGCGCCGTATCGTAGACGGATGCGCCGCCTCAACCGAGACGCTGCTCGCACACATGCTACCCGATATCGCCGGCGCCACCGCCATGGTTGCAGGTCTGCTCGTGCTGCTTTTCGCCCTCGATTGGCGTTTGGGCGCGGCGTGCCTTATCTCGGTCGTCGTTTCGCTTGGCGCCATGGCTACCATGATGGGCGGCAAGGGCGGCGAGTTTATGAAGGCCTACATGGGCGCGCTGGTCAAGATGAACAAGACCGGTACCGAATACGTACGCGGCATTCCCGTGGTCAAGGTGTTTCAGCAGACGGTCTATTCCTTTAAGGCGTTCCACGACGCGATCGCCGAATACGCCGACATGGCGCAAAACTATTCGGGCACGTTCTGTCGAGGTCCGCAGGTACTCAACCTTACCGCGCTCAATGGTCTTGTGGCATTCCTATTGCCCGTGGCGTTGCTGTTGGCGCCGGGCGAGACGGACTTCGCGCATTTTATGGCCAACTTCACGTTTTACGCGATATTTTCGGCCGTGGTGCCGACGGCCATGACCAAGCTCATGTTTGTGGGCGAGGCGTCTCAGATGAGTGCCGATTCGCTGGCTCGCATCCGAAGCGTCATGGATTCCAAGCAGCTCTCCGTGCCCGCTCAACCCAAGTACCCTGCCAGCAGCGACGTGCGATTTGAGGATGTGAGCTTTACCTACGAGGGCGCCGAGGCGCCTGCCGTCAACCATGCGAGTTTTAGCGTTTCCGCGGGTAGTACCCTCGCGCTTGTGGGTCCTTCGGGAGGCGGCAAGTCAACCTGTGCAAGCCTGATCCCGCGTTTTTGGGATGTTTCCTCGGGTCGAGTGCTCGTAGGCGGTGTGGACGTTCGCGATATGGATCCGAACGAGCTTATGGACCAGGTCGCCTTCGTGTTCCAGACCAACCAGCTGTTCCGGCAAACACTTGCCGATAACGTGCGCGCCTCCAAGCCTACGGCCACTGACGACGAAGTGCGTGCGGCCCTCTCCGCAGCTCAGTGCGACGACATTGTGGCCAAGCTCCCACAGGGCATCAACACCATGCTCGGCGCCGGCGGAGCATATCTTTCGGGTGGCGAGGTCCAGCGCGTGGCACTCGCCCGCGCGATCCTTAAAGACGCGCCTATCGTGGTGCTCGATGAGGCCACGGCGTTTGCCGACCCCGAGAACGAGGCGCTCATCCAGCGCGCCTTTAGCAAGCTGGCGACGGGTCGCACGGTCATTATGATTGCGCACCGACTCTCGACTGTAGTGGGCGCAGACCAAATCGTGGTGCTCAACCAGGGCAGCGTGCAGGAGTCGGGCACCCATGCCGAACTGCTGTCCCAAGAGGGTCTATATGCCAAGATGTGGGCCGAATACGAACAGGCCGCGAGCTGGAAAATCACTGCTACGACCGCGGATGCCGCCGTCGCGAAAGGAGGCGAGGCCTAAATGTTCGCCTCATTCCAAAAGAAGTATTTCCTATCCGATAAAGGCATCGCCGGCGTAAAACGCGGTGTCTTCTGGACCGCGCTCACCAATCTTATTACCATGGCCGGCATGGGCTTTTTATTCCTGGTTATGGCCGGCTTTGTCGAGCATCTCGCCAGCGGGGCTGACCTGCCGGATGCCCTGCCGATCGTGGGCGGCCTCCTGGTCTTTTTCGTGTTGCTCTTTGCCTCTAACTGGCAACAGTATTACTACACCTACTGCATCTTTTACGAGGAGTGCGGCAAGCAGCGTATGGAGATCGCCGAGCGCTTGCGCAAACTGCCGCTGTCGTTTTTTGGTCGTCGTGATCTGGCCGATTTAACCGAGACCATCATGGGTGACGTTCAGACTATGGAGCATGCCTACAGCCATGTGCTGGGAGAACTCTGGGGCGCCATCATCGCAAGTGCCATCGTGTTCGTGTCGTCGCTGTTCTTTTGCTGGCAGCTGGCGATCGCGGCGTTTTGGAGCATTCCCGTGGCCTTTGCCGTGCTGTATCTAACACGCGGCCCCATGACCCCGGTGTTCGACCGCGTGCGCGCCGAGAAGGTCAAGGTCACCGAGGCGATCCAGGAGACGCTCGACTGCGTGCGCGAAATCCGCGCCACCAACCAGGAGGCCCATTATCTTGAGGGGCTCAACGCCGTGATCGATGTCGAGGAGCGCGAGACCACCAAGGGCGAGCTCGTCAACGGGCTTCTGGTCAACTCCGCCTTCTCCATTCTGCGTCTGGGCATTGCCACCACGCTGGTCACGGGCGCCACGATGGTCGCCTCCGGGCAGGTCGACTTTTTGGTGATGTTTGCCTTCCTGCTTATGGTGAGCCGTATCTACGCGCCGTTTGATCAGGCCCTTATGCTCGTGTCGGAGCTGTTTGTCGCCGAGTCGTCTGCCAAGCGCATGCGTTCCATCATGGAAGAGCCTGTGGCGCGGGGCAGCGAGAAATTTGAGCCCGTGGGCCACGATGTGGTGTTCGATCACGTGGCATTTGGCTATGGTGCGGGCGAGGACGGCCGCGCCGGCGAGAAAGTTCTTACCGATGTGAGCTTTACCGCCAAGGAAGGCGAAGTTACGGCGCTGGTCGGTCCTTCGGGTTCCGGTAAGTCTACGGTGAGCCGCCTGGCCGCGCGCTTTTGGGACGCCACCGAAGGCACGGTCACCGTGGGTGGCGTGGATGTTGCGAGCGTGGACCCCGAGGTGCTGCTGCGCGACTACGCCATTGTGTTCCAAGACGTGCTGCTCTTTGACGACACGGTGATGGGAAACATCCGTCTTGGTCGTCGCGATGCCACCGATGAGGAAGTGCTTGCTGCCGCGCGTGCCGCCAACTGCGACGAGTTTGTGAGCCGCATGCCGCAGGGCTATGACACCATGATCGGCGAGAACGGCTCCAAGCTGTCCGGCGGCGAGCGCCAGCGCATCTCCATCGCCCGCGCGCTGCTCAAAGATGCGCCGATTGTGTTGCTGGACGAGGCGACGGCGAGTTTGGATGTGGAGAACGAGACCGTGGTGCAGCAGGCGCTCTCCCGCCTGCTCGCAGGAAAGACAGTTATCGTGATCGCCCACCGTATGCGCACGGTAGAAAATGCCGATAAGATCGTTGTACTCAAGGATGGTGTGGTTGCCGAGCAGGGCACTCCGGCGCAGCTCAAGGCGGCAGGTGGAGAATTCGCCCGCATGGTTGCGCTGCAAAAGGAAGCGGCTGCCTGGCAGCTGTAAGAAGGGGCAAAGGAACAGTCCCTTTGTCACATTGACAATCGGTTACTCCGCATCGTTAATTTTCAAAAGGTTAGCCATGGCTGACCTAGATAGTTAGATAGAATTAAGGTATTTCAAAAGCGTGCTCGAGCTAACTGATGAACTCGGGTGCTAAGGCACCATGCCGCGCCCCATGCGGCAAAAGGGAGAAGCAACATGAAGAAGTCGACGTTTAACACCCTGCTTGTTGGTGGCGGTTTTCTGCTTGGCACGGCCGGCATCAAGCTGCTTACCAGCGCTCCGGTCAAGAATGCCTGCGTGCAGGGTATTGCGTGTGGTATGCGCATCAAGAACGGCTACCAGGACATGGTCGAGCAGGCCAAGGCTAATGTCGACGACATGGTTGCCGAGGCTGCTTACATCACCCAGAGCGAGGCCGCCGCGGACAACGCAGCTGAGTAGCGCTTCCAGGCACAAACTATGAGATTCTCGATTATTAGCGAGATCCCCGGCAGGACCCGTCTTCAATTGGCGGGTCCTGTGCCAGAGAGCGATCTCGATGCACTTCTTAAGCTTGGCGGCGACATCGACGGCGTGCACAAGGTGCGCGTCTACGGCCGCATCGGCCAGATGGCGCTCGAATACGATGAGCCGCGCCGCGCGAGCGTGCTCGACGCCTTGGGCGCACTCGATGCTCAAGCTATCGCTGATGCCAAGTCGGGCTACGTGATACAACTCGAGCCGCGCAAGCACAAGCTCGTCATGGATCTTGCCACACTTGTCGGCGCCCACTACGCACGTCGCTGGTTTTTGCCCACGCCCCTGCGTGCGGTGTTTGTCGTGGCCGGTTACATGGCATTTTTGCGCGCTGCCCTTCATGAGCTGGCGCAGCCACGCCTGACCGTTCCTGTGCTCGACGCTTCGGCCATCGGCATTTCGTTCGTCAAGCGTGATGTCGACACCGCGGGCCAGACGATGTTCCTGCTCAACGTGGGCGAGCTGCTCGAGGACTACACCCGCGCCATGAGCGAAAACGAGCTCATCAACTCGCTGCTCGATGTGCCCGACAAGGCGCAAAAGGTCGTCGGCGACACTGAGGTAAGCGTTGCTGCCACCGAGCTTGAGCCCGGCGACTTGGTAGCCGTGCGCACTGGCATGTCCATTTGCATCGACGGTGTTGTCGAGCAGGGGAGCGCTATGGTCAACCAGGCGACCCTGACCGGCGAGCCGCTGGCCGTCGAGCGCAGCGTGGGCGACGACGTGTTCGCCGGCACCGTCGTGGAGGACGGCAGCATCTTGGTGCGCGTGCGCGCCAACACGGCGCAGACCAAGCTGCGCTCAATCGTCTCGCTCGTGCAGACGGCCGACTCGCTCAAGTCCGAGGGCCAGTCGCACATGGAAGACCTCGCCAACAAGATCGTCCCGTGGAACTTCCTGCTTGCGGGCCTGGTCGCGCTCACTACGCGCAGCCTCATCAAGACCTCGGCGGCGCTGATGGTCGACTACTCGTGCGCACTCAAGCTCACGGGTTCCGTTGCCGTCATGACCGCTATGAGCGATGCTGCCAAGATGGGCGTCATGGTCAAGGGCGCAAAGTACTTTGAGTCGTTTGCCAAGGCCGACACCATTGTGTTTGATAAGACCGGCACGCTCACCGAGGCGCAGCCGCGTCTTGCCTGCGTACTCACCACCGATGGCTGGAGCGAGGACGAGGTCCTGCGCCTTTCCGCTTGCTTGGAGGAGCATTTCCCGCATCCGGTGGCGCGTGCCGTGGTCAACGCTGCTCACGAGCGTGGGCTCGAGCATCGCGAGCGTCACGCTGCTGTCGAGTACATCGTGGCGCACGGCATCGCTTCGTCCATTGAAGGGCGTCGCGCCATCATCGGTTCCGCGCACTTTGTATTTGAGGATGAGGGCGCGCAACTCGAGTCCGACATTAAGGAGCAAATCGAGCTCCAGATGCAGGGCCTGTCGCCGCTGTATCTGGCGGTCGACGGCACCGTTGTGGGCGTGCTCGGCATCGAGGACCCGCTTAAGCCCGGGGTCCGCGAGGCCATCGCCGACTTGCACGCGTTGGGCGTTAAGCACGTGGTCATGCTCACGGGCGACTCGGAGCGCACGGCCGAGCGCATTGCGCGAGAGGCAGGAGTCGACGAGTTTAAGGCCGAGCTGCTGCCCGAGGACAAGTACGCGTATGTAGAGCGCATTAAGGGCGAGGGGCGCCACGTTGCCATGGTGGGCGACGGCGTTAACGATTCGCCGGCACTCGGTTTGGCTGACGTGGGCCTGGCGATGGGTGGCGGAAGCGACATCGCCAAGGAGGTCGCCGACATCATCCTGACCGACACGGATCTGGCCGCGATCGTTCGCCTGCGCCGCATGAGCCAGGGCCTCGTTGATCGTCTGACGAGTTCCTATTCTAAGGTGATGCTCACTAACTCAGCGCTCCTGGCGCTGGGCATTACCGGCGCGATTACCCCGCAGGCGTCATCGCTGCTGCACAACGGCTCGACGATTGCCTACAGCCTGAGCAATGCGAAGGCATATCTGCGCTAGCAGACGTGTTCGTCTACGTTATCTGGCCTGCGCCTGGACGGCATCGATGTCGTCCAGGCGCAGGCCTTTTGCGTTTGACCATGTGCTAGCTTGTCTATATAGTGTTGCTAGCAGGGCTAGCAATTGAAGGGAGCGGGATCGACGTGGGTGCTGTTAGCGGCATGGCGCAGGTGAACGTTCGCGTGGATCGCCAGGTCAAGAATCGTGCCGAGGAGGCGCTGCGGCTTTCGGGCGCCTCGCTGCCCGAGCTCATCAAAAAGGTGGTGGCCAAGGTCGCGCAGGGTGGCGGGCAGTGCGAGGAGGTGCTTGCGGCCGTCGACGACCGGCAGCAGACCGTCGCGCCCGATACTCCGTTTGCCGCGTCGTGGGCGGCGGCAGACCGGCTTTATGCAGATTTGGGCATCGCTACGTCGCCCGTATCCGACGATCGCGGTTGGGACACAATCTATTCCGAAGCCATGGATGAGCATTATCGCCAAAAGGGGATGATCCAGTGAGTGGGGCGCCTCTCAAGATCATGGTGGACGCCAACGTATGGGTTGATTCGTTTTGCGTCGACCATGCCGAGTCGCTTGCCGCGCGTGCGTTTATTGGGCAGGCGACGGAGACGGGGGCGTTGCTGTTCTTCCCGGTGCATATCGCTAAGGACGTGCTGTACGTTGTCCAACACGAGCTGAAGTGTAGCGTTCTTGCCAGCGGGGGAGCGATTGACGAGGCGTCTGCCCGTGCAATTGGCGATGCGGCGTTGGCGTTTGTTCGGAACATGACCGAAAACGCCACGGCCGTGGGTGCAGATGCGTCGGACCTTTGGCTGGCCGACAAATACTTAGCGCTCCATCGCGATTACGAAGACAACTTGGTGCTCGCCGCGTGCAAGCGCGCGCAGGTTGATTACTTGGTAACTAACGATCGCAAGCTGCTCGAACATGCCGATCTTGCAGCAAAGACACCTCGTCAAATGATGCCGATTCTGGCTTTGGCCGAACGCGGCGGCGCGGCTATCGGTTGACGCGAACTGTTTGCGGGCCTCTTGGACGACGATGCGCCAAGGGACCCGCGTCTGCTATTTACAAAAGCTCAACCTTAATGGCGGGGCTTTCTGCGAGCTGCTCGGCTGCCTTTTCGTCGGAGCTGCCGAGTGCTGCCAGACTGCGGTAGACCCACTCGTTGACCTGGGCGTTCTTGACGCCTGCGGTCTGCATAAGGGCGCCTACCTCGCGGATTGCTGCGAGCAGATCGGCCTTGGGACCCGCGAGCTCGACCTCGATGCCGTGGTAGGCGGCCACGCCGCGGTTCTCACTCACGTGGTCGATAAAGCCCTCGACGGTCTCAAGCTGCTGGGCGAGAGCTGCATCATTGTCAGCGTCCAGCGCGACGAGTGCGTTCGATACCGTGAGGGCGGGATGTCCGCAGGGGACAAAGCCTTCGATGACATCCATGGCTTCGGTAATGGTTGAGCCTAGGCCTGCGAGGGCATTGACGAGTTGCTGCTTGGTATCCATAACGGTCCTTTCGACGGGTCAATCTTGCTTGGCGAAAATATACGTGACGCGTTCGGTGGCAAAAGTGCGAAGTATGGCGCACATTGGGGTCTTCACAGCTCGTGCATAGAGCAGCTGTCTGTCTTTAGAACGTGGTAAGATAGCTATCCACGAGCGGGGTTCACCCCGCGTGTTCCTTGAAAAGTCGACGGTTATCGGGTGTTTGCAGGCCCGATACCATCCAGACTTTCCCGGCATTCGGGGGCGACTGGTTTCGACACGATAGCTCTGAGAGAGGAAGCAAGCCGAGGTCTCCTCGCCTCGTTAAACAGGGGTACCGTCAAATTGAATTGACAACAACTCTTCTTTTGAGCCTATGGCT
Source organism: uncultured Collinsella sp. (assembly GCA_902492755.1). Taxonomy (GTDB): domain Bacteria; phylum Actinomycetota; class Coriobacteriia; order Coriobacteriales; family Coriobacteriaceae; genus Collinsella. The sequence continues at coordinate 20,168 of CABUNB010000014.1, read as the reverse complement.
CTCGCTGCTTAGTTTATAGCGGCGCGTCAACCCGGTGATTTCCCCGACACCGGCGCGACGTCATGTTAGGGGAATGCTCCCGCGCACGTAATCGGTATGGCGCGGGCTAAGACCGAACCGGTTAGGATGCCGCGAGCGTGTCGCTGCGCGCAAAGCGTCCGAGACTAAACCAGCGACTGAGCTTGGAGATGCCAATCAGGGGGCTTTCGTGGACCGGAGTTCGATTCTCCGCGCCTCCACCATAAGCAACAGACAGGTAGATATTCGTATCTACCTGTCTTTTTATTTCTAGTCCGTACCGCGGAGAATCGAACTCTATGCAGGGCGCGGGCGTAAAGAAAACGCGTAAGCGTTTTTAGCCCGCGGGCGAGGACGCCGGCAGGCGGCCGAAGCCGGTGCGTATTTGCGAAGCAAATACGCGGATTCTCCGCGCAAACTTCCGACTCAAAACGGATGCGATGTTTATCGAATTTCTGCTGGCCTTGCCATGCATCAACGGATCCCCCGTACCGTGGAGAATCGAACTCTATGCAGGGCGCGGGCGTAAAGAAAACGCCTCAGTGACGCAAAGTGGGACGCGCTTTCCCAATGGCGGCCCAGGCGGAAAGCACGTCCCAGAATCCGCGCTCAGACTGGGACGTAGTTTCCGGATGACGCCTCAAGCGGAAACTGCGACCCGGAATCCTGCCGTAGAGTGGGACATGCTTTCCCAATGGCAGCTCAAGCGGAAAGCGCATCCCGGAATCTAAGCTCGGAATGGGATTCATTTTCCTGATGGCGGGCTCAGCGGAAAATGCGACCCGGTATTTGCTCTGAGAACGGGACGCGCTTTCCCGTCGACCGCCCCGCCCTCTTCAACTCCAAAACCTGCGCGCTCGCCATCCCAAAACTGGGTAGAAGAAAGCCAAAACGCAATCGCAGGAGGTCGATATGACTGCAGAAGATAAGGCAAAGAACGCCGGCAAGGTCGCGCTCGTCTTGGAGGGTGGCAGTTTTCGCGGGCAGTTTACCGCCGGCGTGCTCGACGTCCTCATGGAGGCCGGTGTCGAAATTCCGGCGGTGTACGGCGTCTCGGCCGGTGCGCTCAACGGCGTCAACTACAAGTCGCACCAGATCGGCCGCACCAACCGAGTCAATTTGACCTTCTGCAACGACAGCCGCTACATGGGCGCCGCATCGTTTGCGTCCACGGGCTCTATTGTGGGTTACGACTTTATCTTCAACGATGTCCAGGACCGCCTGGATCCCTTTGACAACGAGACGTTCGACGCCAGCCCCATCGAGATGTACGCCGTTGCGACGGACATGCTGTTCGGAACCGCCGCGTACCTGCCGGTCAAAAGCGCCGTGCTCGATCTCGACGCCGTGCGCGCCTCTACCTCGTTGCCGCTGGTGACACCGCCGGTCGAGATAGACGGGCACAAATACGTCGACGGTGGCGTGGCCGATTCGGTTCCTATCGAGCATGTGCTCGAGGAGGCGGGCTTCGACCGTGCGGTCGTCATCGTCACCCAGGACCGCTCGTATGAGAAAAAGCCCTACGAGTTTTTGCCTGCCGCGCGTGCGCGTTATGCCGACTACCCCTATCTGCTCGAGGCTATCGAGACGCGCCACGACCGTTACAACATCCAGCGCATGCATCTGTGGAAGTATGAGCGCGAGGGCCGCGCACTGGTCGTTGCTCCGCAAAAGCCGGTCGAGGTTGGTCACGTCGAGCACGATTCGGCAAAGCTTTTGGACCTGTATATCCAGGGCCGTCAGGAGGCAAAGCGTTTGCTCGCGGAGATCCAGGAGTTCGTTGAGCGCTAGCGACGGCGAACCCTCAAAAAATGACAACAGCTATAGAGCTGGAAAAATCACGGCTCGTGGATGACATGTGCAGAAACTCTGGTCGGAGCCAAAATACCTGTTGACTCGTACGGCGAGCGGGGTAATATGGACGGGTTACTTGCAGAGCCCCGTGAATCTCTGTAACAACACGTACTGTACATGGAGGAGTCTAAGTGATTTCGAAATCGACTCACTACGCCAAGCAGGGCGAGGTCCAGCGCAACTGGGTTCTCGTCGACGCCGATGGTGCTGTCCTGGGCCGTCTTGCCACCCAGATCGCAATGATCCTGCGCGGTAAGAACAAGCCCCAGTTCACGCCCAACAGCGACTGCGGCGACTTCGTTGTCGTCATCAACGCCGATAAGGTCCAGCTTACCGGTAACAAGGCCGACACGAAGACCTATTATCGCCACAGCGGCTACAACGGCGGCCTCAAGGCTGAGAGCTTCCGCCAGGCTATGGAGAAGCACCCGGAGAAGGTCATCGAGCGCGCCGTTCGCGGTATGCTGCCCAAGACCACCCTCGGCCGTGCCCAGATGACCAAGCTTAAGGTCTACGCTGGTGCCGAGCATCCGCATGCTGCCCAGAACCCCACGAAGATTGAGCTGGAGGCTTAAAGATGGCTGAGAACACCGTTGTCTACCAGGGTACCGGCCGTCGTAAGAACGCCGTCGCCCGCGTCCGTCTCGTCCCCGGCACCGGCAAGGTGACCATCAACAAGCGTGACGCCGAGCAGTATTTCGGCCGTCATCAGCTCGTTGAGAACGCCCTTGCTCCCTTCAAGGTGACCGACACCGCCGGTCAGTTCGACGTTATCGCTCTGTGCGATGGCGGCGGCATCTCCGGTCAGTCCGGCGCTCTGCGCCTGGGCATCGCTCGCGCTCTTCTGAACGCTGGCGATTACCGTGCTGACCTCAAGAAGGCCGGTTTCCTTACGCGCGATGCTCGCGTGGTCGAGCGCAAGAAGTACGGCCTCAAGAAGGCCCGCCGCGCTCCTCAGTTCTCCAAGCGCTAAGGTTTTATCTCCTTTCGAGATACAATGTACAAGCGGGGCCTGCCGATTCCTCGGCGGGTCCCGCTTTTCTTTTTCGACTAGGGTGGGCGGTTGCATATCGCCTGCTAGGGAAGGAGCGATCCTATGCCCCAGAACATCTTCGGTACCGACGGCGTCCGTGGCGTCGCCAATGCCGACCTCTCGTGCGACCTCGCGTTTCGCCTGGGCCGCGCGGCGACCAAGTTCCTTGGTCCGGATATCTGTGTCGGCCGCGACACGCGTCTTTCGGGCACCATGCTCGAGAGCGCTCTGACCGCCGGCATCATGGCCGAGGGCGGCCGCCCGCATTGCTGCGGCGTCATCCCCACGCCCGCCGTGGCGCTGCTCACTGTTCAGAACGAGCTCGATGGCGGCATCGTCATCTCCGCTTCGCACAATCCGCCGGAGTTCAACGGCATCAAGTTCTTTAGCCGCAAGGGCATGAAGCTTCCCGACGCTGTCGAGGAGGAGATCAGCGCCTGGGTCATGTCCGAGGAGGCCATGGCTGCCGATACGCTGCCGACCGGCGCCGGCGTGGGCCACATTATCAAGATGAAGGACGCCCGCAAGGCATACGTCGACCATGCCATCGATACGCTTGACGGTCTTAGGCTCGATGGCCTGGTCGTTGCCGTCGACTGCGGTCACGGTGCTTCCTGCCAGACTACGCCCGCCGCGCTGCAGCGCCTGGGTGCCACGGTCCATGCCATCAACACCGATTACTGCGGCACCGACATTAACGTTGAGTGTGGTTCTACGCACCTCGAGCCCCTGCGCGAGCTCGTGCTGCGCACCCATGCCGATATCGGTCTGGCCCACGACGGCGACGCCGACCGCGTACTGTTCGTGGACAGCGAGGGCAATGAGATCGACGGTGACTACATCCTGGCTATCTGCGGTTCTGACCTCGCCGCTCGCGGCAAGCTCGCCAACTCCGAGATCGTCTCGACCGTCATGTGCAACCTGGGCTTCTCCATCGCCATGAAGGAGCAGGGCTTTGAGATGGTCCAGACTGCCGTGGGCGACCGCTACGTTCTTGAGCGCATGCTCGCGGACGGCGCCGTCATCGGCGGCGAGCAGTCCGGTCACATCATCTTCCTTGAGCACAACACCACCGGTGACGGCCTGGTGACGGCTCTGCAGCTGCTGGCCGTGCTCAAGCGCACCGGTCGTACCCTCACCGATCTTGCCGGCATCATGAAGAAGTACCCGCAGGTACTCGTCAACGTGCATTCCGACAACAAGGCTGGTCTGGACGATTGCCAGCCCATTTGGGACGCCGTTGCTGCTGCCGAGAAGGAGCTTGACGGCCGCGGCCGCATTCTGGTGCGCCCGAGTGGTACCGAGCCGCTGGTGCGCGTGATGGCCGAGGCCGAGACGCACGAGCTGACCCAGCGCGTTGTTGACGACATCGTCGAGGTTGTCAAGCGCGAACTTCCCTAATGGTCAAAAACGGGTGCCAAGTGGTAAACTGTTAAAGCTATTTTGGTTGATTGGTATGTCCGAGGGGGAGCATGTTCACTAAAGTCCTAAGGTCTTTTGGTATGCGTGGTCGAGTCCTTACGCTGGATGCTCCCATCTCGGGCGACGTCATTCCGTTGTCCGAGGTCAATGACCAGACGTTTGCCACCGGCCTTTTGGGTCAGGGCGTGGCGATTCAGCCTACCGGCACGCGTGTGATTGCGCCGGCAGACGCCAAGGTCGAGGCCATTTTTCCCACGGGTCATGCCGTTGCGCTCAACACGGTCGATGGCTTGGACGTGCTCATCCACGTTGGTTTGGACACTGTTCAGCTGGAAGGCAAGCATTTTAGCGTGCATGCACAGGTGGGCGATGTCGTCCGTAAGGGTGATGTGCTCATCGAGTTCGATCGCGAGGCAATTGCTGCCGAGGGCTACGATGTGACGGTCCCCATCTTGGTGTGCAACTCTGTTGAGTTCTCGAGCATCAAGGGCTCCGTTGGCGAGCATGTCGAGGAGATGGATCAGCTCATCGTCGCTCGCGAGCGCTAGTCGCTCCGCTTTGCCTTTAGCCTACAATTCAAACACGTTTATGGAGGGCGCCCTTGAAAGAGGGCGCCCTCCGTGGCAAGATGGGAATTGTCCGGAGCTAAAAGGCTTCGGGTCACCGTGGACGGGCAGGGGCCTCGACGCGGCTAGACACGAGACATATACATTACGCGACCTCGCCCTGGTGGCCGCACACGTTGGTTGCGGCCGACGCGGGCCGCGGGCAAGTGCTTGTAAGGGGAGCCTTGCCTCTCTTGTACGAGAAAGGACGCGTAATGAAGATCATTAAAGCTAAAGACTACGAGGATATGAGCCGCAAGGCCGCCAATATCATCTCGGCCCAGGTTATCCTCAAGCCCGATTGCGTGCTGGGTCTTGCCACCGGCTCCACCCCGATTGGCGCCTACAAGCAGCTCGCCGCTTGGTACAAGAAGGGTGACGTTGACTTTGCCGAGGTCAGCACCTACAACCTCGACGAGTATCGTGGCCTTTCGCACGACGATCCCCAGAGCTACCACTACTTTATGCGTGAGAACTTCTTCGATCACATTAACATCGACCTGAACAACACGCATGTGCCCGATGGCTCCAATCCCGACGCTGCCGCTGCCTGCTCTGAGTATGACAAGATCGTCGCTGCTGCCGGTTACCCTGATCTGCAGCTGCTCGGCATCGGTAACAACGGTCACATTGGCTTCAACGAGCCCGATGATCACTTCTCCAAGGGTACGCACTGTGTCGACCTTACCGAGAGCACTATTCAGGCCAACAGCCGCCTGTTTGACAGCATCGACGACGTGCCTCGTCAGGCCTACACCATGGGCACTCAGACCATCATGTATGCCCGCATGATCCTGGTTGTCGCCAATGGCGAGGCCAAGGCCCAAGCCGTGCATGACATGTGCTTTGGTCCGGTTACCCCCGAGTGCCCTGCCTCGATCCTGCAGCTGCACACCAACTGCGTTGTCGTTGCCGACGAGGCCGCCCTTTCGCTCTGCGAGTAGCGAAAGCCTATCACCTCGACATAGCTTTGCCGAAGGCCTCCGCTTTGCGGGGGCCTTTTTTCTGAGTGCACGCCGTGTGCTTGACGAAAACCTTGCCGCGAACTTGACGGGTGCGTCTGGTGCAGCATGATTCATTCCATAACAGATACTATGCATAAATGCTATGAAAAGGTCGCAGACGGTAGCTGGCGCTAGGTGAGTTGCGCAACACAATTGAACAGCGCTCATTTAAGGTAAACTGCCAAAGGATGGGACAAGCTGGCAAGCGCATTGACCTGCGCAAAGACTGATTGGTTGGGGGATAAGTTTCAATCGGACCACGCTGGACAAGAACTTGCCATTTGCGTACCAGCAAACATCCTAAACCGTAGCATCGCTCTATTCATCTAGCGATACATATGGTCTAGCGTTACGGTGTCCATGTGGTCGAGTTGAGGAGCGGGCATGGTTAACGATTTGGGCAATACGGACGACCTCGAGCTTATGCCGCTGGGCAGTAGCTATATGGTGCGGCGCGATCGCTTGATGAACGAACTTATCGCCAAGGGCCGAAAGGCCGGCATCGTAGTCCTCTACGCGCCTGATGGCTTTGGGAAAACCTCGGTGCTGCTGCAGTATGCCCAAGAGGTTAAAAGCGATCCGACGCGAGGTCCTGTGCGGATCATCGAGGCAGACCGCGCCATTGGGCGCGAGGTGTTTATGCAGCTCGAGGTCGTTACCGAAGAGCTTAAGGACAAGCCGCACTCCCTGATTGCAATCGATAACGTGCCTAACCTCAGCCAGAGCGAGACCGAGGAGCTGATCGACCGAATCCGAACCCTGCGTGCTATGGGGGTTGGGGTCTTTATGAGCTGCCGTCCTTCGAATCGCCAGCTGATTCACGGACTGGGCGATTCGATTAAAGTCAACGCGCAGATGCTCAAGGTGCATGCCTATGAGTATTCGGCGTGGGCATCGGCGTTTTCGATCAGCACGTCGCTCGACTTCTATCAGCTTACGCAGGGCGTGCCCGAGCTCGTCTCGGCTATGCAGTCGGGACTATACGGGCAGGGAGACGTTGCCCAGATGCTCGAAAACGAGATCGTCAATATCTACGGTGCGGCACTTGTTGATCTGGCGTCGCTCGAGAACAACGCCCTGTTTAGTGTGGCATGCTTGATGGTCTTAATGGGTGAGGGCAATATTTCGGAGCTCGAGGCTTGCGGTGTTAGGCTTTCGGCGATTGACCAGTCCTATCTTGTCCGCGATTATCCCATTTTTGGCGTTGATCCGGCAGACCGGCGCTTTACCTGCTTGGGTACCGAGGACAACGCACGCCTGCGATTGCGCAAGCTGGTCGCCGAAATTCGCCCCGAACTCGTTGTGCGGGCGGCGCGTATATTGATTAAAGCGGGGCGCTGCGATACCGCGATGGACCTCGCCGACGCATTTTTGGACCGCAGTGCGGTGTTGGAGCTTGCCGGGCAGTATGGGGTCGATCTGGCCCTGACGGGGCATGGAGGGGATGTCTGCCGCGCGGCGCTGGGAAAGACCGAGGCAGATGACCGGGCCTCGGAGCCGACGCCTGACGAGGCGCTCGGCATCTATCTGGCGGCGGTGAGCGTCTCCAATACAAAGCTTGCGCGGTATATGGCCTCAATTATCGAGCGTGCGGGCGAACAAGCGATTTCCGAGCTCAATCCCGTGTCGTGGAAGGTGGCGCACGCGTTTACGGCCGCCTGTTATGGAGATAGTGGTCTGGGGCTTCCGGCAAGCCATACGGCGTTGGAAAGCGAGGCGTCTTGTGCCGCACTCGACATGCTGTCCGCACATGTCGAGATAAAGCATGGACTGACCGAGCGGGCGAAGGGTGGCGAGATCCTCGCGGGGCTCAAAATGGATAAAGCCTACGATTGTGAGCTCGATATCGCGGGGACGTTTGTGCGCGCGGACCGTATGTTGACGGAGCTATTTGATGGGTCGTATGCGGGGACTGACGAGCGTGATGACGAGATGTCTCTGACGCTCGAGGCACTTGAAGCGCGTGGAATCCGAGCGCTCGCCATCTGGGTGCGCATGGTGTTATCGGCGCGGCGCCTGTTTGCCGGCATGCCGGTGACCGACGAGCAGGCATTCAATGAGCTCGACCGTTTTGCCGTGCGTGTGCGTGACAATCAAGTCCAGTTGTTTGGCTTGATACTAGAAGGCTGGCAGTCGTTGGCTGAGGGGCGTCCGGTCAATGCCAAATTCCGTGCGGTGCAGGTGCTTAGGCTTGCCGAGGAATCGATTGGATACATACGCGACAACGCGCTGCTGCTAGAGCGCGCGGCGTACTTACGCAATACATCGATGGTATCGGTGCGCGAAGAGGCAGAGCTGCTCGATTTGAGTCGGACGCAGGTCGGTGGTGCCGAGGCTTGGATGGTGGCGCTGCATTTGGCCTCCGCGGGCCGCGATAGCGACCTTGCAGCCTGGATGTCCATGAACCGCCCGGGGATTTTGGATCCGTCGTATCGGCTGTTTGCGCGTCTTGCGATGCATTGTCTGGGTGAGCCGGCTGCTAGAATTCGAAAGAAGCTCCCGGTGCGCGAGCTGTCGCGGTATTCGCTGCGTGACGACTTTGAGGGCGAAGGCGAGCGTCTGTTCCAGGCCGGCGATGCCGAGGGTGTCGATGTGATTGGCCATATCGAGATCCGCATGTTTGGGGCGTTTCGCGCCGAGCGCGACGGGTTTCCCATCACGGATAAGATGTGGCGCCGCAAGAAAGCGGCGACGCTTGCCGAGCGACTTGCGCTGGGCATGGATACACTGGTCGACCGCGAGACGCTGGCTATGGAGCTGTGGCCCCATGCCGAGTTCAATAGCGCTCGTAACAATCTGTACTCGACGATATCGCGCCTGCGTTCGGCCTTGGGGCCGACACCGGACGGCAAGTCGTGTGTGCTGATCCAAAACGAGTGCATTGGGCTTAACGGCGATTACGTCAAGACTGACGTGCGGTTGTTTGATCAGATAAGCCGCGAAGTTTTGGGAAATCGCACGGGTGCGCGCGGGCCCCATCTGGTCGAGCTGTGCCTTAAGATCGAGCAGCTCTACGCCGGCCCGTTGTATGTTCCCAATGGCTGTAATCCCACTTACTTTTTGCGTATGCGGCGCATTATGGAATCGAAGTATATCGACTGCATGATTCGGGGCGCGAATGCCGCCCTAGAAGAAAACGACCTACAGTCGGCGGTATGGCTGGTGGAGTCGGGGCTGCGGCAAGAGACAACGCGCGAGGACATGGTGCGTTGCGCTATGCGCGTCTACGGTGCGGCGGGGCGACGACGCGATATCGTCGAGCTGTACAGTGGACATATGCATCACCTGAGGGAGCAGGTCAATGGCGTGCCCGAGCCCGAGACGCGGCGTCTGTACGAGCGCTTGGTAGAGGGCAGGCTTAACCGCGTGCTCGTCGAGCGATAAAAAATGAGCGCCCGAATTGCTCGGACGCTCGCAAGCTTGATGTATGTTGGCTCGCCGGATCGTCGGCTCTTAGACGAGCTTAATCTTCTCGATGTCCTTGCGCGAGGACTCGCGATACAGCGAGAACTTGCGGCCGATGACCTGGACGACCTCGGCGTGGCAGCGATCGGCGAGATCTTCGGCGGCCTCGCGGGCAGAAAGGCTGGAACCATCGAGTACGGAGCACTTAACGAGCTCGTGCTTCTCCAGGTAGGCGACCGTCTGCTCGACGGTGCCCTCGTTGATGTCGGACTTGCCGATGATGATGGCGGGGTTGAGGTGATGGGCCATGCTGCGAAGCTGCTTGACCTGGGCTCCTGTCAGTGCCATGGGTTCTCGCTTTCTATGTTATGGGGCGCCCCGCGATGGGGCCTTAATCTACGTGAGCTGTCCCACGATAGCGCAGGAACGGCGCGGTGTGGGGCGTGTTTGCCCAGTTCAAAAAGAATGCGGATGCCGAGTGAGTGACCGGTGCGGACTGCAGACGGTTTATAGATGGGCTACGGACGACTCGCGGAGACCGGCTCCCAGGCAATAAACGCCCAGCGGACCTTGCGGATATGGTCGAGCATGTAGTGTCCCTGCGGCACACCTTTTGAACCCGGCTCGCCAGCATGGGGGTTCTCAATCATATGCTGGGCAATGTAATCGCGTAGACGGTCGACCTTATCCTCGTTACCGTGCTCGAGCATACGGGAAAAGTCCGCCACGCCCGCCTCAAGGCTATCGAAGGTATCGCGACGAGGCGATTCAAAGTACGTAACCTGCGGCAGGGCACCCATCTGAATGAGGATATTAAAGGCATAGACAAAGCCATTACTGCAGGTAACCGAGGCACCGATGGCGTCCATCAGATGCAGGTCATAGCGTGGGCTAGAGTTAGCGACCATCGTGACAGCACAACGCCGGCGGGCCGTTCGATCAAGCTTGGCAAGCGCTCCCTTCAGGTCGTTCGTAGTAACCGAGCGACTCGCAAAGGCAACATCCACAGCCTTGGCAACCGGCCCCACCAGATCCCAATCATCATCCCAAGCAAGCTCAAGCGGCGTAATCTGGTCCTCAAGCCCGTAATACTCAATACCGGCATCAAGCGTGCCCAACATAGCAGGGGAAAAATCAGCAGCAATCACAGGATGCCCAGCCTGCGCAAGCGGAATAGCAATCGACCCAGCCCCACACCCCATATCAAGCACCGACTCACCAGGCTGGAGTGCCAGCAGCTCCATAAAATCGCGAGCATACGGAGCAGTCTCAAGTGGCCGAAAATGCCGAGCCCTTTTGTCCCACTCAAAAGAGTCATCAGCCCGATGCCGAGCAGCCTGCAAACGCATCCATTCCTCATTCCAATCCACAGAAAGCAGCTCAGAACGAATCAAATCATCAGCCACGGGCCATCCCCCTCACAACAAAAAAGCGGCCCCTCCCAAAAAGAAGAGCCGCAACCAGCATATATCAGAAAAAGAACCGTTCCAACGCCAAACCGCCATACCAACCAAGTGGTGCAGGAGCGAAGCAACTGCAATCGGGATGGAACCCAACCGAGGTCCCGATGTGCGGGAGCCCCGGGGAGGGCAAATATATAAGGTCGATCGCGAGTTCCGCACGAGCCGGAGAGCACTTAATGTGCTCTCCGTGCGAGTCAGGACTGTCCGAGCAGGCGACCTTATATATTTGCCCTCCCCGGGGCTCCTCGCCCGAACCCCTCAGCTAGTTCTTCAGCGAGTTCAGCGGCGCCGGGAATCGACCACCACGGTGGGCAAGCACGGTGCCGGCGTTGGGGTTCACCGGCATGATGGGCGCACGGCCGAACAGGCCGCCGTACTCGACGCAGTCGCCCACGCCCTTGCCGATGGCGGGAATCACGCGGACGGCCGTGGTCTTGTTGTTGATGACGCCGATAGCCATCTCGTCGGCAATGATGCCGGCGATGGTCTCGACCGGGGTGTCGCCGGGGATGGCGATCATGTCCAGGCCAACGGAGCACACGCAGGTCATGGCCTCGAGCTTCTCGAGCGAAAGTGCACCGGCCTCGACGGCGGCGATCATGCCGGCGTCCTCGGATACGGGGATAAAGGCGCCGGAGAGACCGCCCACGCTGGAGCTGGCCATGACGCCGCCCTTCTTGACGGCATCGTTGAGCATGGCGAGCGCGCAGGTCGTGCCCGGGCCACCACAGGTGCCCACGCCGATGATCTCGAGGATGCGTGCGACGGAGTCGCCGATGGCAGGCGTGGGAGCCAGCGACAGGTCGACAATGCCCTTCTCGACACCCAGGCGATGGGCGGCCTCGCGGCTCATGAGCTCACCGGCACGGGTGATCTTAAAGGCGGTCTGCTTAATCTTCTCGGCGACTTCCATCATCGATGCGGAATCGGGCAGCGTCTCCAGGGCTGCGGCCATAACGCCGGGGCCCGAGACGCCTACGTTGATGACGGCGTCGGCCTCGCCACCGCCGTGGACGGCGCCCGCCATAAACGGGGAGTCCTCGACCATGTTGGCAAAGCAGACAAACTTGGAAGCGCCGACGGAATCCTGGTCGGCCGTGAGTTTAGCGGCATCGATGATGGTCTGGGCGGCCATAAGCACGGCGTCCATGTTGATGCCGGCGCGCAGGCTAGCGACGTTGACACTGGAGCAGACTCGGCTCGTGGTAGCGAGCGCCTGGGGGATGGACTGGATGACGCGGCGATCGGCGTCGCCGATGCCCTTCTGGACGAGTGCGGAGAAGCCACCCAGGTAATCGATGCCGAGCGTCTCTGCCGCGCGGTCGAGGGCATGCGCGATGGGGGTGAGGTCCTCATCCTTGCAGCACGCGGCGATCTGCGCCACCGGGGTGACGGAGACGCGCTTGTTGACGATGGGGATACCGTACTCGCGCTCGAGGTTCTCGGCGGTCTCGACCAGATGCTCAGCCGTGTGCGTCACGTGGTCGTAGATCTTCGTGCACATGCGGTCGAGGTTCTCGTCACCGCAACCCATGAGCGAAACACCCATGGTGATGGTCCTGATGTCGAGGTTCTGCTCCTCAACCATGCCGCGGGTTTCCGCGATTTCTGCGGGCGTGATCGCCATCCTTGCGCTCCTATCTGCCAAAACGAGCATAGTCTTTTCTATTCTAACGTGCCGCACGTGCCAAGTGGCGCGTGCGGCACGTTTTGGTGCTTGGTTGTTTCCGTTGTGTTACTGCCCAAAGATCTCTTCGGCGATACGAGCGCTCTCGGCGGCGTCCTTGGCGTAGTAGTCCGCGCCGATCTGCTTGGCGTATTCGGGGGTGAGTACGGCGCCGCCTACGATGATCTTGACGCCCGGCACCTCGGCATGAAGCAGCTTGATGGTCTCTTCCATGGCCACGACGGTGGTAGTCATAAGCGCCGAGAGGCCGACGAGCTTGATGTCACGCTCTTTGACGGTCTTGAGTACCTCCTGTGGATCGACGTCGCGGCCAAGGTCAAAGACGGTGTAGCCGTAGTTGTCGAGCAGCATTTTGACGATGTTCTTGCCAATATCGTGGATGTCGCCCTTGACGGTGGCCACGCAGATCTTACCCTTGTCGGCAATCTCGCCGGCGGGCATCAGGCGTTTGATGGTATCGAAGCCCACGCGCGCGGCCTCGGCCGAGGCCATGAGCTGCGGCAAGAAGAACTTGCCCTGGTCAAAGAGGACTCCGACCTCGTCGAGGGCGGGGATAAAGTGATTGTTGATGAGTTCCATAGCGTCGTGGTCGGCCAGCAGGCGCTCGGTCTCGGCCGCAATTTCGCCCTTGCGGCCCGAGACGACCATGTGGCGGATGGGGTCGTCGTTGCCGTCGGTGCCGGCGGTGTCAGCAGCGGGCGCGGCGTCGGTCGATGCGGTCTGGGCCGCTGCCGGGTTCGCGGCGATCTTATACGGATCGGTCCAGCCAGCGTAGCGCTCGATGTATCCGGTCGAGCCCTCGTCCTCAACGCTCAGCACGCGATAGCTGTAGACGGTATCCATAAAGCGCTTGGAACCCGGGTTCATGATGGGGGCGTCCAGACCTGCACCAAAGGCGGCGGCCAAAAAGACCGAGCCCAGCAGCGGCCGCGCGGGCAGGCCAAAGCTGATGTTCGACACGCCGAGTGCGCATTTGACGCCCAGGCGCTCCTTGCACATAGACATGGCGCGCAGGATCTGCTCAGCCTGGCGCTGGTTGGTCGAGGCGGTCATGACCAGGCAGTCGATGAGGATGCGGTCCGGGCCGATGCCGTAGCGGGCGGCCTCGGCCACGATGCGCTCGGCGATGGCGAAGCGAGCCTCGGCGGTATCGGGGATGCCGCCTTCGTCGAGCGTGAGGCCGACGACGTTGGTTCCATAGTGGGCGACCAGCGGAAAGATCTCATCCATGATCTGCTGCTTGCCGTTGACCGAGTTGATGATGGGCTTGCCGGCGTAGCGGCGTACGGCGGCCTCGACAGCGGCGGGATCGGTGGAGTCGATCTGCAGCGGCAGGAGCGTGGAGCCCTGGAGCTGCTCGGTGGCCTGCTGGATAATCTTGACCTCGTCGATCTCGGGCAGGCCCACGTTAACGTCCAGGATATCGGCGCCCTGTTCTTGCTGGCTGATGCCCTGACTTACGACGTAGTCCAGATCGCCGTCGCGCAGGGCCTGCTGCAGGCGCTTTTTGCCGGTGGGATTGATGCGCTCGCCGATGACGGCGATCTTGTGGCCATCGCAGGGAAGGTCCACGACCGTCTGGGCGCTCGTGACCGACATGCTGGGCTTGCGATGGCGCGGACTGGGCGTGTGGTTGTCGATAAGCGTGCGCAAGGCCGCCATGTGCACGGGCGTGGTGCCGCAGCAACCGCCCACGACGCTCACGCCATCCTTGATCATGCCGGCGACGGCCGCGGCGTACTCGGGCGCCTGGATATCAAAGACGGTGTTGCCGTCGTCGTCCACGCGGGGCAGTCCTGCGTTGGCCTGCACCATGATGGGCTTGTCGGTAACGGTGAGCATGCGTGCAGCGAGTCCCCGGAGCTCGGCCGGGCCCTGGCTGCAGTTGATGCCCAGGACATCGGCGCCGATGGCATCGAGCGTGATGGCGGCAACCTCGGGACTCGTGCCCAGGAAGGTGCGACCGTCTTCCTCAAAGGTCATGGTGGCAAAGACGGGCAGGTCGGAGTTCTCGCGGCAGGCGAGGACGGCCGCCTTGATCTCGGCCAGGTCGGTCATAGTCTCGATAATAAAGAGGTCCACACCCGCGGCGACGCCGGCGCGCACTTCCTCGGCAAAGAGGTCATAGGCCTCGTCGAAGCTGAGGGTACCCAAGGGGCGAAGCAGCGCGCCGATGGGGCCGATATCGCCGGCGACGTAGTGGGCGCCGGCCGCGCGGGCGCAGGCGACGGCGGCGGCAAAGACATCTGCCACGGTGGCGGCGCCGTCGAGCTTGTGGGCGTTGGCGCCAAAGGTGTTGGCGGTGATTACGTCGCAGCCAGCCTCGACGTACTGGCGCTGGATATCGGTAATGACCTGTGGCTCCTCAAAGTTGAGCAGTTCGGGCAGGGCGCCGGCCTTCATGCCGGCCGCCTGCAGCATGGTGCCCATGCCGCCGTCGAACAGCAGGTGTCCCGTGCCCTCGATGGCGGCGCGCAGGCGGTCATCCTTAATGCGAAGGTCGTCGATCGTGCGCGTCTTGTATGCATCGCCGCTGCGGCGGGCAGCATCAACGGGTGCCGCCAGCGCGGCACCGTCCAGATCATGAGTGATAAGCGGAGTAAACATCGGGGGCTCCTAATGGCTGGAATAGCAGGTGGTGTGGGCGGCGCGGAAGCGGCAGTGCTCGCGCATGCGGCAGATATTGCAGGTGGGGCGGCTCTGGGCGTCGTGGACTTCGCCGTCAAACAGGCCGATCACCGCGGTCACGCTCTTGGTGGGCATGAGCAGGCTGGTGGGGGTGACGGTAAGTCCAATGAGGCGCGTGGCGTTGAGTGCAGCCACGATCGAGCGCTGGGCCGAGAGCGGACAGTCGCCATAGCCGGGACTGAAGCGCCAGTTACCGGCGAGTCCGTGTGCAGCGGCCGCAGCCTTGACTTGCTGGTCCATCTGCTCGACGGCGGCCTCCACGTAGGCGGAGCATGCGGCGTCGAGCACGGCTCCCTCTAGGGGCTGCTGAGCTCCCGTGGTGCGCAGACGGCGTTCGGCGTCCATGCCGAGGGTGCATGCCATGAGTGCGGCAAAGCGGGCGTCTTTGAGGTGGCGATAGATATCGCGACCGCGCAGTTCAACGTTGGTGCCGACTAAGCGAATGCAGGGCTCGCCCTGTTCATCGACGCCCGTGGCATCGATGGCAAATATGCGGCGCACGCCACGGGGCTCAATGTCCAGCTCCAGACGCTCAACGACAAGCTCAATACGCTGCGCTAGCTCGGGCTCAATCTGCTGGCCGCCGTAGCCCAGATACCGCAGCATCTCGGCACGGTCGACACGAGGATGGTGGGCAGCGTCGATACGGTAAAGCGCCGGCGACGCAAGGTCGGCCGGCACTTCAACAACGGTTGTATCGATGTGCGGTTTTTCCATTACCCCAGACGCTCCATAATGGTCGCGGCGATTGCAGGACGGTTCATAGTGTACAGGTGCAGACCGTCGGCGCCGTGCTCCTTGAGGTCGCAAAGCTGGCGGGCGGCATAATCTACACCGGCTGCCTGCAGGCTCTCGGGGTCGTTCTCGTATTTGGCGAGGATCTTGATGACGGGGGAGGGCAGCGACGCGCCGCACATAAAGACCATGCGGCTGATCTGCGACTTGCCCATAAACGGCATGATGCCCGCGGTAATAGGCACGGTGATGCCGGCCTTGTCGGCAAGCTCGCGGAAGCGATAGAAGCACTCGTTATCAAAGAAGAGCTGCGTCACAAAGAAGCTCGCGCCGGCGTCTTGCTTTTGCTTGAGGTGCTCGACCGAGAGGTTGAGATCCTCGCAGGCAATGTGGCCCTCGGGGTAGGCTGCGGCGCCCACGCAAAAGCCGGCGTCGACGAGCTCGGGGATGAGGTCACGGGCGTAGGCGTAGTCGGAGGCGGGCTTGTCGTCCTCGGTCGCGCCAGCGGGCAGGTCGCCGCGCAGGGCCAGGATGTTTTCAACGCCGGCCGAGCGATACTCGTCAATCTTGGCGGCGATATCGGCATGTGTGCGGCCAACGCAGGTGAGGTGCGCTACCGAGGGCGTATCGAATTCGCTCGTAATCATATGTGCGATGGGGGCGGTGGTGGCACCGTTACCCGAGCCGCCAGCGGAACAAGTGACCGAGACAAAGCTCGGTGAAAGCTTGCACAGGTTGCCTGCCACCTCGCGAGCCGTATCGAGGGTAAGCTCACCCTTGGGCGGGAACATCTCAAACGAAACGGACGTGGTGCCCTGGGATGCTGCCTGCTTAAAAACCTCGTCGACGCGCATATCGTGCTCCTTTAGATGCCTGGGTGCGATGTGTTGTAAGGATTCTACAGCACCGCTGTGCCACGGTGGAGTTTTACTCGCGATTTAGGGATACCAATCAAAGATGCCTTGCTATCGGCATTGCCTATAGCAGAGCGGTCAATGTAGGAAAGGGCTATATTGAATGGTATCTGATGCGAAATACCAGTTAAGAAAGCCCTGTCCCAAATTGACTGCCCTTAAATCATGGGGAGAGGTCTGCAATTTATACAGTTGATTGGCCATTAAGGGCGGCAGTGCCGCTGTGATGCGGTAACCTCATTGATTGGTTTCGCGACAGCAACATAACGGTAATGTCGCGGAAACACGGCGAGTCTAAGCTATGACTCGTTCGTTAGTAATCAACACCGCATCTCACGCGGTGCCGATACGAAGGGAGTTCCGTATGGCCGATCTTACTGACCGCTTCGGGACCATGGTGTTCTCTGAGGAAGTCATGAAGGACTACCTCCCCAAGGACATTTGGAAGCGCCTTGCTGCAACCCTCGAGGACGGTGAGCCGCTCGACCTGGATGTGGCCAACGCCGTTGCCCACGCCATGAAGGTCTGGGCCATCTCCAAGGGCGCCACGCACTACGCGCACTGGTTCCAGCCGCTTTCGGGCATTACTTCCGAGAAGCACGACAGCTTCCTCGAGCCCAACCACGACGGCACCGCCATTACCAAGTTTACGGGCAAGAACCTCATCCAGGGCGAGCCCGATGCCTCCAGCTTCCCCAACGGCGGTCTGCGTGCCACCTTCGAGGCCCGTGGCTACACCGCCTGGGATCCCACCAGCCCTGCTTTTATCAAGGACGACGTCCTGTGCATCCCCACGGCTTTCTGCTCCTACACGGGCGAGGCCCTGGACAAGAAGACCCCGCTGCTGCGCTCCATGACCGCGCTCTCGCGTGAGTCCAAGCGTGTACTGGCACTCTTTGGCAAGACCCCCAAGAAGGTCGTTCCTTCCGTGGGTGACGAGCAGGAGTACTTCCTGATCAAGAAGGATGCCTACCGCAAGCGCAAGGACCTGGTCATCACCGGCCGCACGCTCTTTGGCGCCGCTCCCTGCAAGGGCCAGGAGCTCGAGGAGCACTACTTTGGCGCAATCCGCCCCACCGTCTCGTCCTATATGAAGGACCTGGACAACGAGCTGTGGGCGCTCGGCATCCCCGCCAAGACTAAGCACAACGAGGTTGCCCCCTGCCAGCATGAGCTCGCCCCCGTCTATGGCGAGGTCAACGAGGCCATCGACCAGAACCTGGTCATGATGGAGAAGATGAAGCTCATCGCCTCCCGCCACGATCTGGTCTGCCTGCTGCATGAGAAGCCGTTCGAGGGCATCAACGGTTCGGGCAAGCACAACAACTGGTCGCTCGGCACCGAGTCCGAGAACCTGCTCGATCCGGGCGACACCCCGCTCGACAACCTGCAGTTCATCGTCTTCCTCACCGCGGTGATCGAGGCCGTCGACAACTATCAGGAGCTCCTGCGCGCTTCCGTCGCTTCGGCCGGCAATGACCACCGTCTGGGCGCCAACGAGGCTCCTCCGGCGATTATGTCCATCTTCCTGGGCGACCAGCTTACCGAGGTCGTCGAGAAGATCATCGACGGCAAGGCTTCCGTCCACGCCACGCGCGGCGTGCTCGACCTGGGCGCCGACACCCTGCCCAAGCTGATGCAGGACAACACCGACCGCAACCGCACCTCCCCGTTCGCTTTCACCGGCAACAAGTTTGAGTTCCGTGCCTGCGGCTCCGAGCAGAACGTCTCCGACTCCAACCTGGTGCTCGATGCTGCCGTGGCCAAGTCGCTCAAGTCCTTTGCCGATGCACTTGAGGGCACGCCCGAGGACAAATTCCAGGACGCTGCGCTCGAGTACTGCAAGAAGGTCCTGACCGATCACCAGCGCATCCTGTTCTCCGGCGACGGCTACTCCGACGAGTGGCCCGTCGAGGCCGAGAAGCGCGGCCTTGCCAACAACAAGACCACGGCCGACGCACTGCCTGCCTTTGTTTCCGATAAGGCCATCGCGCTCTTTGAGGAGACGGGCGTTCTGACCCGCGCCGAGGCCCAGTGCCGCTACGATTGCAAGCTCGAGAAGTACAACAAGCTCATGAACATCGAGGCCACCACGATGGTTCGCGAGGCGCGTCGTACCTATCGCCCGGTCATTACCGCCTACGCCACCAAGGTCGCTAAGGGCCTTGAGACTATTCGTGCCGCCGGTGCTGAGGCCGCCATGCAGTGCGAGCAGAACACGCTCAACAAGCTCTGCAACGGCATCACCGCCATCAACGACTCTATCAAGGCGCTCGACGCCGTGCATCAGAAGGCCGAGGCTCTCGATGGCCAGGAGCAGGCCAACGTGTATGCACACGAGGTCGTTCCCGCTATGGATACGCTGCGTGCCGCCGTGGATGCCATGGAGGAGATCGTGGCTGCCGACTACTGGCCGGTTCCGACCTACGACGACATCCTGTTCTACGTGTAGGACTGGGACAGCATACCGTCACGGTTGAAAGCCGGGGCCCGCATCGCGCGGACCCCGGCTTTTTGTTTGCGAAGGACGCTTTGGAGTCCGTTTTGCAACTGATTCGCCCACGCAATAAGGGGTCGTGGGCAAAAAACGTCAAATATGAGTACTGCCACAAGCCCTGTAGCATTGTCTTTTTGCATAATATGCAGTGTTACGCAACATATGTCCAAGTACTTAGCTGATAAACGCCTGCAATTCCTCCGCTGTAGGACGCCTTGTGTCCAAATCGCCCTCTGATGGCATGAAATCGCTGTTACTAAATTGGTAACAGTACTCATATTTGCTATTTTTTGTCCACGGGCCCTTGGATGACAGTGAGATTTTATGCCTTCGGGGTTCGAATTCCGGCGTATGGGTAGCAAAAAGCCCGCTACCGAATTGGTAACGGGCTTCTCAGATTCTGTGGTGCCCCCAGCGGGATGTCCGCGTGCGGCTGGCGCCGCCCGCTTTCGCTGCGTCGCTCCGCTCCTTGCGTGCTGCGCTGGAAAACGCTTACGCGTTTCTTCAGCTCCGCACCCTGTCGGGTTCGAATCCCGGCATATCGGCAGCAAAAAGCCCGTTACCGCGAGGGCAACGGGCTTCTCAGTTTAAATGGTGCCCCCAGCGGGATTCGAACCCGCGATATCCACCTTGAAAGGGTGGCGTCCTTGGCCGCTAGACGATGGGGACAGCGGGAAAGAGTATAGCAGACTTTTTTGCCGGCGCGTATATCGTTGGCAAACTGGAAAACCACCACAAAGGTGCCCTTGATTATCAACTTCATCCGAACACTTCCCACATTCATCCGTACATGTGCGGATGAATGTGGGAACCCGATACCCTGAGGGCCGGATCGGCCGGCCC